>CAYTJV010000400.1:0-7391 GCA_964438165.1 uncultured Planctomycetaceae bacterium | reverse complement strand
ATGCCTTGAAATGGCATCCCTTCCTCCCCCTGTTTGAATCGCGGGGCTCCGGTGCTTTTCTTGTTTTGAGAATCCAAAGCCCGGCACGGGGAACGCATCGCGCATTTTATCGCGATGCGCTTCTCGATACGGGATCGCGCATCTCTTCGATACCGGCCGCCGTTGTTGATGAGCACCGACAAAATGGTATTCCGTTCCGCAAGGGAAGAAGGAGACTGGTTCGTGGCACGCATGGGATTGCGCATTCAGATACCTACTGGTTCAAGGTCTCCATCTGCCCGCTGCCAAAGCCCGTGGCCGACTACAGCCACCAGGAGTTGGACGAACTCTTCCAAATCGTCCCGCCGCTCTACGCGACCCGCGGGCGCCCGCTGACGCTGGGAGATTCTCGACGCGGAAAGCCTTCTGATAGCCTTGAAATGACCGTCACCGACCGGCCGTTCGCGATCATCGGGAACGACATTACGGCGGACTGGGTGGTCCTCATTGATGGCCCAACGCAACAGTTCAGAGTGGCTCGTGGAACGCGGTGGCGATGGCTCGTCTGTTGCCTTGGGCCAAAGCTTTCAGCACTATTGCGACGTGGCGCTTCCTGATGAACGCGGAGGACCTCCCGCAACTCCTGGCGGCGCGATTATTGCGGCCGCTTCCCGGCCCGATGGTCAACTCGCGATTCGAGCCACGACCGCGCCTCTGGCGGCACTACGACTGGTTGCCGCCGGACGCCCGGCTGGCCGCCGTGCTGTTGTTGGTCTATCCGCATCAGGACCGCTGGCAGGTGCCGCTCACCTTGCGGCCGGAGCACTTGCCGGCGCACGCCGGACAGGTGAGTCTGCCGGGCGGGGCAATCGGCCCCGGTGAAACGAGCCAGGAAGCCGCGCTCCGCGAATTCCACGAAGAGCTCGGCGCCATCGAGGAGCCGATCCGCGTGCTCGGACCGCTTTCGCCGATCTATGTCCACGCCAGCAATTTCCGCATCGAGCCCTGGGTCGCTACGGCCGAGCGCCGCCCGGCGATGAACCCCAACCCCGAAGAAGTGGCCGATCTGTTCGAGATCCCGCTTGGCCACCTGGTCGATCCGGCGAACTTCGGCTACCATGTGCGCGAGCACCAAGGCACGCGCTACGAGGCGCCCCACTTCTTCTGGCCGCCGCACTGCATCTGGGGCGCCACGTGCATGATCCTCGGCGAGTTCGTTACCGTGCTGGAGGAGTTGGGGATCGAGGATTTGTGAGGGTGCGCAACTGTTGCGCACCGAGTCGATCGCGAAAGACGCTCAAGAATGAGACTAAGGTCCTTGCGGCAGGGATTCGCCGTGGTTACGCCCAGCGGCCTGGAAGCCAACCCGCTGGCTCGGTTCGAAACCGGCCATCCGCCCCAATCATTCGTGGAGGATTCCAAACCGTGCGACTCTCCGATGCCCAACTTCATCAGTTCCATGAAGATGGTTTTGTCATCGTCCGTGACTTCTTTAAGCCCGAGCAACTCCAGCCCGTGGTCGAGTGGATCAACGGGCTGGTCGATCGGCTGGCCGAACGACTCTATGCGGCGGGCAAGATTCGGAACAAGCATGCTGACGAGGGTTTTTACACGCGGCTGACGAAGCTGGAAGAGGAATTCCCTGGGGCCGCGGTGCTGATCCATATCGGCGGAATTTTGGGACAGGCGCTGGCGGACCTATGGGCATCGAAGGGACTACTCGACATAGTCGAGCAGATCCTCGGCCCGAACATCGCGGGACACCCGGTGTGGAACCTGCGATCCAAGACGCCGCTCAATCCACTGACAACCGTCCCCTGGCACCAGGACACGGCCTATCTGACGCCCGGCGCCGAGCGCACGCTCCAACCCACTGCTTGGATTCCCTTCATCGACGCCGACGCGATCAACGGCACGCTCCAGGTGCTCCGCGGCGGTCACCGCAGCGGTGAGGTCTTCCGACACCGGCCGGAGCGGACGCGAGGGCATGAGAAGTCCTGGTATCTGTTGATCGCCGACGAAGACCTTCCCGAGGGCGAGGTTGTCAGGTGCGAGATGCCCATGGGCTCGCTGCTTCTGATCAACCAACTGATTCCGCATCGCAGCACGGAAAACGTCTCCGACAAAATCCGCTGGAGCGTGGACCTCCGCTGGCAGCGGCCGGATGAGCCATCGGGCTTTGAGAAGGTCAAAGAGTGCATCCTCATGCGGACGGCCAGGGACCCACATTACCGGATCGACTGGACGGCCTGGGCCGCGAAGAACCGCGTCGCTGATGCAATGGACAAGAAGGCAGCCGATCCTTTCGATTCGACGGTCACCGGCCCCTGGCTTCGTCGCTGGACTGACACCCGGCCGGCTTGAAAATTGATGAACTCCGACGCATGCGGCAACCCAGAGCGTGCGTCGGATCAGCATCAGGAGAATCTCATGGGGCCCGAAAAGGAGTCAGAGAAAGCGCCGATTAAAACCGGCAAGGAGTAGCGGATGAAAGAATTGTGGGGCCTACCGGGCACAGCCCTCCAAGCGGGCATGGATTCCCAAAGCCGACGGACGACAACGCCCCCTGGGCATCGCTGCCCTGGAGGACAAAATCGCGAGAGCAGGCCGTCAAGACCGTGCTCGAACAGATCTACGAGGAGGACTTCCTGCTCTCATCTTCCGATAAATAGTTCTGACCCCTTTGCCGCGCCCAATCTGCTCATGTAGCCGCCATTCACGGCTCGTAGCCCAGGTTCGGGGCCAGCCAGCGCTCGGCTTCGGAGAGGGTCCAGCCTTTGCGGTGGGCGTAGTGCTGGACCTGGTCGCGGGCGATGCGGTCCACGGAGAAGTAGCGGGCCTGGGGGTGGGCGAAGTAGAGGCCGCACACCGAGGCCGCCGGGTCCATGGCCAGCGTCTCGGTCAATCGGATGCCGGTGTGCCGTTGGGCGTCGAGCAGGCGGAAGAGGGTCGGCTTCTCCGTGTGGTCCGGGCAGGCCGGATAGCCGGGGGCGGGCCGGATGCCGCGGTAGCGCTCGGCGATGAGATCCTCGTTGCTGATATTCTCTTCGCGGCCGTAGCCCCAGTCGTGGCGGGCAAGCTGGTGCAGACGCTCGGCAAATGCCTCGGCCAGTCGGTCGGCCAGGGCCTTGACCATGATTGCGCTATAGTCGTCGTGCTCGGCCTCGAAGCGCGCCACAAGCTCCGCCGCGCCCACGCCCGCCGTGACGGCGAACGCCCCCAGGTAATCCACGCGCCCGCTCTCCAGCGGCGCGATGAAGTCGGCCAAGGCCAGGAAGTGCTCCTGACCCTTGCGCTGCCACTGCTGCCGCAGCGTGTGGAAGCGGGCCAGCTCGCCGTGGGGCACGTTTCCAACGTGCCCCACATACACGAGGATGTCGTCGCCGACCGAGGCCGCCGGCCAGAAGCCGTACACGCCCCGCGCGCGGAGCCACTTCTCGCGGATGATCCGATCGAGCAGCTTCTGGGCATCGTCGAACAGGCGCCGCGCCTCGGGGCCGACGCTCGGATCGTCGAAGATCCTGGGGTATTTTCCCCGCAGCTCCCACGTCATGAAGAAGGGGGACCAGTCGATGTATTGGGCCAGCTCCTCCAGCGGATAATCGTCGAGTACGCTAGCGCCGAGGAAAGCCGGTGTGTCGATTTGCACCGCGCTCCAGTCGGTCGGAAACCGCCTCGCCAGCGCCTCGGCATAGGGCACGAGCTCGGTTTGCAGCCGGCGCTGGTACGCCTCCACGAGTCGCTTTTGTTCGGCCCGGTTCTCCGCGTCCAACGCCCGCCGCGGCTCGGGCTGGATGAGCCGGCCGACCACGCCCACGCTCCGCGAGGCGTCGGGCACATGAATGGTGATGTGCCGGTAGGCCGGGGCGATCTTCACTGCGGTGTGCTTGGCGCTCGTCGTGGCCCCGCCGATCAAGAGCGGCAAATCCAGCCCGCGGCGGTCCATTTCCCGGGCCACGTGGACCATCTCTTCGAGGCTCGGCGTAATCAGCCCGCTCAGGCCGATCAGGTCGGCATGCTCGTCGATGGCGGTCTGGAGGATCTTGTCGCAAGGGACCATCACGCCAAGGTCGATGATCCGGTAGTTGTTGCAGGCCAGCACGATGCCCACGATGTTCTTGCCGATATCATGCACGTCGCCCTTGACCGTGGCCATGACGATCGTGCCGCGGCCGCGTCTCTGCGGCGCGGAAGCGTCCTGACCCTGTTCCATGAAGGGGAGCAGATAGGCCACTGCCTTCTTCATCACCCGGGCGCTCTTGACCACCTGGGGCAGGAACATCTTGCCGGCGCCGAACAGGTCGCCCACCACCTGCATCCCGGCCATCAGCGGGCCCTCGATAATCGCCAGGCCACTGGGATACTGGGCCCGGGCCTCTTCCACGTCCTGTTCGATGTATTCGACAACCCCTTCGACCAGGGCGTGGCGCAGCCGCTGCTCGACGCTCGCCTCGCGCCAGGCGAGCGTGGCCTTGGCCTGCTCCGGCTGGCCGGCGAGCGACTCTGCCAGGGCGATGAGCCGTTCGGTGGCGTCGGGGCGGCGGTCCAACAGCACGTCCTCCACGCCCCGGAGCAGCTCGGGCGGAATGTCCTCGTAGACGTCGAGCTGGCCGGCGTTGACGATCGCCATGTCCAGCCCCGCGCCGATCGCGTGGTACAGGAAGGCCGAGTGCATGGCCCGGCGCACCGGCTCCGCGCTGCGGAAGGCGAACGACACGTTGCTCACCCCGCCGGAGACCTTGACGTCGGGAAACAGTTCTTTGATTTGCCGCGTGGCCTCGATGAAGGCCGCCGCGTAGCGGTTGTGCTCTTCAATGCCCGTGCCCACGGTAAGGATGTTCGGGTCGAAGAGGATGTCGGCCGGATTCATGCCGACCTTCTCGGTGAGCAGGTGGTACGCGCGGCGGGCGATGGCCACCTTGTGCTCCGCGGCGACTGCCTGGCCTTGTTCGTCGAACATCATCACCACGCAGGCCGCGCCGTAGCGTTTCACGAGCCGGGCCTGGTGCAGAAAGGCATCTTCCCCTTCCTTGAGGCTGATCGAGTTGACGATCGGCTTACCCTGAACGCATTTCAGCCCGGCTTCGAGGATCGACCACTTGGAACTGTCGATCATGAAGGGGACGCGGGCCACGTCGGGCTCGACGGCCAGGAGGTTGAGGAAGCGGGGCATCATGGCCTCGCCGTCCAACAGCGCGTCGTCCAGATTCACGTCGATGATGTTCGCGCCGCCTTCGACCTGCTGGCGGGCGACCGTCACGGCCTCTTCCAGCCGCCCCTCGCGCACCAGCCTCGCAAACGCTCGCGATCCCGACACGTTGGTCCGCTCGCCGATCATCGTGAACGCGCTTTCCGGACGGAGCACGAGGGGCTCCAGGCCGGCGAAGCGGGTGTGCGGGTCGGCACACGGCGGCTTGCGCGGCGGATGGTCGGCCACGGCGGCGGCGATCGCGCGGAGGTGGGCCGGCGTCGTGCCACAGCACCCGCCCACGATGTTCAGCCACCCGTTGGCCGCAAACTCGCCCAGCACGCGGGCCATCTGCTCGGGCGTCTCGTCGTAGCCGCCGAACTCGTTGGGAAGGCCCGCGTTGGGATGGCAGCTCGTCCACACCGAACAGAGCGAGGAAAGCTCCTCGACGTGCGGGCGCATCATCTCCGGCCCGAGGGCGCAATTGATCCCCACGCTGAACAACTCGGCGTGGGCAATGGAGGTCCAGAAGGCCTCCAGCGTCTGCCCGGAAAGGGTCCGGCCGCTGAGGTCGGTGATCGTCACCGAGACCATCACCGGCAGACGCAGGCCGCGCTTCTCGAAGTAGTCCTCGACGGCAAACAGGCAGGCCTTGAGATTGAGCGTGTCGAACACGGTCTCCGCCAGGAGGATGTCGACGCCGCCTTCCACCAGGGCTGCCACCTGCTCGCCGTAGGCCGCCGCGAGTTGATCGAACGTCACGGCGCGGTACCCGGGATCGTTCACGTTCGGCGACAGTGACGCGGTGCGGTTGGTAGGACCAATCGAGCCAGCGACGAAGCGGGGCGAGCCTTTGGAGTGCGGCGATTGATCGCCGCTTTCTTTCTTTTCCGCGCGCGGGACAGAGGAGTTTTGACAGAAAGATGGATGACAAAAAGATGAATTCGCTCCCGCGCGCGGCAGAGGAGCGTCCGCGCATCTCCCCTCTCCCCTCTCCCTTCTCCCCTCTTCCTCCACCGCCCGGCGGGCACAGCGGGCGGCGGCCAGGTTGATCTCGCGCACGCGGTCGGTCAGATCATAGTCGGCCAGCGAGATCCGGTTGGCGTTGAAGGTGTTCGTGCAGACGATATCCGCGCCCGCCTCGAGGTACGCGCGATGGATCGCGATAATGTCGTCCGGCCGGGTCACGGAGAGGATGTCGTTGCAGCCCTTCAACTCGCGCGGATGATCGGCAAAATCGGTCCCCCGGTAGGCAGCCTCATCGAGCCCAAGCTGCTGAATCATCGTGCCCATAGCCCCATCGAGGGTGAGGATTCGCTGCCGGGCGAGGTCTTCGAGGCGACGTGCTGTGTTCTGCGGGTCGTGGTGTGGCATTGGGGAAGAGTCGCAACTCTAGTTGTGCAAAGGACTTATAAACTTTCCTCGATTGAACAGAGGGCCCACGCCTCTCGGTCCAGCGGACAAGACCTATTGTTCGGAATTGTACCCCAGTCGCATAGGGTTGTTGCGTTTCCTCTGGGGGAGAGCATAATGGAACCAGGGGCTGTGCGGGAGATTTCTGTCGCGCAGACAGACCGAAGGGGTCGGGAGCGGACGGGTGAAAGAGCCAGAGCCTGACGAATCCTGGTTCTGTTCCGAAGAGAAAAAAGTATCGAAATGCATGTGTCACAACAGGAGTGTTAGCGTCGGACGTCTTTAACCCCGAAGGGGCGGAATATGATAGCCCAGGGCAACGCCCTGGGGAGAGGCGTTGAGCATGAAATGGGAAGCCCTGAAAGGGCGGCATACGAGCCACATGCAGACAGCAGATTTCGCCCCTTCAGGGCTTCGGCGCTCATTGGGAACCGCTTCTTCCCCAGGGCGTTGCCCTGGGCTATCGTATTTCGCCCCTTCGGGGCTGAGGAATGCCTTCGCCGGACAACCGACTAACCTGGAGCAAAACCGGTATCCACGCAGCAGCCGATTTATCACGTCCCCACTCCCGACCCCTTTGACGTGTTCCCGTTGCGCTCCAACGTGAAAAGTGCTTTCAGACGAAGGTGGGCGAAACGGTAATGGGCCTGTCTAGTCGCATCTTGGGCGCGTTTTTTCTGGCCGTGGCCGCCATGGCGGCGTTCCGGACGGCCATTGCCGACGACCCAAAGCCCGCTACCGAGGCCGGCGCTACGACGCTCAAGACCGAGGGAGGCCAAACCAGCCCACAGGCGACCACCGAAACCGCCGC
>CAYTJV010000399.1:0-7395 GCA_964438165.1 uncultured Planctomycetaceae bacterium | reverse complement strand
GGGGGGGGGGAGTTGCGCGGCCGCTGGGGGCCCGTTTCCACAGCCCGGGGTGGGCAATGGTTTGTCAAGGCTCTCGACCCGGCCGGGCCGTTGTTCGGCAAGGGCCTGCGCGGGGGGGACGCCGTAACCGCCATCCGCTGGCCGGCCGAACAGGCCGAGCGCACGGAGAACCGCCCGGCCGCGATGATGAAAACGCTGCAAACGGCGCCCTGGGCGACCCAGGTTGTTTTCGAAGTCACCCGTGGCGGCGCGGCTCGGCCGCCCTTTCAACTCTTGCCCGCCTGGCAGCCGCTGGCAACCCTGTTCGTCGCCACCAGCGACGAGTGGGCGTTTTGGACGCCGCAGGGCTACTACGACGCCTCCATGAACGGTTACCGCCTCTTCGGTTGGCAGGTCAACCGCGGCCTGCACACGCTGCCTGACTTCTACCGTGCCGACCAGTTTTACAAGAAGCTCGAACGGCCCGACGTGTTGGATCGGCTGCTGCCTGCCGGGAGCCTAAGCGAGGCGTTTCGCCAGGCTGCTGCGTCTCCGCCCAAGTCGGACTTGCACGAGGTATTGCCGGAGCAAATCGCCGCCACGCCGCAAGTCACGATCCTGGCGCCCTCCGCAGGCGTCATGGTGCGCGAGAATTCAACGATCGTGAAGGCCCGCGTCAAGATTCCCGCCGATCGCAAATTGGTCCGCGCCAGGGTGTTCGCCAACGGAGTGGTCGCCACCGGCCAGGAACAACTCAGCCAGCGCGATGTCGACGGCGGAAAGGAGGTGACCTTCCAGTGGACGGTGCCTTTGCCTAAGGACGAGCGGAACCTGATTCAAGTGATCGTGGGCACCGATGCGCCAACGGCGGCTTTCAGCGATGTGGTGATCCAGCGATCCGAGTCCGGCCCTGCTCCACCGCCAAAGCTTTATCTGGTCGTGCTGGGCATCAACACATACCGTGACCCCAAGATTCAGCCGCTCTCCTACTCCGTGGCTGACGCCGAGGCGGTAGCCGAAAAACTGCAAGCTGCCTCCAAGGGAGTTTACACTCTGGATAGGACCGTCTTGCTGACCGACAAGGATGTCACGCCACAAAAATGGCGAGAGACCGCCGAGCAACTCAAGGCGAACCTCAAAAACGTCGCCAAGCCGGACGACCTGATCGTTTTCTTCCTGGCCGGCCACGGCGTCGTGGATGAAGACACGCAAAAGTACTACTTCGTAGGCTACGATTTCAAGCTCTCGGACCTCCAAGAGAAGGACTATTCGGCCTGCCTCGGTTGGGAGGATTTCCGTGGGCTGGCGGATATTCCTTGTCGCAAGTTGGTGTTGTTGGATACCTGTTACAGCGGCGCCATCCAGCCGCCCCGTGCCAGCGACTTGAAGAACGCCGTGCGGCAATTGCAGGAGGACGTCATCTTCACCGTCACGGCGGCGACGGGCGAACAGCGGTCGGCGGAAAAAGCCGCTTGGAAACACGGTGCGTTCACCAAATGCCTGCTGGAGGCCCTGGGCGGCAGCGATGCTGCATCCCGCGGCGATACCATCACGCTCGACGAAGTGGTCGCCTACGTGAAGCGGTCCGTGCCCGATCTCACCCAGGGCGCGCAAACACCTACGGCGGCTCCGGACGAGATCCTGCCTTACACCTCATTGCCGCTGACGCGCACGCAGTGACCGTCGAGGAATCGGAGTCGCACGATGCCTGCCAACAATCCTGGTTCTCCCGCGGACCGGCCGGAGCGCCCGAGTTGGCGCCGCAAGCCGGCAGCCTCCTCGAGCAGCCCACGGCCCGACGGCCGGAAGGCCGCCGGTTGGGCGGAGAAAAAAGACGCCGATTACGAGCAAGCCGTGATGCGGCACGGAATCAGGATCGCGGCGTGGTCGCTGCTCTTCCTGGCGCTCGTGGCCGGCTTCATTGCCTGGCTCGTGTGGACGCCGCTGCGCACTCCGGTCTTAGTGGCGGTGGCGACCAACTACGAAGCGCCGCTGCCCCCTAACGCCTGGGCTCAGGAAGATGCCGAGCGGTTGCAAGCACTGGATCGGCAGGAAGTCCTGCATTGCTCGATGGTTCCATGGGAATCGAAGGAGTTGGGCGTCGCCGCGATCCGTCGGCAGATCGAGGCCACGGTGCCGGGCGGCCCCCGCAAGCAGTTGGTGGTTGTCTATCTCAGCATGCCGGGCGCGGTCGACGGAGAAGCCGAGCCATGTCTAATTCCACCCGGCGCGTCGCCTTGGAAGAGCGACCAGTGGTTGCGCGTCCGCGATTTGCTCGAACAACTCTTTCCGAAAGATCAGCCCGGCAAGTCGCTGACCCAAGTCGAGAAACTGCTGATCCTCGACGCCACCCGCATGGGCAGTAATTGGAACCTTGGGCTGCTCTACAACAGCTTCGCCGAACGGCTGCAAACGGTGTTCCAAGAAGTCAACATCCCCAACTTATGCGTGCTCAATTCGACCGGGCCGGGACAGGTCGGCTGGGCGGCGCCGGAACTGAAAGGTTCGGTCTTCGGCCACTTTCTCCAGCAAGGGCTCGGCGGCGCCGCCGACATTGAGCAGTCGGGAAACGGCGATAAAGTAGTCTCCCTTCAGGAACTGCACCGGTATCTGAAAGCCTATGTCGGACAGTGGGTCACGGAGAATCGCGGCGATGTTCAGGAGCCCATGCTGCTGCCGCCGAACGCCGACTTCCCGATCGTCTTCCGCCATTCCAGCCAGCAGACCTCGATCCCCGCGCCTGGTGACGCCGACCCGCGGTGGCAGCAGATCGGCGCACTATGGGAGAAGCACGCGGAACTCCGCCGAAAGATCCCCTATCGCTTCCAACCGGTGGCGTGGGAAGAGTTCCAACAGAAGCTGCTGCGGTTGGAACAACTGGTGGAAGCGGGAAAAGCCTATGAAGGGGAATTCACCGACGCCAGAAAACAAGCCGAGTCGCTGGCCGTCGCGATCGATCACGATCCGATCGGCGACGAGGTTGCGGCCTACAGCCTTCCCTTGACTCGGCAGTTCCGACCGTGGCCTTCCGCTGCCCAGTTCGAGGCTCTGCCTGCGTCGTGGAAGAAGCCGGCAGAGAAGCCGCCGGAGAAGCCGACAGAGAAGCCAACAGAGAAGCCAACAGAGAAGCCGCCGGAAAAGCCGGCAGAGAAGCCGGTGTCGGAACCCGCCGCCAGACCCGGTCAACAATACCCGTACCTGGCCGCCTCGGCGGCGGCCTGGGACTGGCTCCTTGCCGATCCGACGCGGGCCAGCGAATTGCCGGGCGTGTTGAAGTTCGTGGATGGTTCCGAGCAGCGGCCGCCGCACGACCTGATCGAGGTGCATTTCCTGCGGATGCTCGTCCAACATCTCGACCCCCCGCTGTGGAAGACTGCTTCCGGCCATGTCCATCGCGCGCTGCTGGCCCGCCATCTCGCCGAGCAGACCGCAGCGCCGACCGACGTGAGGGTTCTCTACTGGCTCCAGCCGCTCATGGAAAAAGCCGACCAGTCGCGTCGGGATGCGGAGGACCGGCTGTTTGTCGGCTCGCCTCAAGCTCTGACTGAGGCCGATGCGCTTTGGAAAAACGCCATCGGAGAGAATGGAAAAGGGGGTGCCTATACCGAGGCAATCCGCCGGGCCGGCGAAATCGCCGCAGCCTTCCAGACACGCGATCGCGCCTGGGCGGAGATTCCCTATCTGGCGCAATGGATTTTCGCGCGGCAACAGGGCGCTGGGAGCATGCTCCCCTCTCCCGACCAACCTTCGGTCGGTGCCCGGAAAGGGGCAGGGGGTGAGGGCGACGCCGACTCGGCCGATGCCCAATTGCGTTCCGCGATCGACGACGCCCGAGCTTTGGCCACGCGGCTCGACGAACATCTTGCCGACCGGCAGTGGCCGCCGGAGGCAGCGGCACTGGCTTCGCGCCTCGACGGCAGGTTGCAGACATTGGACGGGATGTTTCAGGGGGAATGTGCCGCTCTGAAGACTGCCGGCGAGGACAAGCAGACGTTGCGGCGCATTGCCGCTGTGCTGGCGGCGCCGCTGCTGAGCGGCCAGCAGCGCAATGGGCTCCGCGACGAGTATCTGTCGATTGTTCGCAAGATTGCCCCCGTCGGCACTCGGTACGAAGTTGCTGTAACGGAAAAGACGGCCGCGGAGAATATCGACGTTGCCAAGCTTTCGCTCGATCAGCTAAGAGGTTGGGACGAACCTCCTATGGCGCTAATTCTCGCTAGCGCCGGATCCTCGGACGCTCCGCCCTCGAGCGAGGCATCGAGTCAAGAGTCTTCGCAAGGCAGGTCTGCCGCGGGCGATCGCGGCGCGCTCAGCCGCGAGCTGCTGATCAAGCGGCTCGCCCGCCAAGGCGCCGATCTGCGTCGGCGGCTGAGCGATCTGCCGGAATTGGCCCAACGTCATCTGCGGGCCACGGCCAAGCTTCTTGAGGAGAAGACGTCGCAGCCCGCCGAGGTCGTGCGGGCGGGCGATGGCAGGGCCGATAGGCAGGCGCGCACGGCCGCGGCATTCCTCGATGCCCGGCTGCGAGGCAAGCTGGGCGTGGATCCGGCCGACCCGTTGCGCCGGCTCGATCTGCACTATTTGCTGCTTTGGCAGGGTAATCGCACGGCGGACGATTTCTGGGGCCCCGCCCCAGGCCACGATGAGCCGTACTTCGCGCTGGTGACGCGGGCGTACGGCGAGTCGGCGGAAAAGCTTCGTAAGAGCGTCCCACGTTGGAGAGCGGCGGTGGACCATTTGGTGCAGGCCGCCCGCCAGGGCGTCCAGCCTGTCGTGGAGCCTAAGAATGTTTTCGTTGACGCCAAGGATCCGTCTGTGCGGCACGCATTCGCCGTGACGGTTCCCGAGTACATTCCCCGGGGCACGACAGCGGTCTACTTGCAAGACTCCGCGGGGCTGCTGCCTCTGTGGAGCGAAACGCAGGAGCCCCTGCGCCGCCTGGGCATCGCGGTGGCGGAGCCCGGCAAACGGCCCACGCCAGAGTACTGGATTCCCAACGATGCCCGCCTGCAAAAAGCCGACCGCTTGCAAGCGGTCGCGCTCTATCGCGGCCACGTACGGTCGGACGATTTCTACGTGCCGCCGGCGGCCGGGCTGGATATCGTCTATACGCGGCCGGACTATCCCAAGCCGACGATCGCCGTACGTGGTGAGTTGCGACAGACGAGCGCCGTGATGTTCGTATTCGATTGCTCGGGCAGCATGGGGGCTCCTCAGGTCGTCGAGGGCAAGGCGACCACCCGGTTCGACCTGGCCCGCAATACGTTGACGGAGATCTTGCGCAGACTGATCGGGCCGGAGAATCCGTACCACGTGGGCTTACTGCTTTACGGACATCGTGTCGGCTGGAATCCCGCCAATCCGAGCGAGGTTGTCATTCGCAACCCGCGAAATCCGCGGCGATTCATCCCCCGGCCGCCCGAGATGGCGGGCATCAACCCCAGCAACGACGTCGAGTTGGCACTGGCGCCCGGCCCGTTCAACCAGAGCGAGTTCGACGAAGTGAGCCACAAACTGGCGACGTTGCACAACCTGGGTGAAACGCCGCTCTACCTGTCCATCATCGAGGCGATCAACGACTTGCGGAGCGAGGTCAACGTGGGCCAGCGCCGCATTGTGGTCATCACCGACGGGGTCAATGAACAAAGCGGCGGCGGCCCGGATATGAAATACCTGGCCGACGTGGAACAAGCATTGAAAAGACCTGGCAATCAAGACATCCGGCTCGATGTCGTCGGCTTCCAACTCACTGCCGGAAACGACGAAGAACGGCGAAGCCTCGACGACTTGAAAAAGTTCTTGGAGACGCACAGTTTCGCATTTCACTCCGCGCAAGATCCAAGCGGGCTGTTGGCGGCCTTGCTGCGATCCCTGGAGCTGAGCCAGTATGTGGTGGAGACGCTTCCCGGCCGGCGACGCGTCACCCCGGAGCCGTTGGAACTGAACACTCCCTGCGTACTCGAGCGCCCGCCGGCGACAGGCGCCAGCTATCGGGTTGGGCTGATCGATCCCGACCACTCGGCGGAAGCTCGGGCGACCGTGGAAGGGGGCGAAGCCCTGGAGTTGTTCCTTTCCAAGAACGCAGAGCGGAACGAGTGCCGCCTGGTGTATCATCGTTATACGAAGGGTTTGCGCGACGCATGCGACAAGATTCCGGCCCCCGAGGATGCCGAGAAGCGTTCTTTCTATGTTGCCGCCCATCTGCCGGAATGGCGGGCGGCGGCGGCCCGGTTCTTCGTCTCGGTTCAGAACGCCGATGCGGAGCAATTCAGTCCCCGGCCGCAGGAGGCATGGATTCAAATCCGCCCCGTCGCTGCCGCCGTGCCGACCGACGTTATGGAATATGCATTCTACGACATGGAGTTCCTGCCCGACTGTCCCGTGCCGGTGCTCACCTGCCTGGCGCCGAACTGGCCGGAGACGGCCAAAGAGGCCGAAATCCAGGTGTGGTGCAAACTCCACAAGACGCCGCCCGACCGCGATCTTACCGTTGGCAGCTTTCGCCAGCGCAAGCCGCTCTTGGACGGGGCGCCCCAAGTCGCCTTTGAGATGGACGCGGTTCCCGGCCGCCGTTCCGGCGAGCCTTTCCGGGTGATCGTCACCGAGCGGCACCCGGCGGGGAGCGACCTGTACTCGGTGAAGGTCGAAATGCAGCCGGTGCCCGAGCGGGCCGTCCATCGTTACAGCAGGAGCACGGGTGTCGTTCGCCACACCTTCTTCTACGAGAACGCGACCGCTGCCGAGGTGGAAAATTACCGCGTGCTGCTCAGCACGCGGCAGAAGCTCGTCGACGGGGCGATCGGCCTGCCGAGGCCGCTCCGGGTGACGGTCCCGGTGGATTGACCACGGGCTACCGCCCTTGCAGGAATCCGTCGAGACGCCTACACTACACGGGGGGTGCTTGCGTTTCCGTTGCCACGCAAGCCGCGCTCGCCGGATGGCGCCCACGTGAATCCTCCGCGCCGGCTGCCGAAAGAACGGACGTCTGTTTCATGGCTCATACCTACAGCCAAGGCGATGAACCCGTCCCGGGATCGGGCTATCGTTTGTCGAGCTTCCTGGGTCGCGGCGGTTTCGGCGAAGTGTGGAAAGCCACTGCACCGGGTGGAGCCGAAGCCGCCCTGAAGATCATCCATCTTGGTGGCCAAGAGGGCCGCAAGGAATTCCGGGCGTTGCAGTTGGTCAAGCGGATTCGGCACCCGAACCTCGTTCCGATCATCGCCTTCTGGCTGAAGGGCAAGGACGGCACAATCCTCGACGATGCACTGGCCGGCCAAGAGTATCTGCCGACGGATAAGACCACCCCCGCACCGCTGCGCGCCACCATGGTGGCGCCGCCCGACCTCGGACCTTCGCAAGCCGCCGAGTTGATCGTCGCCATGGGCTTGGGCGACCTCAGTCTCTTCGACCGGCTGG
>CAYTJV010000398.1:0-7402 GCA_964438165.1 uncultured Planctomycetaceae bacterium | reverse complement strand
AATCGACCTTCCATTTCCAGTTCCACTCGTCCATGGCGGTTTTCATCATACCGGGGATATTGGCGAAGAAGGTCGGGCAGCCCAGCAGGATCCCGTCAGCGGCAGCGAGGTCCTCCTTGGCTGTGTCTTGGAACTGCTTCACAACGACCTCCACGCCGGGGACGCGCCGCGCCCCTTCGGCCACGCCCTGGGCCATCTTCTCGGTGCTTCCATGGCGGGAGTAATAGACCACCAGGATCCGCGCTGCCGCTCGCCCCGCGGCGTTGGCCGGTGGTGGGGCGGCCTGGGCCGCAGATGCCTGCACTGTTGCCAGGAGCAGTAAGAGACATGCCGACGGGCATTGAGTATGCTTGCGTTTCATCGTCGCTCTCCATTCACAGGTTCTCCGTATTGTCGCGCGCCGGCCCCGCCGTGGACAAGGGACCCACTCGTCCCTATCTATTGCTGGACGTCACGCTGCAGTCGAGGTTGTCAGAATTTGCGTCAGCACTTGACTCCGGGACGCGCCCACCCGAAAATGGGATGTATCGCCCAGTGTAGGGCACGTTTTCAACGTGCCTGCGTCCCAAGAGGCACGTTGGAAACGTACTCCACTAGATGCGGTCAAGGAGTGAGCACGATGTCGGTCACTGCGGAAACTGTCGGGCTCTTCATTGCAGACGCTGCCGTCCTCCCGGTACCGGTGGGTCGGCTGAGCGTGGAGAAGTACCATGAAATGATCCGCCAGGGCATTCTGACGGAGAACGACCGGATGGAACTCTTGGATGGAATTCTGGTGCGCAAAATGACGATCAACCCACCCCACGGGCTAGCGACCGAATTGATTCGAGAAGCCTTTGACCGCGTTCTGCCCGAAGGATGGCATGTCAAGAGTCAACGACCTGTGACCCTGGCCACCAGCGAGCCGGAGCCGGACGGAATGGTCGTCCGCGGCAAGCTGCGCGATTACCGGGACCGCCACCCTTCGCCGAGCGAGGTGGCGTTGGTCATTGAGGTTGCCGACGCCACGCTCCCGTCCGATCGCACGTTCAAGAAGGCGCTTTACGCCCAGGCGGCGATCGCCGTCTACTGGATCGTGAATCTGATCGACCGCCGGATCGAGGTCTACCTGGAGCCGACGGGAGCGTCGGAGCGGCCCACGTACGCAAGTCGCCAGGATTATGGCCCCCTCGACGAGATCGCGGTAGTCATCGAGGGGCGCGAGGTCGGCCGGATCTCGGCGGCCGATCTCTTGCCGTAAAGGGCTACCCTTTCAAACCCTTGAGATCCACCTCCAGCTTCTTGTTCTCCCGGATCACCTCTTCCATGGTCAGATAGCAGCGGCGGGCTGCCGCTTCTCGACCCAGGATGGCGGCCAGCGTTCCGTCGACGGCGCGCTTGGCGGTCGGGTTGTCGAAATGCCCCTCGGTGACGTTCCGATAGAACTCCGCCACGTTGCGCGCCACCCCGTCGTCGAAGACGCTCCCGATCTCGCCGACGTAGTGCTTCGACCCGCCGCGCACATAAACCTTGCCGCTCCAGTACTGAATGTGCGCGGTGGCCTGCATGCCGAAAAAGCTGGCCGTCAACTGGGTGAAGTCGCAATTGTTGGGTAGCGAGTTGGTGACGTGGTTCCAAACCACGCCGTCGTCGTACTCATAGACCACGCTTGACAAGTCGATGCGGTCGCCATTGGGGTTGGGCCGGCAGATCCGGGACCGGCCGCACGCCGCGACCGGCCGCTTTCCGGTGACCCAGGTCACGCCGTCGATGATGTGGATGTCGAAGAATAGGAGTACGTCGCCGCCGAGGGCAATATCGCCCGTCCAGGTCTGCCCGCGGAACCGGCTTTCCAGGGTTGGCCCCTTTGGCGGTGGGGTTCCGCCGGAGTCCAGGCCGTAGGAAAGGATGTGGGCCAGCCGCCCCAGCCCGCCCTCCCGGATGCGGTTGGCGACCTCGATATTCGGCGGCTGGGTGGGAAGTTGATAATCGACCAGGAAGCACCGGCGCTTCTGCGTCGCGAGCTGGGCGGCCGACTGAATCGTCAGGCAGCCGGGCACGTCGATGGCGACCGGCTTGGCGATATACACGTGGCATCCCGCCTCGACGGCGGCTTTGGCTTGCTCGGGGTAGAAGCAGGGGATGTCCTCGATCACGACGGCCTCGACGCCGCTGTCGATCAGTCGCTTGTAACCCGACAAACCGGAGAACCGGCGGGTCTTGTCGATGCCCAAGGCATTGCCGGCCTGGTCGGCAATCTCCGGAAAGTACTCGGCCACGGCGTGGAACTGGAAGCCGCCGTGTTTCTGAAAGAAACTCGTGATCCAGCTCCCCCGCCCTCCGTAGCCGATCAGTCCGATTTTGATCTTCCGCGTGATCGCGGGCGGATTCGCCTTCGGCGCGGCAGCCTCCGCGGCAAAGGCCGAGAGGGCCCCCAACGAAGGCGCCGCTGCGGCCGCCGCCAACGTGCCTTCCACGAACTTCCGGCGGCTCATCGCCGCTTGGGCTTCCGAATCGAGCGGGAGGATTCTTGGTGCAGGCGTTTCCATGAAGGCTCTCCTTGTCTCTCGTTGACGGGCGATTATCCCAGGCTTCCGCCAATACGGTACCAGACGCGCGACCTTCTGGGAAGCATCAACGGAAAAACAATTCAAGGGGAGCACCCGCGCCTCTTCTCCGATTCCGCCCGTTGGCTATGTGAGGAAGTCGAATTATACTGGAGCGTGTCGCACAAACATCCGAAGTCTTTGAGACTTCGGATGTTTGCGGCTGCCCGGCGCGGTTTTGGATACGCCTTAAGGTCGTCGGGTGAAGTCCGAATCACCGAGGAGCCGAATTATGGCCAAGAGCGATTCCAGACAAGCGGGCAAGCGGCTGCCTGGGGGTTTCCACGCGCGAGGCAATCGCGGTTCCAAGACGCATCGCTTCCACCGCCCGTTGCGTTGCGAGCCTCTGGAGCCAAGGCAACTTCTCTCGGTCGGCCCCTCCAACTCCGGCACGGGGTTTGGCGTGGCCGGCGACAGCCTGAGCGATGAGTACGACGATGACAGGAGCGGGGCCAGCTACGCCTACGCCGAGAACTGGGTGGAGCTGCTGGCGGAGCACAAGGGGATCGATTTCGGACCGCGACAGGCCAACAAGGAACCTCGTCTGGACGGCTACGCCTACAACTGGGCTCGCTACGGAGCGACGACCAGCACCTTGCTTGGCCGCGGCCAGCACACCGGGTTGGCCCGGCAGATCCAGAGCGGCCTGGTGAAGCAGGCGGTGCTGATGATCGGGCAGAACGATTTTCTGCCGGGCCCCGCGGGTTCCGCCTACTATGGAATCTACACGGGCACGTGGAACACGCGGCAGATAGCGAGGTATGCCGACAAGGTCGTGAAAAACATCCAGACGGCGATTAAGACGATCAAGACCAACGGCGTGCAACTCGTGGTCTCGGATATCTGCGATTATGGCGTGGCCCCGATCACCCGGGAGTATTTCACCGATTGGACCAAACGGGAGCGGGTGACGAAGGTCATTACGGGGGTCAACGCCCGCATCGAGCAGCTTGCCCAACTCTACGGCATCCCCATGGTCGATTTCTTCTCGCTTTCCAAGCGGTACCTGGGGACCAACGAGTCGCCGGCCGATTCGCAGGTCATCGGAGGCGTGACGATCACCAACGACGGCGGCGTCGAGGCGACCCACGCCTTCGTGGGCGACGGTATCCACCCGCACACGGTGGTTCAGGCGGCCTTCGCGAACATGTTCCTCGAAGCCTTTAACGAAGGATACGGCGGCAGCACGCCCTTGTTCAGCGAACGGGAGATGGTCGAAACGGCCGGTTTGACCTACACGCAGGACACCCTGAGCCTGGATTTCTCCGAGTACGTGGTGTTGCCCAAGCCGATTTCGATTTCCATTGCCGATGCGACGGTCTCCGAACCTGCCTCGGGGCGGACCAATGCCGTTTTCACCGTGAGCCTGTCGGCCCCCACGGCGGACGCAGTGACGGTGTACTGGGTCACGGCCGACGGGTCGGCCAAGGCGGGAGCGGACTACCGGGCGGTCGGCGATGCGGTGTTGAGGTTCGGCCCGGGCCAGACCCGGAAAACCGTTTCCGTGGCCGTCAAGGCCGATCCGACGCAGCAGGGCGAGGAGACGTTCTTAGTGGAGCTATCGAACCCGAGCAACGCCACCTTGGCCGACGCCTCCGGAACCGGCACGATCCTCCTCGCGCCGGTCTTTGCCGGCCTGAAGGAACGGTTCAAAACGATGGCGTTCACCGCCCCGGGAACGGTGGTCGTGTCGGAGCCGGCCGAACAGTTCCCGATGACCCTCAACGGCACGGCCGTTTTCAATAGTCCGACCCACGGCAGGTTCAGCGCCAAGGGCAGCGGCGATCTTAGTACCGACTTGGGAACGCTGCATGTTTCCACGTCGTTCGCCAACGTGCCGGAGACGAACGGCTCTCTGACGGGCGACGTGAAGGTCGCTACCAAGCCGTACTATCCGCCTGTGAACCGCGCGTTTTCCGGGATGGGCAGCTTCAGCGCGGCCGACTTCTTCATGGCGATGGATTTCGGGCTGGCATCGTGGTCCGGCACGCTCGCGCCGCAGGGCGCCCAAGCGAACGACCCCTTCGACATCCGCCTGACCAAACCGGTCCGCAAGGGAAACGACGTCACGATCGGGTTCGCCGTCAACGGCCCGCCGCTCAACGTGGCCGATGCCGCGAGCTCGTCGCCGGTGACCGAGGTCGCCGTGTCCTGGGCCAGCGGCCCAAGTGCGAGCGATATCCTGCCTAACGGCCTGATCGATGTCCTTCCCGTGTACTGGAACGAAGCTGCCGCCACCGTGATCGTGCGTAATATCCAGTACGTTCCTCTCGGGGCGACCCACCTCCTGGTCGTGGCCGATCCCGGCAACAAGGTCGATGAAGGAGCCGCGGGTGAGACCAACAATGTGTTGGCCTATGCCGTGCCGACGATCTCGATCCTCGACAACGATCCCGTGCCGGGGCTTCCAGGGACGATTTCCGAGTCCATCTTGGCAGCCCTGGCCGACGCAACAACCCCCGATCGACGCCGCGGCGGACCGTTTCTCGGGCAACGGCAGGATTCGGCGGTGGACGAAGCGATCCGGTCCCTGATGCTCGTGGAATAGGCCGGACAGTAGCAGGCACACTCCGTGTGCCGTCCGCCGGCGTCTTGAGTCGTTCCGCGGACGGCACACGGAGTGTGCCTGCTACGATGCGCCGGCCTTCACTTATAAGTCCGGCCCAGGTAGCCGACGACGGCCTTCTTGATTTCCATCGGCTCGCAGGGGCCCGACTTCCGGTAGAGCACCTTGCCGCCGGGGGCGACCAGGACGGTGTGCGGCAGCGGGCCGGAGGACTTTTCGTCCACGGCGTCCATCAGCTTGTACTTGTCATTGCCGTCGAACAAGTAATTCGTGGCCGACACCTGGTTCTTCGCGAGCACTTCCAGGGCCTTCGCCTTCTCCTCGGGGGAGTCGGCCGAGATGGTAACCAACTCGAAGTCCCGGTGCCGATACATGCGGTTCATGGTCGCGAACTCGGGAAGCTCGACCAGGCAAGGGCCGCACCAGGTGGCCCAGAAGCTGATCAGGCGCAGCTTCTTGCCGTCGTTTTTCACCAGCGCCCGGATGCCCTTCTCGTCGATGAGCTTCAGGCCAACCTCTTCCTTGGCCCACGTCGCCAGCGACTTCTTGACCGAATCGCGTTTGTCGGACCACTTGACCGAGCAGCCGAAGACCTTGGTCTTTTCGACCGGAGCGGACTTCCCCGCGAGCAGGGCATCGATGGCGTTGCGCGTGTCGCTGGAGGTCGCCCGCTGGGGCTTCTCCGAATTGTCGATTCGGCCGACAAAGCGGAGTCTCCGCGTCCGGTCGAAGACGAACACATGGGGCGTTGCCAAGGGGC
The DNA here is from genome assembly GCA_964438165.1 of uncultured Planctomycetaceae bacterium. Taxonomy (GTDB): domain Bacteria; phylum Planctomycetota; class Planctomycetia; order Pirellulales; family Thermoguttaceae; genus CALFBP01. The sequence goes on along the minus strand of CAYTJV010000398.1, from coordinate 1,491 downwards.
CGTAGGCGAGGGAGACTTTCTGATGCTCCCCGTCGTAGAGATAAGGAAACCGGAATCCTCTGTCTTTCGCGCGGATCTTCATGTCCTCGAACGAATCGCCCACGTCGCTGTAGCCCAGCTCGTCCAGGCGCACCGCCAAAGGATCGTTCGGCGAGATCGCCACCACGGCCACCTTCTTCTCCTTGTAGTCGGCTGCCAGCTTCTCGATGCGGTCTTCGTAGGCCTGGGCCGTGGGGCAGTGGTTGCAGGTGAAGACGATGACCAGAATCTCTGCCTCGCGGAAACTGTTCAAGGTGTAGGTCTTGCCGTCCACGCCGGGAAGATGGAAATCGGGCGCCGGGCTGCCGATGTCCAGGGTTTCTGCAAGGCATGGCCAAGGGCAGGCCATCGCTAACCAGACAAGTGCCGCGGCTGGAACGAGCGTGCGGCCGGTGACTGCGCACATGGGTAATCTCCTCTTACTCCAAGGAATTTATTCTTACGTTGAGTTGGCAACGCCTCGCGCCCCCGATCATGAGCGATAGAGAATGCGTGGTCAAGGGCCTGACGCTGCATTGCGAAGCACGGCCCCTGGGTGTAGAGTGGTCCTCGTGGGCTTTCCCTGAAATCGGAGACCGCGAGCATGTCCTGGAGAATCCTGTTCATCGCCGCACTCGTGCCAGCGTCCGGTGTTTTCGCCGCGGACAAGGCCGTGCCGATCCGGGCCGAGGCCAACAAGGAACGCCTCGTCTTGGACGGCATGGAAGACGCCTCCGGTTGGTACAACGGGTCGCCGGAAGAGACCACGATCTCGGCCAGCCCTGAGCATGTCAAGCAGGGCCGGTTCTCGCTCAAGTTCGCCAACGTGGTGGACCACACGAAGGGCGAGAAGAACTATCCGGTCGGTTGGCCGCGCGTCGGCAAGGATTTCGCGAAGGCAAAGCGGACCGACTGGTCGGATTACGATTGCTTCGAGTGCTGGATCTACGCCGAGACCAGCCGCCGGTCCTTGCCGAGCGTTCCGGTGGGCGCCGGCTTTTACCACAGCGGGCCCAAGCGGAGCACGCACCGGCCGCTCAAGGAAGTCAAGAAGGATGCGTGGGTAAAGATTGTCATTCCCGTGGCCGAGTTGGCCGACCCGGCCGACGTGCAGCGCATCCAGTTCAACATTTCCGAAGCGGACTACAAGCATGGCGACCGTGTCGATTTCTTCATCGACGACATGGCGCTCACTCGGTTCGTGGAGCCTGTTGTTGCCGACTTTGCCCTGGAGCGCAAGATTCTCTACTCCGGCGATCCGGCGGTCACGGCCGTATACAAGCTCGCAGGGCACAAGGGGATGGAAAAGGTGACGGTCGAGCTCGCGGTCGGCCGCGCCACTGCGGAGCCCGTTGCCCGCACCCAAGCCAAGGCGACTCGGCACGGGGAGCTGTCGCTTGCGTTTGGCCATGCGCTGACTCCGGGGACGTATTGGGGACGGCTCAGCCTGCGCGACACGAACGGCCGACTCAT
>CAYTJV010000397.1:0-7453 GCA_964438165.1 uncultured Planctomycetaceae bacterium | reverse complement strand
GGAGAACGTGAGACACCGCGCCGTGGGGCTGGCGACCAGCCAGACCATCGTCAGCGAGCAGTTGCCTCCCGAGATCCGGGACCAGTCACCGCACTCGACGGGTAGCGTGCCGAAGACGAGCGAGGAGCTCAAAGAGATCAAGAAGGAGCTCCGCGAGAAATCGGTCGAGGAGGTGGAGCGCCAGTTCGTCACCGAAGCTCTGCGGCGGAACGACTGGAACGTGCGACGGGCCGCCATCGAAGTGGGGATGCAGCGTCCCAATTTCCAGGCCCTGATGCGCAAGTACCAGATCACGCTGCCGAGCGGTGCCCCTGTTTCAGATGAAGACTGACCACCTATCGTGGTGCATTGTTTTTCTATACAAGTGCGGGGCCACCGCGGGCCTCGAAACTCACGGAAAAAAGGGCACCAAACGGCGAATAGGAGCGTGATACCCACTGACGTGGTGGATGCTAAGAATATGCCCCCCAATTGTTCAGGCTACTTCGCAGGTTCTGAACAGCGGGTCATGCGGAATCGTAACGTGTTATTTATACGTCGTTTACGATTCTATTGCCGCTTCCACAGATTTCGTTTCGGTGGATGGCACGATAGTTGCGGAACCTGACAGCCAGGAGTAGAGCTATGGGTCTTCCAGCGAAGATTCTGGTAATCGACGACGATGCGATCGTTTGCCAGTGCTGCCAGGGAATCTTGGCGGCCGACGGCTACGACGTGAGTGTAGCGCTCACGGGCGACGAGGCCATGCGAAAAATCGAGAGCGATCGTTTCGACGTGGTGCTGCTGGACCTGAGAATCCCCGGTTCGGGGGGGCTTCGCCTCCTGCGGGCCATTCGCAGGGTCTCGCCGCAAACCGAGGTCGTCATGATGACGGGTTACCCGTCCATCGAGAACGCCAAGGGATCGATCCGCTTGGGCGCCAGTGACTACGTGTCCAAGCCGTTGGTTCCGCAAACGCTTCGCCGGGTGATCGGACAAGTGCTCTCGTGCAAACCGTGGGCGATCCAAGAAAGGTGCTAGGTGCTGAAATGGTTGTTGCCAACAAACGAGTTCTGGTCGTGGACGATGAGACGATTGTATGCGAAAGCTACAAACTGGCCCTGACGGACGCGGGTTACGACGTCCGCACCGTCGAGTCCGGACAGGAGGCCATCCAAGCCTGTCGGGCCGAGCGATTCGACGTGATGTTGGCCGACCTCAGGATGCCGGACATGGATGGACTGGAGGTGGCGCGGGTGGTGTCGAGGGAGTTTCCCGACCTGCGCGTGGTGATGATTACGGGTTATCCCAGCCGGGAGTCGGCCGAGCAGGCCTCGCGACTGGGGATTTCCGACTACCTCCAGAAGCCGCTGAGCCCGGAGCGATTGAGCGAGGCCACGGCCGCCGCGCTGGCCCGTCCGGTGCGAATCATGGCGCCTTCCCTCGCGGCGGCCCTCGACTCCGACGCGGCGGCGCCCGTCCGGTGGAAGCCCGGTAAGCTTGAAGCCAAGGAAGCGAAGCAGGAAGAGATCGCACAGCCCCGTCAGCGGGCTTCCACGAACAAACTTGCCAGAGAGGCGGTCTTGGTGTCGGTGGGTTTTCTGGTAGGTGTGACGGTTGCCTACTTCCTGGCGCCCGTTCATGTCTTGGCTTATCTGATGGTGGGCACGGCCATCGCCAGCGGCACCATTCTCGGCCTTTTGTCCGACGCCTTCTTCGCCAGGGACGCCAAATCGGAGCCCCGGCATGAAGCGACCACGAGCTGCTGCGCCGGCCCCAAGGTTTCGGGCAGCGCGTGATCGATCCACCGATGAGCACACTTCTGAGTACGCTGCTCCTGAGCCTATGTGTTTCCGCCCCGATCAAGGCCCCTCTGGCTGTGCCCGTCGCCGGCTCCCGCGTCCCGCCCGACGAGAACCTGTGCGTGCAATGTCACGGGGAGAAGGACCTGTGGGACGAGAAGAACCGCCACCTCTATGTCTCCGCCGAGAGTCTGGCCCACGACGTCCACTTCCAGAAAGGCGTGAACTGCCACGACTGTCACGGCGGCAACCACAAAGCCCAGGAGATTAACCCCGCTCACGCCAAGGAAGACGGCTTTCGAAAGCCCTCGCTCGACGTGTGGAACGCTTGCGCCAGGTGTCACGCGAAAGAGGAGTCCGGGTTGAGAGCGGGCGTACACGGCGAGGCGGGCGAGAAGGCCGGGTCGGATCGCCGATTGCCTCTTGATTGCCGCGCGTGCCACGGGCCGAAAGCGCACGGCATGGTGTCAGTCCGGGACCGTCAATCGCCCGTGTTCCTCGACGGCCAGGTGCGGCTCTGCGGCAATTGCCATGAAAAGGACCTGGACGCGTTCAGCGAAAACGTACACGGCCGCGCCTTGCAGCGCTCCGGACTCTCGGTCACGGCCGTCTGTGCGGACTGCCACGGCGCCCACGGCGTGTACCGGGCGTCGGACAGCCGCTCCACGCTCAACGCCGCGAACGTCGCCGCCACCTGTGGGAAATGCCACCGGCTCATCGAGGAGCGACTCCAGAAGAGCGTACACCGGCGCGAAGCCGTGCCCGGCGGGAAAACTAAAAGCGGGACGGTCTCCCCAGAAGCGACACGAAAGCCGGGTTGCGCCGATTGCCACCCCGGCCACGAGTCCCACCGCCCCGACTCCGCGCGCTTCCGCCTGGGCGTGCCCGACCGCTGCGGCGATTGCCACGCCGATCTGTTCAGCCGCTACGCGATGAGCACGCACGGGGCGCTGACCGAGTTGGGGTACGGGCCGGCCGCCACCTGTTCCGACTGCCACGGCGCCCATGACGTCCTGCCCGCGTCCGACCCCGCGTCGAAACTCTCTGCCGCGAATCGTCTGGAGACTTGCAGGAAATGTCATCCTGAAGCCACGCCGAATTACCGGGATTTCGACCCGCACGCCGACCACCGCAATCCCGACCGGGATCCCGTTCTGTACTGGGTCTACGTGGTGCTGATGACGTTCCTGATCTCCACGTTCGGCTGCTTCGGCTTGCACTCGGTCTTGTGGTTCGTTCGCAGCCTGATTCACGTAGTCCAGCACGGGCGTCCCAAGCCGTTGGCCCCAGGCGACGTGGCCTACGTGCGGTTCGGACCGTTCCATCGCATGGCCCACATTATCATGGTCCTGTCGTTCCTGGGACTGGCGTTGACCGGATTGCCCTTGAAATACAACCACTACGAATGGGCCAAGCTGCTGGCTCGCGGTTTAGGAGGGTTCGCATTTACGGCCTACTGGCACCGGATGTTCGGCGTGGTGAACATCGGCTGCCTGGTGGTCTACCTCTTCCGGATGGTCGGCCGTTTGTCCGTCCGGCCCGCCAGTGGAACCTCGCGATTGGGCCTCGTCTTCGGCCCTGATTCGCCCGTCCCCAACCTGCGCGACCTGAAGGATCTTCTCCGAGCGATCCGCTGGTTCCTCGGCCTTGGTCCCAAGCCGACCTTCGAGCGCTGGACTTATTGGGAGAAGTTCGACTTCTGGGGCGCGTGCGCCGACATCGTGATCATCGGCTCGACCGGGCTGGTCTTGTGGTTCCCGGATTTCTTTTGCAGTTTCTTTTCGGGCAGGCTATTGAACATTGCCAAGGTGATTCACTCCACGCAGGCCCTGTTGGCCACGGGATTCGTCTTCGCCATCCACTTTTTCGCCACGCATCTGCGTCCGGAGAAATTCCCCATGGACATGGCGATCCTCACCGGGTTGGTCAGCGAGGAGGACTTGCACGAGGAACGCCCCGAGTACTTGGAACGCATGCGTCGGGAGGGCAAGCTCGATCAGTTGCGAGGCACGCCTCCGCCAAGGGACATCCTCTCGTTCATTGGCTTGGGCGGATTCGTGGCCCTGGCAATCGGGTTGGGCTTGCTGGCGGGAATCCTCTTTGGCGTCCTTGCCGGATAAGTCCCCGCTTCCATTTGCACCCCGTCCAGCCTGCGCGGATGGCGAAAAGCCTGAGCCGCTTGTGGAGTGATCTACACCCGCACCCAGCGTTGGGCTTTCATTTCGAAGCGGGGGAGCGTGCCGGGCGGGGAGATGGTGACCGGGGCGCGAAGATGGAATTGGGAGCGGACCTTGGCTTGGATAATCCGGGCGAGCCGGCGGCCGTCGATTCCGTCGTGGACCGGTTCCACCTGGAGATGGATCTCGGTCATTACGCTCGACGTTTGGAGCTCGACGCGGTATTCGGCCACCTCGGCGAACGACCGCAGGACTTCGTCCAGCGCGGCAGGGTAGAGGTTCACGCCGCGGACTACCACCATGTCGTCGGTCCGGCCGAGGATTCCGCCCTCCAAGGCCATCCCGTAATGGCCGTGCTTGTCGGCGGGATCAACTCGCTGACGCACCAGATCGCCGGTGCTGTAACGCAAGAGCGGGGAGGCGGCGCGACCGAGCGTGGTCAGCACCAGCTCGCCGATTTGGCCGGGCGAAACGGGCCGTCCGGTCGCCGGGTCGACGATCTCGGCAAGGTACGACGACTCGATCACCACGAGCGTACACGCCTGTTCAGGAAACTGGTAGCTCACCGGGCCGACTTCGGTCATGCCGTGATGGTCGAAAACTTTGGCGCCGTGCCAGTTCTGCTCGATCCGTTGGCGGACCGCGGGAACGCTTCCGCCCGGCTCGCCGGCCACGAGGATCAAGCGCACGCGGAGGCTCCGCACGTCGAACCGCTCCTCGGCGGCGACCTCCGCCAGGCGCATGGCGTAGGTGGGCGTACATACGAGCACGGTGACGCCGTTGTCGCGCATGGCCTCCAGACGACCGAGGCTGCTCAATCCGCCGCCGGGAATCGACAGGCAGCCGAGCTGCGTGGCCGCGTCGAAGGCCGTCCAGAAGCCCAGAAACGGGCCGAAGGAAAAGGCGAAGTAAAGCCGGTCTTGCCGCGTGACGCCCGCCGCCCGATAGACCTGCTTCCAGTTGTCGAGCATCCACTGCCAGCTTTCCGCGGTATCCAGCCAGCGGAGCGGGCTGCCATGGGTGGTCGCGCTCGTCTGACTGAACCGGCAATAGCACTCCAGCGGGTACGTGAGGTTTGTTCCGAACGGAGGGTGACGCCGCTGGTCCTCGATGAGCATTTCCTTACGCGTGAGCGGCATGTTGGCCGTGTACTTATCCAGGTCGGCGAACTGCTCGTCGAGGCCGGCCTCGCGCAGGATGGGCCCATAAAACGGGTTGCGCGACGCGATCTGGCCGAGCAGCCGGCGCAGGGCGTCGAGTTGCAGCCACCGAATCGCTTCGGGATCGGAAACGCCGACTTCGACCATAGCTCTCCTACTTTCCTGTTTCCATCGCACGTGCCGTGACGGGCGGGTGAGGCGCCATGGCCGGGGGCGGCTTGTAGAGCGTCACCAGGCTTGCCCCAACCGCGGCCAGCACGATTCCGAGCACGAACTGCCACCGCAGACCGGAGAGTCCGCCGGCGGGCGGGTGCATCGCCAGGGCGACCACGGCGTTGACAATCGGCGCCCCGGCGAACACGATCGTCATCACCACGCTGGGCAACCCGCCCGCGCCGAACGCCAAGAGCACGCAGAACGCGCCGATCGCGCCTGCGATCCCGGCCAGAAGCGACCAGGCCATCCCCTTAGGCGTGAAGCTCCAGGAAGCGCCTTGGAGCCATAGCACGACCAGCGGCGCCACCACGGCCGTCAGAAAGTAGGCAATGCCGACGAACAGAAATGCCTTGTACCGGCCGCTTTCCGGATCTTTCATGAGCGTCTGCCCGCTGTGCAGAAAAACGCCGTACACTCCCCACGCGGCAACCGTCATGAAGGCGTACAGCAGCCAGGCGAGGCCCTGGTGATTCGCTTCGGGCGAGGGCATGAGATTCCTCCTTCAGAATGAGAGCAGTTCGGCCGGGGCGGCCTCGATCTTCTCGTCGATACAAGGCGGGATCGATATCGAGGAGAACTGTCCCGTGAGCGGATCGAGCGACACGCAGACGGCCGTGACGGAGCCGCGGGCGACGAGCGTCTGATGCTGGTTAAGAAAGCGGAACTCGTAGCGGATCGACTTGGTCCTCTTCTCGCGCACGAGAAGATGAATCTCCAACTCCTCCTCGAACCTGACCGGCGCCCGGTACGTACATTCGGCCCGGACCCGCGGCCACGAGACCGTTCGGCCGTCAGCGGTCGCATGCACCGACAGGTCGAGCGAGCGGAAGAACTCGTGCTCCGTCATTTCCATATACTTGAAGAAATTAGAAAAGTGTACGACGCCGGCCAAATCGGTGTCGGCGAATTCCACGCGGCGTTTGGTGCGGTATTCAAAGGCCATGGTGGGAGTGATCGGTGGTCTCGATACGTCACCACCGACCCCGCGTCGGTGGAACGATGATTGCGAGCTACAACGGCGTCTCGAATCTCAACGTCACCACCGACCCCGCGTCGGTGGAACGATGATTGAGAGCTACGGCACCTACGCCAACGCGTCGGTTTTGTTCGTTTGTGCTGCGCAAGGGTGGGCGCAATTATGGAGGTCGCGTAGCTGCCAATCATCGCCCCGCCGGGATGAACCCGGCGGTGGCGTTTGCGGTTTCAGGAATATGCTCGTAGCGGCCAATCATCCCTCCGCCGGGATGAACCCGGCGGTGGCGTTTGAGCTGCATTTCACACGTTTTATACTGCCTTGATCGCCACATTGTCTTGTTGTTTTGCCATCCGCGGCTTGCCATAGGGCAGCGGGGCCGGCACGGTGGTGAATTCCGCCACGGCCGCGAACAGCTCGCCGAAGTCCTTGTCGAGGTTGCCGATCAGGCAGTCGGTCAGATCGCCGTGGAAATCGGGCCGGGCGCGGATGAACTTGCCGAAGCTGAACGTCGTGTCGTAGAAGGCATAGACCAGCTTGCGCATCGATTCGATCTCGCGGCGCATGCGGTCGGCGTAGGCCGCGAACCGTCCGGCCGAGACGTCCCCCTCCGCCAGCGCCCGGTCCACCGTGTCGGCCACCAGCTCTCCGCCGCGCATGGCAAGGTACACGCCGGAGGAGAACACCGGGTCGAGGAAGGCAAAGGCATCGCCGACCAGCACCAGCCCGTCTTCGGCGCTGTGCTGCGAGCGGTACGAGTATTCTTTGGTCGTGTGGAACTTGTCGCAAATGCGGCCGGGCGCCACGTGGTCCTCGATCCACGCGTTCTTAGCCACCTCGCGCCAGTAGATTTTCTCCAAGTCATTGGTCTCGGCGAACAGGTAGTCGCGCTCGGCCACGACGCCCACGCTCACCACGTCGCCTGGCAGCGGGATGTACCAGAACCAGCCGCGCTCGGGCACGAAGGCCACGGTCGTGGAGCCCTCGTCGATGCCCGGGTCCCGCTTGGCCCCCTTGAAATACGTCCAGACCGCCACCTTGTTCAGGCTCGGGTCCCAGTGACGCCAGTCGTTACGCTTGATGGTCAAGGCGCCGCGCCCGCTGGCATCGATCGTCATGGGGGCGCGGAACTCGACCGTTTCGCCT
>CAYTJV010000396.1:0-7467 GCA_964438165.1 uncultured Planctomycetaceae bacterium | reverse complement strand
GGTGTCAGTGTCGGCGTGGGACTGCTACGGGCTGACCAACACCGGCGGCAAGCGGTTGATCTCCGTCGGGTTCGGCTACGCGAGTAAAGGAGTCCCCGGCCCGCCCCGTCCCGACAACCGGCCAGACGAGCTTTAGAAGGCCCTGGCGATGGTCGTAGGGCAAGCTGCTAGCTTGCCCGTGCGTACTGGGGCAAGCTGGCAGCTTGCCCTACGACCGTCGTGGCCCATTCTTCATACCGTTCGACCGGAAATCCGTCGGGTGGTGGGTGGTCCCACTGGATTTTCGATGCCGACCGTGTATAACGGGCCTATCGCGATCCGGCCAGCGGAGTGGCCGGCGGCAGTTGGCGGTCATGGCCCAAGTCCTGACGTTCCAGATCAAATAGCGGAGGCGTTCCATGGCGAAGAAAAAGGCGGCGGTGAATCAGAAACTGGCTATCGACGGCGGTCCCAAGGCTGTTACCAATGCCCTGATCGGCTGGCCGCGGTTCGACGACAAGGCGATCATGGCCGTGGCCGACGTGCTGCGGTCGGGCAAGGTCAACTATTGGACCGGGCCCAAAGGCATGGAGTTCGAGAAGAAATTCGCCGAGTGGCAGGGCAGCAAGTTCGGCGTCAGCGTGGCCACCGGCACCGCGGCCCTGCACGTGTGCCTGGCCGCCCTGGGCATAGGGCCGGGCGACGAGGTGATCGTGCCCAGCTACACGTTCATTGCCACGAGCTTCGCCGTGGTCCAGGCCGGGGCGGTGCCGCGGTTTGCCGACGTGAACCTCGAAGACCATTGCATCAGCGTCAAGTCGGCCGAGAAACTGGTCACCAAGCGGACCAAGGCGATCATTCCGGTCCATCTCTACGGGAACGTGTGCGACCTGGACAAGATCATGACCTTCGCCAAGAAGCACAACCTTTTCGTGATCGAAGACAACGCGGAGGCCTTCGGCGGCTCGTACAAGGGGAAGAAGACCGGCACGATCGGCCACATGGCCGCGTGCAGCTTCTGCCAGAACAAGACCTTCACCACCGGCGGCGAAGGCGGCATGGTCACCACCGACAACGATGACCTGGCCTGGGAGGCCCGCAGCTTCCGCGACCACGGCTACGACGTCAAGGAGCGGCTCAACCTGCTGGCCCTGGAGCAGAAGCTCCCCTACATCCACAACCGCGTGGGCTGGAACTACCGCATGACCGAAATGCAGTCGGCCATCGGCCTGTGCGAGTTGGAGCGGATGGACACCTGGAACATGCCGCGGCGCAAGCGCAACGCCCAGATCCTCCTGGATGCCCTCGGCGGGCTGAAGCAAGTGAAATACCTGCCGATCGACACGCCCGAGCGGCAGAACGGCTGGTTCGTCTGCGCGTTCTCGCTGGATATCGAGAACATGGGCTGCGACATCCAGCAGTTCGTCGAAGCGGCCGGGGCCGAAGGCTGCCCGTGCTGGAAAGTCTTCTGGCCGCAGTGCCACACCGAGCGGGCGTTCACCGACCGCCACGGATTCGGCAATTCCGGGTTTCCGTTTACTTCCAAGGAGTACACCGATCCGGCGAGCGTCGACTACGGCAAGGTGAAGGTGCCCAACGCCCGCTGGCACGAGACCCACACCTTCACCTGCTTCGCCTTCCCGACGTTTTCCGAGGAGGATGTGCAGCAGATCGCGGCCGGGCTGGTGAAGGTGATCCGGGCGTTTTCGTGAGGGAAGTAGGCAGCGCGCAGTGGCTAGACGGACCGCACTGGGGTGCGCTAGAATAAGAAGGGCGGGCAAGACAACATATTCGAGGGGGCGTGTTATGAGCCTGGCGGACCTGCTTCCTGCGATTCAAGAACTGCCTGCTGTGGACAAGCTGCGGTTGATTCGCATTCTGGCTGAAGAATTGGATAGGGGCGAGGACATCACTCCGTTGGTGCCGCACAAGGTATGCCAATTGCCGACGCCCTATGGCATGTTTGGAGCCGGCAGAGAATTGTTCCAAGCGATGGAGCTCGCCGCCGGCGGTCGCGAGTAGGAGTCATGCGACGGCAGTACTCCACCACCGATCCGTCGCAAGATGAATTCGATAGTCTGCCGCGCGTACGGCTCGTTGCCGTTCATGCAGGAGAATCAAAATGACCGTTACCAATTGGACCGAAGCCGATTCGAGTCGAGCACAGGAGATTTGGTCGGAATATCAGCGGCACCATGATCTGTCGGAAAAAGCAGGGCAGACTGCCGGAATTGACCCCGTTAGCGGCTGCATCTGGTTTGGCGACTCGATCCAAGACGTGATCGCTCAACGAAACGCCGACGGCAGCGAAGCTCCCTTGTTCTTCATGCGCGTGGGATCTGCAACCTACTATCGAAAGGGAGGACACCGTTGATCGAGGGCATCATTACGGAAGATGGCGTTCCGGCGATCGAGGTGGAAATCGGTAGTCAACGCTGGCAGGCGATCATCGACACGGGCTTCAACGGCGAACTGGAGCTGCCCGAGCGATTACGATCGCACGCGAACGCGCAGTTCGTTGGCCGTGCGGCGTCACTTCTGGCAGCGAATCAGCGAATCGAGGAAGACGTCTTCCTGGCCGATTTCCCATTCGATGGCCGGATAGTTCGAGTCCAAGCGACGTTTGTCGATGGCGATGAGATCCTGATCGGCACGCGTATGTTGCGGGACTATCGGCTCCGGATCGATTTTCCTGCGCGGACCGTCGCCATCGAGAAGACCTGACGGAGACTCATTCGATCGACCCGTGAGCGCTCCAACACTGCCGAAACGTCCGAGCCAACCCGCCGCGCTCAACGCCACAGGTGTCGCACCTCGTTATCTCGCGGCAACCTGCTGAATCTACAACGGCTCTTGCCTCTCTTCAACTACGCATTTCCCCTCACTGTGGTGGGTGGTCTCCGTCCGACGCAAAGCGCCCGTAGCATGGGAGGACGCGGAGGAAAGGTCCTCGCCGAGCGATGCTCTCTCGCGCTGCTCGCTTTCATCAAAGCACGTACGGAAGCGATCCTCACGTCGGCGAGCCCAATGGCGACCGTCCTCATGGCGCATTGAACGTCATGCCGCCGGAAGATATGTTGGGGATCAACGAGGAAGCGAGCAATGACCAGCGAAAGCTACGCGGCGTTCTATCAGAGGTCGATCAGTGACCGGGAGGGATTCTGGTCCGAACAGGCGGAGGCGATCGCGTGGCACCGGCGTTGGGAGAAGGTGCTGGACTATAGCCGGCCCCCGTTTGCGCGATGGTTTGTCGGCGGCGAGACCAACCTCTGCTACAACGCCCTGGACCGGCACCTGACCGTGCGCCCCAAGCAGCCCGCGCTGGTTTACCTCTCCACGGAAACCGGCCAGACGGCCCATTTCTCGTACGAGGAGTTGCACCGCGAGGTCGTGCGCTTCGCCGCGGTCCTGCGCCAGTTGGGGATCGCCAAGGGAGACCGCGTCGTCATCTATATGCCGATGATTCCCGAAGCGGTTTTCGCCATGCTGGCGTGCGCGCGACTGGGCGCGGTCCATTCGGTGGTCTTCGGCGGCTTTGCGGCGAGCAGCCTCGCCAATCGCATCGAGGACGCATCGGCCAAACTCTTGATTACGGCCGACGCAGGGATGCGAGGGGGCAAGGTCCTCCCTTTCAAGCACCTGGTGGACGAGGCGATTCGGCTGACCGCATTTCCTCCGCAACGAGTCTTGATCTGTCGCCGGGGCCTGGAGCCGGCCATCCCTTGGGTGGAGGGCCGGGACGTGGACTATGCCGCCCTGCGCCAGCAGCACCTGGACGCCGAGGTGCCCGTCGTGTGGCTGGAGTCGAACGAGCCAAGCTATATCCTCTACACGTCGGGAACCACGGGCAAACCCAAGGGGGTCCAGCGCGACACGGGGGGCTACGCCACGGCGCTGGCCGCCTCGATGCAATACATTTACGCGGCACGGCCGGGAGAGACCATGTTCACCACCTCCGACATCGGCTGGGTGGTGGGTCATTCTTACGTCGTCTATGGTCCCTTGATCCACGGCATGACCACGATCCTCTACGAGGGCCTGCCCACCAAGCCCGATCCGGCGATCTGGTGGAAGATCGTGGCGGACCACCGGGTCACGACCATGTTCTCCTCGCCCACGGCCATCCGCGTGCTCAAGAAACAAGACGCCAAGTACCTCACGATGCACGACCTCAGCTCGTTGCGCCACCTGTTCCTGGCCGGCGAGCCACTGGATGAGCCGACGTGGCGGTGGATCCATCAGGGCCTGCACGTCCCGGTGGTCGATCACTACTGGCAAACGGAAACCGGCTGGCCCATGGTGAGTTATGTGCCGGGGGTCGAATCGTTGCCGATCGAGCCCGGCTCCCCCGGCTTCCCCGTGTACGGCTTCGACCTGAAACTGGTCCGCGAAGGGACCGGCGTGGAGGTTGGCAGCGGCGGAAAAGGCGTTTTGGTCGCCGTGCCTCCTTTGCCGCCGGGCTGTCTCACCACCGTCTGGGGCGATGACCGCCGTTTTGTCCAGGACTTCTGCTCGTGCGACCGGGAGTTGTGGTATTCCACTTTCGATTGGGCGACGCGCGATGAGGAAGGCCACTACTTCATCCTCGGCCGCTGCGACGACGTGATCAACGTGGCGGGCCAGCGTTTAGGCACGCGCGAGATCGAGGAAGTCGTCGGCGCCCATCCCGAGGTCGCCGCAGCGCTCGTGATCGGGGTGCAGCACCAAACCAAGGGCCAGGCCGTGGTCGCCTTCGTGGTGCGAAAACACGCCGAGCACGACTCCCACCGAGAGAATGTAATCCTGAAACGAGAGATCATGAAAAGCGTGGCTCAGCAGATCACGTCGGCGGCGCGCCCGACGAAGGTCTACGTGGTCAAGGCACTGCCTCAAACCCGTTCCGGGAAACTGCTTCGCCGCGCGGTTCAGGCCCTGGCGGAAGGCCGGGATCCGGGCGACCTGACCACCTTGGAAGACCCCGCGGCCTTGGAAGAGATTCGCCGGGCGCTGGCTGCGGCGAAGGATTGACCGAAGGTCTGCTATCCGTCAGTAGATCCCTTTCTGAACGAGAAGATCGTAGCTGTAGGAACGAACGATCGCGTCGCTGGCGCTCCAAAGGCTTAGATTGTCGTCGTTCGGGTCGCTCGTCGAAGTCGCCCAGCCGGCGATCGGCAGCGCCGTGCCGAATACGACTTTCACGCTGGGGGCGTTGGTCTTCCAGTTTGAAGTTCCCCCTGCCAGACCGAAGACGCGCGCGGCGGCCGGCGGCTGCACAATCCATCCGCTCTCCGGCAACGGATACTCATGGCCGTCGGCAAAGGCGTGATGGGCGTCCCACGTGTCGGCGCCGACGTGCATGGACGAGAGGGCGACCAGCTTGAACGCCTCCCCCGGCCGCGGATCGAGGGCCACGTTGCCCGCCACGCTCATCGTCACCCGCGCGGTGATGCTGTCGCGGTCCGGGTCCGGCGGCAAGAGGCGCACGCTTCCGGAAAACCGCAGCCCGGCGATCGAGCCTGAAAAGGAAACGAGCAGGTCGCTGCCCACGCTCCGCCACGCGGCCTGCACGGGAGCGCCCTGGTAGTACACGCCGCCGGACCAGAGCGCGGGCGGGAGAATCACCGAGGTTCCCCAGCCCGAGTCCGCTCCGTAGTTCAGCCGCAGATAGCCGTCCGCGAGGTGCAGCGCCCCGACCTGCGGGAAATTCGCGCCGCTGCCGTAGCCGATCTCAAGGACTCCGTTGCTCACCCGGGCGCTCCACCGCGCCGAGGGGGCCGGAACGAGGAAGGGATTCAGCCGGCCGGCGGCAAAGGCACTCCAGACCGTGCCGGCCATCGATTCAAGCGTGATCGAGCGGTTCGCCGGATTCTCATCGACGTCGCCGGGCCGGCTGGAGTAACGCACGCCGCCGTCGGGGTTCCGCAAGCGGGCTAGCTGTTTCAGGTAATAGGCATAGCGCTGGCCGAAGATCGGGTCGAGCTCCCGGACCGAGGCCAGCGCCGTGGCATAAATGGCCGTCTGTTCGGAGCTCACCGTGTCCGGGTTCACGGCATTGAAGTCGACGCCGGTCGCGGGGTAGAGCGGGTCGGTGTATCGCCCGTGCCCCTCCAGCCAGTTCAAAGCCCGCGAATAGTCTTCTCCATTAGGCCCCCATTTGCCGAGGGCCATGACTCCCCAGGTCTGCACGTCGGCTACCGGATAGTCATCGTTCCGACCGCGGCGGAACCGGCCCTCATCGTTCATCCAGGCCTGAGTCTGAAGGTAGCGCTGCATCGCCTCGGCGGATTGCTTGTAGACCGCGCCTTCGGTCGGGCCCAGCAGGCGGGCCAGCGGGCGCAGCGACGCCATGGCGTCGAAGTTGTGTTCGTTGCTGACCCAAACGACGTCGTCGCCCCCGCGCACGGAGCCGTCGTCGTTTTGCAGACTCAAGAGCCAGTTGGCGGCTTTTTGGGCCATGTCCAGAAACTGCCGATCGCCCGACTTGGCCGTATACCAGTCGACCGCCAGGATGACCCAAGCCACGTTGCCGGCGCGGCGCGCGGGATCGGCCTGGAAGAGCTTGGGGCGGGGGGCGTGCCAGGCCGACGCGAAGCCGCCGTCCGCATCCTGGAGGTACTCCATTTCAGCGAGGATCGACCGGGCGGTGGTGAAGTCCCTTCGGGAAGAGTACAAGACGGTTGCCAAGGCGTTGTCATAGGAGTAGGCCCTCCACTCGTGAACGTCTACAAGCGAGGGCAAGTTGGGCTCGCCCGGCAGGTCGCCCAACCGCGGGTATTTCGCGTGGTCGGCGACGGAGTAGCTCACGACGAGGCCGCCGGGCCCGCCGTCCTGGTCCGGGGTCATCATGCCACGCAGCCATGAGAAGGCGTCGCCCGTTCGTGGCGGGACCCGCGCGTGGACGTGTACGGCCGCGAATTTCGCATTGTTCCCGAAGTGCTTGTCGGGGTCCGGGTCGTTCCAGTCGGTGTCGTTCGATTCGAGGATCGCCCCGCGAGGTTGTTCGGCGGTGGGAGGGTCGGCAACCGCCGACACAATGTAAATGCCCGCGTATTTCGGGGTCCAGTAGGCGGGGAAACCATCGTCGCTTCGCGTGTTCTTGGCGACGGCCCGAAGGACCTGACCATGCCCGAGGTTGAAGACGACGGCCCCCACCCATTCCGGGTCCGTCTCGCCCAGCCGCGTCACGGCGACTTCCACGTAGGATTGCGCCGGCCCGTCGCCGTTGTTGCGGACCTCGATCTCGAGCCGCGACTGGATCTTCTGCAAGGTCATGTCGCCCAGGGCCCGGCGGCTGGGTGGGATTCGGGCGGCGAGGTACGACGAGTAAACGACGCGTGGAGTAGCACTCACCTCGAAGTCGGGGATGCCAACCTGCACGGCCAGGCCCGCCGCGTTGTCGGCACTGCGCGGATCGCCGTCCGGCCCTTCCGGCGGGATGGTGGCCTGGGCAATGAACAGCCCGTTGCGGCCGACCTCCCAAGCGTTCTGGCTCGGCGTGCCGATGTCGAT
>CAYTJV010000395.1:0-7511 GCA_964438165.1 uncultured Planctomycetaceae bacterium | reverse complement strand
GTGGCATTCGCAGAGTCTATCATGCTCCAAACGACGAATCAATGAGTCCTGACCCCTTTGATTTCGCCGATTTCGCTGTTGGGTCCGGTGCGGGGGATTGCTGCCGAGAGGGTGAAGCTGCCGGATCTGTTGACACGAGGCCGTTAAGAGTTATGCTGATTAGCTTGGGGGGCGCGGCGGCGATCTATCTCGAACGGTTCGCGGTGCTCTTCGCCAGGTCACGGTGATCCGAAGCACGTGAGTGCAAGCACTGAATGGAGGAATCTCAAAATGAGCGGCCCGGAATCTTTGTCGCGGCGTCAATTTGTTGCTGGCGCGTCGAGCCTGTTGGCGGCTGGTTCAGTGGTCGGCGGAGAACGCGAGAAGACCGCTTCCAAACAAGGTTCCCCGCTGGCCCTGCACGGAGGCGAGAAGACCGTCAAGAAGTCGCCTGGTGGGGGACCTCGCTGGGGCGAGCCGGAACGCCGGCAGCTCGAATCGATGCTCCAGCAGAGCTCGCTCTTTTACTGGCAAGGGCCGCAAACCAAACTGCTCACCGAACGGTTTCAGAAAGTCTGTCCGGTGAAGCACGTGCAAACGTGTTCCTCCGGCACCGCCGCGCTCCACATCGCGGTGGCGGCGGCCGGCATCGGTCCGGGCGACGAGGTGATCACTTCGCCCATCACGGACATTGGCAGCGTGATTGGCGTCCTTTACCAGCAGGCCGTGCCGGTATTCGCCGACCTGGGCGCGGGCACGTACAATCTCGACGTGGCGGACGTCCAGCGGCGGATCACCCCCAAGACCAAGGCGATCATCGCGGTCCATCTGACGGGCAACCCCTGCGATAGGGACGCCCTGAAGGCCCTTGCCGACCGCCACAAGCTGGTCTTGATCGAGGACTGTGCACAGGCGTGGGGCGCGCGGTCCCGCGGCCGGCCGATCGGCACCGTGGGACACTTCGCGTGTTTTTCGCTCCAGGATTCCAAGCACGTGACCTGCGGCGACGGCGGGGTGGTCGGCTCCAACGACGAGCGGTTCGGTCCCCTGTTGCAGAAGTTCGGGGACAAGGGGTGCGACCGGCGCAAGTGGGGGTTCGAGGCCTTTGCCACCAACTACCGTATGATCGAGCCGCAAGCGGCCGTGGCCGCGGCCCAGCTCACGCGGCTGGAAGCCATCGCCGTGAAACGGGCGAAGCTGGGCAACCTGCTCACCGAGAAGATCACCGACCTCAAGGGCCTCATCCCGCACCAGGTACACCCGCAGGACCGCGCCGTCTACTGGTTCTATATGTTCCGCATGCGCCCCGAGGCTTTCCGCTGCGGCCGCTCCGAGTTCGTCAAGGCGCTGGCGGCCGAGGGCGCGTCGGTGAGGGGCGGGTACATCAAGGTGCCCTTGTATGGCGAGCCGGTCTTTCAGAAGCACGGCTTCTTCGCCGGCCGTTGGCCGGTCAAGGAGATGGGTCTGACCACCATGGATTTCTCCAAGCACAAATGCGCCGAGGCAGAGGCCATCCTGGCAACGGGAATGCGAGTGCCCATCGATGAACACATGACGGAGGACTACATCCTCGAGGTGGCCGCGGCCATCCGCAAAGTAGCCCGACACTACGCGGCGTGAGTGGATGGTTGACAACGGGCGTGGCCAAGGCCCATACTGCTGTTCTCCGGCGAGAGAACGTCTCGGATTCCGGCGATTGTCGGAAGCCGTGCAAGCTACCCGCTCACCTTGAAGGAACTCACGATACAAGGTGTACCCGGTCATGGGCCCGGCCTGATCGCACGGGCGCCCATGATCGGCGGGTGGTTGCAGCGCTCGTGTGCCACTGCTTCGCAGCAGAGCGGAGAAGCAGTGTGACGCGGGGCGAGAGCATCCACACCACACAGTCTCCCCGACGCCCACGGCACTGCTTGCCCGCATGCCGCCAAGCAGCCAGGGGAATCGCTCGGCCCTGGCACGGCATATGACGGTTCAGGCATGCGGGCAAGCAGTGGCACACACACCGCATCGCCTGGCGCCGACACAAGGGCACCCGTGCCCTTCGCAAAGCCTCAGGGCGTGCCACTCGACCCGCTCGGGTGCATCGCCTTGTTGGACGATGAACCTTGCCAAACGGGTCGCCCCGAAGCCTCTTGTCGCTTCCGAGCGTCCTCAAGGATTGCAGTGATATCACCGCCGAACTTTTCGGCCATACGCTGACGCGTTCGGTGAATCTCTTCGATGATCGTGTCGCGGTCATTCTTCTGCATCATATTCCACCATTTCTTCTGGCGTGCAAATGATCGGAATCGGGTATCCCAGGTCCGTCAGAACCCTGTGAATCCTAGGCAAGAGCTTCGCGTTGGCGATGTGCTTGCAGTTCCATGTCAAGAGGTATTGTATCCCGTGGCGGGCAACTGCGGCGATATGCAAGGCGTCAATAGATGCCTTTGGCGGAAGTATCGCTCGGGACATGATTTCCTTAGCGATGACGCCGATCTGAGGGTCAAGCGGAAGCAGCGGGATTCCGTCCAGTAATTGCAGCCGTTCCGCGGCAAGCCCCGGATCGCCAGCCGACGCTTCATCGTGTGTTGGTTCATCTTGAATTGGAGTGCGGGTCGGGCGCCACGCCCAAAGTCTTCGAAGGGCGCGCTTTCCGTGCGTCGACTCCCTCGGCTCCATCAGCAGCGGTCAGCGTATTGCTCCCCTGACACGTGTCAAGAGGCCCCCCCGAGAAGAATAGCGGCATCCTCCCAATGCACGGCCGGGGGGCGACGGGGGCGGGTTTCCTGCGACTGACCGCGCAAGGGCGGGCCGGCGGACGGACGGACGAGACGGGGCCCGTTGTATCGCGCGCGGCTAGGAATGCCCGTTCGTAGTACCGCCTTCAGGCGGCATTCTTCACGGATTACCGGCTAAAGCCGGGACTACGAACTTGTGTCATACCAGACCGCGTGCGGCATAGCCCATCGGCTCCGCGTCGCGGTGAGCTTGGGCCTGGCGGCGAAAGGCGGTGGGAGTCATGCCTTTGAGCCGGGCAAAGACCACGTCCAACTGCCGGATGCTCGTGAATCCGGCCTGCCGGGCCACCGCCGAGATGGGCAGGTGCGTGTCGACCAGCAGGTTGGCGGCCGTCTCGGTCCGTGCCTTGTGGATCTCCTCCAGCACGGAGCGGCCCAGAAGACGGCGGAAGCGCCGTTCCAGATCGCGGCGCCCCACGGCCAGGGCGTGGGCCAGGTCGGCGACCCGCATCGGCTCGCGGGCATGCTGGCGAATGTATTGAAGCGCGGTCTGAACGGTTTCGTCTTCGACCGCCATGATGTCGGTCGAATGCCGGGTGACCACGCGGAGCGGCGGCAGGAGAATGGGTTGGGAGGGGGCCGGCTGCCCGGCCATGAGCCGATCGAGCAAGGCGGCGGCCTCGAAGCCGATCTGCGGCGAAGGCACTGCGATACTGGACAACAAGGGCGCCGTCAGCCGGCACTCCAGCTCGTCGTTTCCCACGCCCAGCAGGGCCACGTCATCGGGAATCCTCAGTCCAAGCTGCCGGCAGAGATCGGCCAGATAGCGGGCGGCCGTATCCTCGCAGGCGAACACGGCCACCGGCTTGGCCAGGTGCCGCAGCCAGCGCACCGTCTTCTGGGCCGACTTCCTCCACAGGGCAGAGGCCTTGGCGTCGGGCAGGAAGTCGCTGTAGCACGAGGACACGGCGTAGCCTTCCTCGGCCAGACGATCGCAAAAGGCTCGCTCCTCAACTTGCGCATAACATGTCGACTCGCTGCCATAGAATGCCAGCGAGACGAACTTGCGCTCCAGGTAGTACTCCGCCGCCATGCGCCCGACGGCGGCATGGTCCACGTCGACCGTCGGCACATTCAGGCCGGACAGGGCAAACGCGGTGTCGACCAGCGGCGTTCGCATCCGCATCAAGGTGTGCGCTACCTGCGGCAGCACCAGGCCGGCAATGATCCCGTGCGGTTTCCACTCCCGGACCCGGTTGACCATGTACAGCCGCGGCGGTCCGTCGCGGACGTTCCACTGCGGACGATTGGCCGCATAAGCGCGAATTCCCTGGAGCACTCCGCGAACGAAGCTCAAGCTGCGGTCCAGGAGCAGGGCGATTCGGCGCGAATGGTCCATGGCCGGAATGTCGCAAAACAGTAAGAGAATGACGCAGATCGGTACTTTACGTCCGGGGATTTTCCGATATTCTAGCACGCAGGGAATGACCGTGTCAGGAATCGCCGGTCTCGGGCAGAAAAGGAGAACAAATCATGAGCGAACCGATTTCTCGTCGTGCCTTCGTCGCCGGCGCCGCGGCTACCGCAGCGGCGGCCGGTCTGGCAGCACCCCGTGTCTCATCGGCGGCAGACAAGCCGGCCCTGCTCGGAGGCACGCCCGTACACAAGGGCGGCTGGCCCGGATGGCCGCAGTGGCAGCAGTCCTGGGAGCCGGAAATCCTCAAGGTGTTACGCAGCGGACAATGGTGCTCTGCCGGCGGCAGCGGGAAGGTGGGGGATTTTGAGAAGGCTTACGCGAAGCTGCTCGGCGCCAAGCGATGCGTCGCGACGGCCAGCGGCACCACCGCGCTTGTCACCGCGCTGCACGTCGTGGGCGTCGACGCGGGCGACGAAGTGATCGCCTCCCCCTACACGTTCAACGCAACCTATAACGCGATCCTGATGCACAAGGCCCTGCCGGTGTTCGCCGACACCGATCCGGCCACGCTGACGATGGACCCGGCTTCGATCGAGAGCCGCATCACCGAACGGACCCGCGCCATTTTGCCGGTTCACATCTACGGCATGCCCTGCGACATGGACCCGATCAACGCGATCGCCAAGAAACACAACCTTGCCGTCGTTGAGGACGCCTGCCAGGCGTGGCTGGGCGAATACAAAGGCCGCAAGTGCGGCACGCTCGGCGACCTGGGCTGCTTCAGCTTCCAGGAATCGAAGCACATTCCCGCCGGCGAGGGCGGGGCCGTCACCGGCAATCGAGTTGAGTTGCTGGACCGCTGCCGGTCCTTCCACAACTGCGGCCGCGCCTATGGGACTTTCAAGGGGAGCGGCTCTTTCACCCGGGGCAGCAACTTCCGGATGAAAACCTATCAGGCTGCCCTCCTCCTACAACAGGTCGATAAACTTGTGAAGGAGACCGAGCGTCGGCAAGCCAACGCCGATCATCTGACGGCCGGCTTGAAGGAAATCCCCGGCATCCAGCCGGCGCGGTTGCCGGAGAACAGCCGGGCGGTTTGGCATCTCTACCCGTTCCGATACGACGCGGCCCAGTTCAACGGCCTGCCGCACGGCAAGTTCATCCAGGCCCTCAGCGCCGAAGGCATCCCCTGCGGCGGCGGCTATTCGGAACAGTATTTCGACGGCATGTTCGACGAAGCAATCGCCTCCCGCGGATTCCAGCGACTCTTCAGCGCCCAGCGCCTGAAGGCGTATCGCGACAGTTTCCAGGAACTGAAAGGCAATAAGCAGGTTTGTGAGACGACCGTTGCAATGTACCAGACGATGCTCTTGGCCGACCGCAGCGACATCGACCACATCATCGAAGCGGTCCGGAAGATTCACGCGCACAGCGCCGCGCTGGCGCGGGCCTGAGAGTGGAGCCAGAGTCCCCACCGACCCTGTGTCGGTGGAAGCGGGTTTGACAACTACGCAACAGCGACTGATGCAACAAAGTCCCCACCGACCCTGTGTCGGTGGAAGCGGGTTTGACAACTACCGTGGCCGCCGTAGTTTCCAAACCTCTTTCCACCGGCACAGGGCCGGTGGGGAAGAACGAGAGTTGACGCCGTCGCCGTAGTTGCCAAACCTCTCTCCATCGGCACAAGGCCGGTGGGGAAGAACGAGAGTTGACGCCGTCGCCATAGTTTCCAAACCTCTTTCCAGCGGCACAGGGCCGGTGGGGAAGAACGAGAGTTGACGCCGTGGCCGCAGTTGCCAAACCGATCTGCACCGGCACGGGGCCAGTGGGGAATGGCAAGAACCCGCGTGGTTGAGGCATTGGCAGGGAGGACCTGAACATGCGTCGGACGAGCGCCATGTCGCGGCGGCAGTTTGTTGCCGGCGCGTCCACCGCGCTGTTGACTGGTGCGGCCGGGGTGGCGGTATTGGGGTCGGCTCGTGCGAATGGGGCGGCACCGCCGGGGCCGTGGCGCGTCGGCTGCGGCCGGCGCGAGATCACGCCGCCGCTGGACGTGGGCATCCTCATGTCATCCGGCCGCGGCGAGTGGGCGCCGTTCGAGGGCGTGCGTTTGCCGCTTTACGTCCGCGCCGTAGTCGTTGATAACGGCCAGACGCGCGTAGGCCTAGTGGCGCTCGATCTGCTCGGGCTGGCCGGTGAAGCCGTCGGCGGCATGGAGAATTTCAAGCGCCGGGTGTCGGCCCACGCCGGTCATGCCCTGCAATCCGAGCAGATTGTGCTGACCTCGACGCACACGCACTCCGGGCCGGAGTCGCTGGCGCTGAGCGATCTGTACCGCACCGAGCAGTTCCAGAACTGGGTGAAAACGTTGGCGGAGCGGATTGGCGAGGCGTTGTGCGACGCGACCCGATCGCTGCGCCCGTGCCGCCTCATGGTCGGTTCGATCCCGGCCCCAGGGCTTTCGGTCAATCGGCGGGTCAAGACGGCGCGGGGCATCGTCTCTCACCGAGCAGTCCGCCCCACTGACGTCGTCCACGGTCCGGAAGGGCCGACCGACGACGAGGTTCGCGTCGCCGCATTCGTCGATCCGTCGGGCCGACCCATGGCCGTCCTGGTCAATGCCACGGCCCACCCCGTGTACGAGATGTGCATCAAGCAAGTCTCGCCCGACTATCCCGGGGAAATGGCTCGCCTGCTGGAACAGCGGCATCCGAGAACAACCGCGCTGTTTTTCCAGGGCGCGGCCGGCAACATCAATCCGCCTCAGGTCTCGACCGGCGCAGCCGACGCCCAGCGTCACGGCCGGCAACTGGCGGACCCGGTCGACCGAGCGCTGGGCAGCCTCCGCCCGGTCCAGGAGAGCGACCTTGCCATGCGCTGGCGCCCGATGAAGCTCCCGGCCCGCACTATCCAAGGTGAGCCGCAGGCTGAACCGCTCGTAGCAACGCTGGGGGCCGTGCGTCTGGGCAGCGCGGCGATGGTCTTCCTGCCGGGCGAGCCCTTTGTGGAGATTGCCCTAGAGATCCGTGAGGCGTCTCCGTTCGACTTCACCGCCGTGGTCGGATATTCAGAAGACTACATCGGCTATATCCCCACCGATCGGGCTCTGAAGAGCGGCGGCTACGAGGCGGGGCCCGGCCGCTGGTCCCGCGTCGCTTCCGGCAGCGAGCCGATCGTGCGCCGGGAAGCGACCGAACTGCTGAAGTCCTTGAAGAACTGGCCGTGAACACGACCAACGATGGTCTATGTCCTCGTTCCCACGCTCTGCGTGAGAACGCATAGCTCGCCGCTCTGCGGCGCGTGGGCTGCAAACGGAACGACCCGGGCCGCAGAGCGGCCGGGCCGTGCGTTCCCACGCAGAGCGCTCAGTATTACCCACATTTCGACATACTTGC
>CAYTJV010000394.1:0-7513 GCA_964438165.1 uncultured Planctomycetaceae bacterium | reverse complement strand
CGCACACCTACAAGCACACCACGATGGGCTTCGAGGCCGACATCAAGGCCATGCCCCACGCCTACCAGTACAGCCGCTCGTTCTTTGAGCGGTTCTACCGGCCCGAGAACGTGGTCCTCTTGATCGTGGGCGACGTCGACCCCAAGGCAACCATGGACCTGGTGAAGAAGCACTACGGGCCGTGGAAGAAGGGCTACGCGGCGCCGGCGATCGTGCGCGAGCCGGCCCAGAAGGCCGAGCGTACCGGGGAAGTCGCCTATCCGGGCCAGACGCTCCCCGTCCTCACGATCGCCTACAAGGGCGACGCCTTCGATCCGGCCAATGCCGACTACGTGGCCGCGCTGGTGCTGGGCGATCTGGCCCTCGGCAAGACCAGCGACATCTATAAGAAGCTGGTGGTGCAAGAGCAGAAGGTGGAATTCATCGCCGCCGACATCCCGATGAATCGCGACATGCCGCTGTTTCAAATTGTGGCCATGGTGAAAAAAGCGGAGGACATCGGCTACGTGCGCGACGAGGTCTATCGCACGCTGGAGGCATTCAAAACGAAACCGGCCGACACGGCACGACTGGATGCGGTGAAGCGGCACAACAAGTACGCGTTCCTGATGGATCTCGATTCGCCGGGCGGAGTGGCCCGCGCCCTGGCGCGGCTCGTGGCCCTGACCGGCGGCATCGACGCCGTGGAGCGGCTTTACGCGGGATTAGACCGCGTGACGCCCTCGGACGTGCAGAGCGCCGCCAAGGAGTATTTCAACGCCAATCGGCGCACCGTGATGGTGCTCCGCAGCGCCGAACGGTGACTGGTCGGAGCTGGGGAATTGGGAAATGAATAGCGAATACGGAATAGCGAATACGGAATGAAGATCGGATCTCCATGGCATTCTGCCTTCCGTATTCGCTATTCATTCGTTCGATTGAGGAAGAGGAGTCGGTACGTGAAAGTTGTGATGATTCTGAGCTTTCTGGCGGTGGGTTGGGCCGCGATTGTCGCCCGCGCGGCGACGGGCGATGAACAGGTTCCTGATGGGCAGGTGGTCGGCCTGCCGGTTCCGCAGGATCCCACGATTTCGTTCCGCCTCTGGTTCGCCGCCGGCTCGCAGAAAGACCCGGCGGGCAAGGAGGGGCTGGCCGAGCTCACGGCCGCGATGTTGGCCGACGCCGCCACCGAGCGCAACAGTTACGAACAAATCCTCGACAAACTCTTCCCGCTGGCTGCCAGCTACTATGCTTCCGTGTCGGAGGAGATGACGATCATCGCCGGGCGCGTACACCGCGACAACCTCGAAGCGTATTATCCGCTTTTGGTCGATGCGGTCCTTGTTCCGGCCTTCAAGCAACAGGACCTCGATCGACTGAAAAGCCAGGCGCTGAACTACCTGGAGAACACGCTCCGCTATGCCGGCGACGAAGACCTGGGCAAGGCCGTGCTTCAAAGCCGCGTGTTTGCCGGGACGCGTTACGCCCACATCCCCGCGGGACGGATCGAAAGCGTGCGGGGCATCGGCCTGGACGACGTGCGCAAGTTCTACGGCGAGCATTTCCGGCGGGGGAACGTGGTCATCGGGGTCGGCGGCGGATACGACCGGCGCCTGGTCGACCGGCTGCGGAGCGATCTGGCCCGCTTGCCCGAGGGCCGGCCCGTTGAGGTTCCGCCGCCCCAGCCGCCTCCGATCCGGGGCCTCCACGTGACGATTGTGGAGAAAGACGCCCCGGCTACGGCGATCAGCATCGGCTATCCGATCTCGATCCTCCGCGGTCCACGCGAGTGGTACGCCTTGGCCGTGGCCAACTCGTACCTGGGCGAGCACCGCAATTCGAGCAGCCATCTGTACCAGGTGCTCCGCGAGGCCCGCGGGCTGAACTACGGCGACTATTCCTATATCGAGCATTTCCCGCACGGCAGCCAGTTGCAGATGCCCCCGGAGAACGTGGCCTGGCGCCGGCAGATGTTCGAGATCTGGATCCGCCCCGTGCCGCACGAGGCGCGGCACTTTGCCCTGCGGGCCGCGCTGCGCGAATACAAGCGACTGGTCGATGAGGGGATGCGCCAGGCCGATTTCGAGCTGACCCGGAACTTCCTGCGCAACTACGTGCTCCACTTCGCCCCCACGACCATGGAGCGGCTCGGCTACGCCCTGGACGACGGTTTCTACGGCATCCAGGGAAGCCACTTGGAAAACTTCCGGCGATACATGCCCGAGTTGACCCTGGAGGAGGTCAACGGGGCGATTAAGAAGCACTGGCAGTACGAGAACCTCCAGATCGCTATCGTCACCAAGGACGCGGAGGGCTTCAAGAAAGCCTTGGTGAGCAATGCCCCGAGCCCCTACACGTACCCGACTCCGAAGCCCGAGGCGATCCTCGAAGAAGACCGCCCGATCAGCACGTTCCCGCTTGCGATCAAGCCGGAAAACGTAACGATCGTTCCCGTGACCGATTTGTTCGTGAAGTAGCAGCGACAAGAGGCACTGACAAGGAAATCAAGCAATCACGAAAGCCCGAAAGGAGGAAAGCCCGAAAAGGATAGACGAGATGCCTGCTCGCCCGTCGTCATCCTTTCTCTTTCGGGATTTCGTTTCTTCGGGCTTTCGTGGTTCATTTCCTCATTCAGTCAAGCCTCCAACTGCAGGAGACCTGCGGTCGTCAGTTCGGCGAGGTCAGGAGACCTGCGCCGAGCGCTAGGAATGAACAATGAAGAATGCCGGGCGCGACCACCGCATTTTGCATTGTTCATTTCCCGTTGTTCATTTTACATTTCTGAACCCCGAACCCTAACCTGGGAGGAACAACGATGCGATACCTGATCCTGCTGGCTGGTTTGATGGGCTTGTCTTGCGCCGTGACGTATGCCGAGCCGCCGGCGCCCACGTACAAGAAAGCGCGGCTGACCGACAAGTTCTATTGCGAGGGGGCGTACTTCGCCGACTTCAACAAGGACGGGAAGCCGGACGTTGTCTCCGGCCCGTTCTGGTACGAGGGCCCGGACTTCCAGAAGAAGCACGAGATCCGCGAGCCCAAGGCTTACGATCCCAAGAGCTATTCCGACAACTTCCTCACCTACACCGGCGACTTCAACGGCGACGGCTGGCCCGACGTGTTCTACGTGCCGTGGCCCGGCGCCGACGGCTTCTGGTACGAGAATCCGGCCGGGAAGGAAGAGCATTGGAAGCAGCACTTCGCCTTGAAGGACGTGGGCAATGAGTCGCCGGTGTGGGGCGACATCAACAGCGACGGCCGGCCCGAGCTGATCTACAACGTCACCGGCTACATGGGCTATGCGACTTACGATCCGGCCAAGCCCGCGGACTCTTGGGTATTTCATTCCGTCACGCCCAAGGGGAATTACCAGAAGTACACCCACGGCATCGGCTTGGGCGACGTCAACGGCGACACGCGATTGGATATCGTCGAGTCGGACGGCTGGTGGGAGCACCCGGCCGACGCGGCGTCCGTGTTCTCCGGCAAGCCGTGGACGAAGCATCCGTACCGGTTCGCCGAGGCCGGAGCCCAGATGCTGGTCTACGACGTGGACGGCGACGGGCTGGCCGACGTGATCACCGCCTGGCACTGCCACCATTACGGTCTGGTCTGGCACCGGCAGGAGCGAAGTCCCTCGGGCGAGATCCTCTTCAAAGAGCACGTGATTCTCTCCCCCAAGCCCGACCTGAATTCCGACGCGCTGCGGATCAGCCAGCTCCACGCCCTGGAGCTGGTGGACATGAACGGCGACGGGATGAAAGACGTGCTCACGGGCAAGCGCTTTTGGGCCCACGGCCCGACGGGCGACAAGGAGCCCAATGCCCCGGCCGTGGTCTACTGGTTCGAGCTTCGGCGCGACAAGCAGCAGGGCGTGCAGTTCATCCCCCACAAGATCGACGACGATTCCGGCGTGGGCACCCAGGTGGCCGCCGGGGATCTCAACGGCGACCGCCTGCCCGACGCGATCGTGGGGAACAAGAAGGGGAGCTTCCTCTTCCTCAGCCAGCCGGGCAAGTGAGCCGGGGCCTGTCGTTTTCGGAGCCGGGGCGTTGAAAATCCGAGCCGAAGCGAATGATATTCAGAGCCGGGGCGTGTCGCCCCGGTGGCGGAACGAGAACCGACCGGGCCGACACGGCCCGGCTCGGAGAAAACCAAACGCCTACGCGCGGGGCAACGACGCAAGATCTGCCGCCAAGCGCCGCATTCCTTCGGCCGTGGAGACGCGCGGCTGGTAGTTGAGATCGCGCCGGGCCGCGGAGATGTCGTAGTAGTGCGATCGGCCCAATTGTGCGGCGAGAAACCGGGTCATGGGCGGTTCACCGGCAAGAGGAACGATCCGGCAGAACGCCTCCATCGCCGCGCCGAGGCGCCAGGCGGCCTTCAAGGAGATTCGCTTCGGCGTCGGCGGCAATCCCGCCAGGGCCAGGACCTGGTCGATCCAGTCCCAGCAGTTGACCGGCTCGCCCTGGGAGATGAAGTACGCCCGGCCGGCCGCGGGCGAGCCCGGCACGAGGGCCCGGGCGGCCAGCAGGTGGGCCTCGGCCGCGTTGTCGATGTAGACCACGTCGATGCGGTTCGTTCCATCGCCGACGCGCCAGAGCCGGTTCGCGCGCCGCCGTTGGATGAGTCCCGGGATGAGGTGCCGATCGCCCGGTCCCCAAACCAGGTGCGGTCGCAGGGCGCAGGTGAGCAAGCCGCCTTTTCCGTTGGCCTCCAGCACGTGCTGCTCGGCCAGGGCCTTGGAGTGCGGGTAGTGGCAGAGCCAACGCTTGGGATAGGGGGCCGACTCGTCGAGGCCGCGTTGATCCGTGCCGTCAAAGGTCACGCTGGGGCTGCTGGTAAACACCAACCGGCTCGCGCGATGCTCCAGGCATCCGGCCACCACGTGCATGGTGGCTGCCACGTTGGACTCGAAGTATGGCTTCCACGGCCCCCAGATTCCCGCCGTGCCGGCGGTGTGAAAGGCCGCCTCGATGCCCCGGCACGCCGCGCAAGCGGCCTCCCGGTCGCGCAGGTCGGCGCGAAAGACCTCCACGCCGAGGGCTTCCAGGTCGGGCACGGCGCTGCGGCAGACGGCCCGCACCCCGTGCCCCTCGGCGAGCAACTGGCCGACGATCGTTCGTCCCAGGAATCCTGAAGCGCCGGTGACAAGAGCTTTCATTTGATGCCGAAGTCGGTCTCCGGCACGCCCGTCGGCGCCGGCAGGGCGGCCTCGCCGGTCTTGGCGGCGGCCGATGTTTTTTCGGGCGGGGTCGGCTTGGCAGCATCCCTCTTCTCTCCCCCGTTGGTCCCGGCCGCTTTCAATGTTGGCGGCGGTGGCGGCGGTTTGAAGCTGGGGACGCGGTCCGATTTCACCATGCTCATCGGGATCTCGATGGATCCCGTTCCGCTTCCCTCGAAGGCGACGGCCGGCAACTGGAGTCGCAGCGATTTGGCCCTCTCCACCGGGCACTCGAAGACCAGCAGGTCCTCCACCGTCTTCTCCGGATAGATCGACTTGACCCGCTGCTGCCCTTCGAAGGTCGTTCCGGCGGGCGCGGCCTGCAAGTTGTATGGATTCTTGAGGTCGTCGGTCAGTCGCGGCTGCGCGCCGCGGAGGTTCCAGCTTGTATACTGAATCTTTCGCGTCGTGCTGTGGTTGGCCAGCTCGACCCACAGCAGCAGGTAATCGTCCTGGGTATCGGCGACCCGTTTCTCGGCATCGACCGCTTTCGCCCGACCGATCGCAGCGCGGATCTTTACCGTCACGTTCGGGCTGTCGCATTTCCACGGCTGGCGGGAGGCGTCGATCCAAACGGCGCCGGCCGGCTCGCCCGCGCCCGCCGGGCCTGTTTTGGGCGGCGGAGGCGGCCCGACCGTTTTGCCCCCGGTTCTCTGATCAACCACTTCGTTGGGGGCAGTCGCCTTGGGTTCCGAGGCGGCGCCGTCCGACGCTTCGTTTGGGGACCGGAAGCTTCGAAGTTGGCCGACGATCATCCACACCACGAGAAGAGAAACCAGGGTCCCGACGAGCACGGGAAGAGTCCAGCGTCGGATCGGCTCAGCCGCGTCCTTGACCCGGCGGCCGGTCGCGGCCGGAGCGACCCTGGAGTCCTTGGCCGGAATCGATGGCTCCTCCGCCAGGAAATCAAGGCCCGTGGAACGCCATCCCCTGACACGTTTCGGCGGCTCGCCCGACGACTCGGACGGCTCGCGCGTCAGATCGAGCCCCGCGTCGTCCCTATCCAGCAGTCGGGCTGGCGGGGGAATCTCGGGCGCCTCGGTCGGCTCATCCTCCATGGGCACGGCGCGCAAGAGCGGCCGAGACCGCTCCCGCGGGCTCGGCTCGGGCTGGGAGGCCGACACCGGGCGAACAGCTCCCCGCGATTCTCCGGACCCGCCAAACAGCCCCTTCACACTCGCTGCCGGGACCCACACCCCCGAGTTGCCCTGCCGCAGGGCATCGCCGGGCGCGAGACGGCCTTCGGCGACCATCGTCCGCAGTTGCGATGCGGTCAGCGGCCCCTGTTCCTCCCCCGAAATCCGACAGTACCACTCCGCCGCCATCAGCGCCCCCAAAGAAACCTCAAACTCCTCGGCGATCCTCGCAAAATCCCTCTTCGCTCAACGCTACCATAATCCCCATGGTCCAGCAAGAAATCGTCCCTATTGAACATAGGACATACCCCATCGAAAGAGGTACGGATAGGGTGGTAGGATAGGCCGATGCGCAGTACGATTCAAGCGGACCAAGAAACGTTGCATCATGAAGTTCATCTCCGAACAAGCGCGGGCCCAGCGGGCCGACGAGCTTTCGGCCGGGCTGTTGGATGTCCTCGTCATTGGGGGCGGGATCGTCGGCGCTGGGGTGGCCCGCGATGCGGCCATGCGGGGCTTGCGCGTCGGCCTGGTCGAGCAATACGACTTCGCCTCCGGCACCAGCAGCCGTACCAGCCGCCTACTGCACGGCGGGCTGCGCTATCTGGCCCAAGGGCGTCTCGGGCTGGTCTACCAAGCCAGCCACGAGAAGCGGATCCTGCACCGCATCGCGGCCCACTTGGCCGAACCGCTGGCGTTCGTCTTTCCCACCTTTCGCGGCAGCGGGTGGCCGCTGTGGAAGCTGCGCATCGGCGTGAAACTGTACGATTGGCTCTGCGGTGGGCGGAACCTCGGCCCTTCGTCCGCGCTGGGACGCGAGCCGACGCTTGCCCTCCTGCCCGGCCTGACCGCCCAGTCGCTCACCGGGGCCGTGCGTTACTTCGACGGGCTGACCAGCGACGCCCGGCTCGTCTTGGATACGCTTCGCTCCGCGGCCGATCACGGGGCGATCGTGGCCAACTACTGCCGGCTGGACGAAGCCTCACCCGGCCCGAACGGCTGGATTTGCCGCGCGCGTGACACGGAGTCCGGCCGGTCGCTGGAGATTCGGAGCCGGTCGGTGGTGAATGCCACGGGTCCCTGGGGGTCGCGGCTTCCTCACAGCCGTCTGCGATTGCGGCTGACCAAGGGAGTCCACCTGGTCATTGCGCGCAGCCGGTTGCCGGTCCCCGAT
>CAYTJV010000393.1:0-7539 GCA_964438165.1 uncultured Planctomycetaceae bacterium | reverse complement strand
GCGTAGCTGGCCAGCGCCAGGTCGGCCTCGGAGCGACTCGGGTATCCGTTCGCGTCCCCACGATAAAGGCTTTGGGCCTTTGGCTTCGCCGCGAAGAGCCGATCAAGCTGGGCCTGGTCAATGGTGGGCGAATCGTTGACGACCAGGCGGCAACCCGCACTCCCACTTTCCTTTGTGGCGGCGCCCGCGGCGGCGCCGAACACCTCCCGGTGCCATTTCAGCAACTCGGCAGACCGATCCTCGATTCCGTCTCCGGCGCCGTAGGACTTGAGCTTCCGGCCGGTGATGCTCAGAAACTTGCGAGAATCGTAGACTTCAGTCTTTCCTTTGTGGCGACCGTTGGCCGGCAGCTTGCCCCGAACGAAGATCCGAATCCCTTTTCCCGATGGAGAAATCTCCGTGTAGCTGGCCAGACGTTCGATGATTTTGACGGCCCAAAGGCTGATGCGTTTATTGTTGACGTTGCGGTAATCATCCAGGTCGAGGCCCACGATGCCGTCGCCGTTCAACGCGAACGACAGGCCGCTGGAAACGGAACAACCAAGTTCATCGCTTCGCAGGAATTTCCGCCAGTACCGCTCGGCGATGTGAAACGTGGCCCACGTGGTCGGATCGTTGGACTTGGCGAAAACGTGCCGCCCGGTGAACCCGGTTGTCGCCTGGATCGGCGGTTTCTTGTCGCCGTCAGCCTGCCAGCAGCACCACCGCGGCAACTCGCGGAGTTCCGCGGGAATTGACTCGAAAGAATTTCGGAGTACAATGGGCATGTTGAGTTTCTCTCGCGAAAGCTTCCGGCCGGAGTTTAGGAGCACTGGCCGGAAGCTTTCGTTTCTTGGTTAGGTTTGGGCCTCGGGGTTCACAGTCCGCGCGGAAAGCCACCGTTCCAAGTCGGACATGCGGTATCGAATGGCGTGACCGCCCACACGGACATACGGCAACCCTTGCCGATGGGTGCATCGCCAGAGGCTCAAAGTTTGGGGTTTTAGCCCCAGGTACGCTGCCGCCTCTTTGGTCGTCAACAGGCGTTCGGGGGCAACCAGGGTTGACATTTCGCTCGCTCCAAAGGTCAACAAAAAACGATCGGTGTAGGGTGAGTTTCTACACAGATCGTACCCGATAAACCGGACTTGTCACGGGACAGTTCTGTCCCTAAATTTGTCCCCCTAGCCGTTCAAGGCTCACGGTCCCCGCTTTGGTTTCGATAGCGTACCCGAACGGTTCTAGCTTCTCGCGAAGCCTCTTGATTTGTTTCTCCACCGACTCGGGTTCCACCTCCTCATCGCCCCAGACGGCATCCTGCAAAGCGGATAGGCTCACACTGTCCCGGCCCCACAACTCCCGGAATATCCCGCCTAGCCGTTTGCTCAAAGTCTTGGTGACTTCCACGGGTGGCCCATCGGACGATTTCACCACGGGGTCGATTTCGTCCAGCAAACGGCGGTACTCGTCTTCCGTAGTCTGATCGTTGCGGAGGGCCTCCCGACCCGCTTATACAAGTCAGGGAGCCGAAGGGGTCCGCGCTTGGCGTTGCGGAAGTGCCAGTCGGAAACGGCTTGATAGAAGTAGTTGTCAGCTTCGATCATTGCCGCCCCCTTGGCCGTTAGCGGCCGTCAGCAATGCACTGGTTGCCCGGTCTACCGCTTCGACCACCGGGGCTTGGGTCAGTCGGGAGTAGACTTCGGTGGCCTGTAAACTCTTGTGGCCCAAGGCCGCGCCAACCACTTGGAGGCTTGCCCCACCGATTGCCAACCAACTGCCCAACGTCCTACGCAAATCGTGCATCCGTAGATCGGGCAACCCGGCCCGTGTTCGGATTCTCTCCCAAGAACCCTTAGGACTCTGCAAGTGCGTGTCCCGGTTTTTCGTGCCGGGTGAGGGAAAGACCCAAGGCGATTCCCCGTTTTCCGCTTTCCTACGCTGCAAGATTTCGACCGCTTTGCACGGTAGGTGAACAAGGATCGTTTTCGCGTTCTTACTCTTGCTCGGTGGTATCCGCCACGTACTCGCGGGCAAGTCCACGTCCGCCCACGTCATCGACTGGACGTTGCCCCGCCTTGCCCCCGTCAACAAGCAAAGCATGATGAGGTCTTGAAAGATTTCGGGTTCTTCACTGAGGGCAGCAAAGAACCGGGGCAACTCATCGGGCTGGAGAAACCGGCAACGGGATTCTTCGGCAAAGGGCTTGACCCCTTTGGCCGGGTTGGGGCCAAGGAAGCCGATGTTGTCGGCCTGATTGAACATCGCCCGAAGCAAGGACAGGCCCCTATTCGCCCCGTAGGGTGCCGTCTTGCCGATCTTGGTGTGCCATGCCGCTACGTCGGCCTTGTGGATCGACGATAGTTTCCGCGTCTTGAGCCCAGCGAAGTAGCGGTCAAAGAGCCACTTGTCAGCCTCCCACGTCTTCTTCCCACGGGCCTTGGCGTGTTCAATCCACCAGTCGAAGAGCCCTTGGAGGGTCTGTTCGTGTTTCCTCGCCTGTCGCTCTTGGTGGGGGTCTTTTCCTTCGGCAATGGCTCCGGCCATCTTCCGGACCAGCTTTCGGGCTTGCTCCACTGACAGGTCGGGAAACTTGCCGATGAGGATTCTGACGGGCCTCCCGTTCACGCGACCGGCGCGATAGAATGTCTTGCTCCCACCGGCCGTGACGCACAAGGTCAGGTTGTCTTGACCGGCATCATGGACGTACACCCGGCCCGTGGGTGGAATGTCTAGGGCTTCCAAGCGGGACTTGGTGAAGGGAAATCGTGTCGCCATGGCTTGCTCCTGGGGGCTGTCAGAGGGTTCATTCCCAAGACTGCTTGTTTTCGCGGGGTTTTCTTGGACTTGGTGCAACCCACTGATTTGGAAGTTGTGTCTTACCCGGGTTTTTTCGACGTTTCGGTGCTACGGCGGTGCTACGTTCCAGGTCAATTTAGGTCAATTTTCGCGTTGCACCGTCAATAACCATTTTAACCGAAGTCCTATAGGAGTCAAGCACTTTCAATCAGGTTCAATCAGAGTATTGAGGCTTTGGGAAGGACTCTTAATCAGAGGGTTGTAGGTTCAAGTCCTACAGGGGGCACTCATAAAGCCTTGCGCAGCAACGAGTTGCGCAATGTTTTTTATGGATTGAAAGTGGGGGTATCGTTTGGGGCTACGTTGGCCGACAAAACTCCCCCGAAAGAATAGGTGCTTCTTAGGCTGGTACGCTCTCTTGTGGCCCTGTCCTAAATGCACACCTCACCACCCGAGGAACGCACCGCCGCCTGCCCGTTCCCCGGGTATTTTGGCAGCCGTAGTCGACATAATTAGAATCCCAGCCGATGGGAAGGGCTTCGGAGTTGAACGTCACAACGGGGGATGGGTAGTCAGGCGCGGGTCGAAGCTACCGGCCTGCCGCTGTCAGGTGGGAATCCAAACCTACCGGATGTAAACGTACACTTGCGGTTGGTTCGATGCAAGCTTATCGGCGGTACGGTGCGCGTCCTCATTATGAAGCGATTTTCAGGCGCTTGTTGATTTGCCCAACTCTCGGGTGTCTGCCCGTCTTGCTCGGCCTTCCCGTCGCACCACCCCTCTGGTGGTATAATTAAATATGGCGTTATACTGACGCCAAGTCTGCCGTAATAGGCTGAATACGGCATGAGCGAAACGGGGCACCGCCCTGCGATGGCCTGGGCACAATTCCATGTTCGCCGGTAGAGGCCGCAAAGTCTGCCAGCTTCGGCCGTCGGCGCTGCTGCCCGCAGAACCCTTATGGGCGGCCGGCTTGCCCGACGATAGAATTCAGTGACAGGCCGCCGGGCACCTCCATCTGGGTCGGAGATGAACGAGTGCCTGGGTTGCAGACGATCTGCACCACAACGGCCTCCGGGCCGTTTTCTTTGCGCGGAGTGAGGTGCGGTAATGGGCCGGGAAATCAACGTTGGCACGGAGGATCGCCTGGACCTTCGGGATGCAGCGGACGCGAACCAAGCTGCCCTGGCGATTCTGGCAGCGGCTTTCGAGGAGCAGCGGCAAGGCCAGGTGGGCGGCGAGGTTCTGATGCTCGACGCCGTGGCGGAGATCGCCCGGAAACATGGCTACGGAGGCTCCGTGGATCAAGCAGGTAGCATCCTGAAGGTCGAAGGTGATTTTGCTCATGGTGAGCCTTTCACGCGTTGCAATCAGGGAGTTCGGACCTGCGGGCTTTGGGGGGATGTTGCTTAGCATCCTCGCTCCAGGCGAGGTTCCCCGGGTTTCCCGGCGAGAGCACGGGCGGGCCAATTTGGGGCTTCAGCCGGGGAGGCTAACTGTCCTCATGGACTCGCGGGTCGTTCTCCTTCTTCTGTCGGTTTTCCCTTTCACGCACCGCACGGGCGGTCGCGCTACTCCGGGTCTGCTGCTGCCCTTGAATTTGGCGTTTTATTATCCTCCTTTCATCGCCTCACCCTTTCTTCTGGTGGTATACTTAGTCCCGAGCCACTGCGGCTCACGCGCCCCTTCGGGGCTGAGCAAGGGTGCCGGACGCCGAATCGCCTGGAACAAAACCGGTATCCAGGCAGCAGCTCTCAAGGGCAAAGGTTTCACCTCCCCACCCCTGACTCCTGCGAGGTTGCCTCGCAGGTGAACGAGTTTTGTGAGCGAGATTATGTTGCGATTGATGCAAGCGTTTTTCTGGTGGCTGCAACGATCCGTGCTCCGGCTGCGCTACCGCGTGCGCGTGGCGGGCCTGGAGAAGCTCGACGGGCTTACGGGCCCGACGCTGGTGATGCCCAACCATCCCGGCTACATCGATCCTTCGCTGGTGCTCAGTCACGTCCGTTTGAAGCGGGCGATACGGCCGGTGGTGACCGCGAGCATGTACCGCGGGGCGGTGCTCTATCCGTTCATGCGTCTTGTGGAAGCCCTGGAAGTGCCCGAGCTGAGCGAGCATAGCCACGACGCCCGACAGCGCACGTTGGCCATGATCGATGCCGTGGTGGCCGGATTGGAGCGCGGGGAGAGCTTCTTGATTTACCCATCGGGCCACGTCCAGCGGCGCGGGGTGGAAGTGGTGGGGGCGGCCCGCGCGGTGTTCGACATCCTCCAGCGTTTTCCCCAAGCCAACCTCGTCCTGGTCCGCACGCGGGGCGTTTGGGGGAGCACGTTCAGTCACGCCCGCACCGGCAAGGCGCCTTATCTTGTGCGACGCCTATTGCGCGGCCTGGGGCTGATCCTGGCGAACCTCGTGTGCTTCGCGCCCAGGCGCCGCGTGACCATGACGGTGGAGCTGGCCGACCGCGGCCATCTTGCCGGGCTCAGCCGCGAGAAACTCAACCGCTACTTGGAAGACTGGTACAACCGGGAGGGCCCGGAGCAGCCGGTGTTCGTCCCCAGCCATTTCCTTTTCGGTCCCCGCCAATTCAAGTTTCCCGATCTCGACGTCGCGGAGGCGCTCGACGCCGACCAGATCAAGGCCGACACCAAGGCCGCCGTGAACGAGATGGTCGAAGAGCGGCTCGGGCGCCCGCTGGCCGACGAGGAGCGCCAGGCGCAGACCCTGCTCGATCAGATCGGGCTGGACAGCCTGGCCCGGATGGAGGTCGCGCTGGCCATCGAAGACCGCTTCGGCTTCCGTTCGGATCGGGTGCCGGACACGCTGGGCGAGCTCTGGGCCTTGGCCGAAGGGATCTTGCGAAGTCCCGGCACGACGGCGGTGCCTGTCCCGCCCCTGTGGGAGCGCCCGCCCAGCGATCAGCGGCCGCACGAAGTGCTCGCCGAGACGCTTGCCGAGGCCTTCGTGCGCCGGGCCTTGCGACAGCTCGACGACGTGGCCGTGGCCGACGATCTCTCCGGCGTCCTCAGCTACCGGCGATTGCTCGTGGCGGCTGCGCTTTTGGCCAAGAAGTTCGGCGAGCTTCCGGGCGAGACGATCGGCGTCATGCTGCCCGCCTCGGTAGCCGCCGACGTGGCCTTCTTCGGGCTTCATCTGGCGGGGAAGCTGCCGGTCCTGCTGAACTGGACCACCGGGCCGGCGAACCTGGCCTATGCCGTGAAAATCCTCGGCACGACGCGGGTCGTCACGTCGCGCAGGCTCATCGACCGGCTGGGGATCGAGGTGGCCGGGGCCGACTACGTGTTCATGGAAGACTTGCGTCCGCAGATCGGCAAGTTCGAGGCCCTCCGCACCCTGCTGGCTTCCTACCTGGTTCCCAAGAGCTTCCTCCGCGGCCTGCCCAGGCCGAGCGTCGACGAGCCGGCCGTGGTGCTCTTCACCTCCGGCTCGGAGAGCGCGCCGAAGGCCGTGCCGCTGAGCCACCGGAATCTGATCACCAACGTGCGAGCGGCAGTTGCCTCGCTGAAGATTACGCGGGCCGACAAGATGCTCGGCTTCTTGCCGCCGTTTCACAGCTTCGGCTTGACCGGGAACGTCATTGTCTCCGTCGTGGGGGGCCTTCCCGTGGTCCATTTCCCCGATCCCACCAACGCGGCCGGGCTGGTGCAGACCATCGCACGCTACCGGATCACGCTCCTGGTCACGACCCCCACCTTCCTGAGCTACATGCTAAGCCTGGCCACGGCCGACGACCTGAAGTCGCTGCGGACCATTGTTACCGGCGCCGAGAAATGTCCGGAGACCCTGTTTGCGAAGGCTGCGGAACTGGCGCCGGACGCCAAGGTCCTGGAAGGCTACGGGATCACGGAGTGCTCGCCGATCGTCTCCGGGAACCGCCCCGACCGCACGAAGCGGGGCACCGTGGGCCTGCCGATCGACGGCGTGGAGGTCCGCGTGGTCGATCCGGAATCCTACCAGCCGCTTCCGGCGAGCACGACGGGCATGTTGCTGGTGAGCGGGCCGTCGATCTTCCGCGGCTATCTGGCGTACCAGGGGAAAGATCCCTTTGTCGAGATGGAAGGCAAACGGTGGTACGTTACCGGAGACCTGGTTCAGGTGGACGACGAGGGATTCATCCATTTCCAGGGCCGCCTGAAGCGGTTCTGGAAGGCCGGGGGGG
The DNA here is from genome assembly GCA_964438165.1 of uncultured Planctomycetaceae bacterium. Taxonomy (GTDB): domain Bacteria; phylum Planctomycetota; class Planctomycetia; order Pirellulales; family Thermoguttaceae; genus CALFBP01. The sequence goes on along the minus strand of CAYTJV010000393.1, from coordinate 583 downwards.
AGATGATTTCCCTGCCGGCCCTGGAGGCGCCGTTTCTCCGCCAGTACCCGCCCACGGAAAACGGCCCCCAGGTGGCCGTCGAAGGGATCGAGACGCCCAACGGCCGGCGGATCGCCCTGTTCACCACGCAGGACATCACGCTCCGCCAGGCCAACGCCATCCTGACCGAGGCCGGGTTCCGCGGCGTGATGCGACTGGATGAGACGATCCGCCTGGAGGCCATTCCGGTTCTCGGCACCGGCAAGACCGACTACAAAGTCCTTCGCCAGATGCTCGCCGATCAAGTCCCGTCGGGGTCTCCATGAGCGACTTCATGCTTCTGCTGACGATCGGCGAGACGGTCTGGGTGGTCGTGCTCTGCGCATGGATCATCCTGGAGCGGCGATCGCCGGCGGCCACGCTGGCCTGGATTCTTGGCCTCGCCTTCTTGCCCCTCGTGGGCATCGGGATCTATTGGCTGATCGGGCCCCGGCGTCTGATTCGCAAGCGACGCCGCTACAAGGTCGCGCGGTCCCGCGTGCGGCAGGCCGCGGCAGCGGGCCGCTCCGCCCCGCCGGGCGACGACTCAGGCCCGAGCGCCGAC
>CAYTJV010000392.1:0-7542 GCA_964438165.1 uncultured Planctomycetaceae bacterium | reverse complement strand
ACCCCTCGATTCCACGTCGCGCGAGTGAACGGCACAGCGAGGCACTGAGGAGCGGTCATGGTATAGCTTAGACGCCCTGTCAGGGAAAAGCAACGCTGTGTGGCTGTGTGTGCGAAAAAGGCAAGCCGGAGAACGACTCTCGATAGGCCGGGTCGGAAGTGCGGCGCGGTTATCCGTACCGTTTCGCATGAACGGAGACTGTCCGCCCGCCCCGTAGAGAGGCAATGGCTCGGGGTTGCTGTTGAAGTCGTATTGCGTTTGGGTCCGTACGGCAAATGGCGAGCAAGCAATCTACAGCGATGGAACCTAGCCCCGCAAACGTCGCATACGACGGTTACCGTACACGGGCGCATCCAGACCAGGTACCAAGGAAGCCTCGGACGTCTTCTGACCTTGTAGAGTTCTTCGCAGCGACACGACGGACAACGCATTGCCGGCTCTCCCGAATTGGCGATGCCCGCGAGACCGGGGGACTCCTCACGATTGTGTTGGCAAGTTCACCAGCAGTTCCTCGATCGTCGGTAGATGGAGCCGTCAGCTCGGACGCAGCCACGGCCGGTATTGCAGGTGAGTATAGCGTAGTCCGGGAAAAATCATAGTGAGGGAAAAACGACGCCCTCTCCGCGCGGTGGCCGTCACCGTTCGGCAGGTCTTCGTTGAACCGTGTGTCGAGGCCGTGCCGCCGGAACGGGGAGAAACGGCGTCCCTCGGAAACGCAAACCATGTGGCCAAAATGGTTTACGGCCTAGACTAAGAGTCTATCTCAAAACCCCGCCGGAACGACCACAACTCCCTACCGGCAAAGGACTTGGCATGATGCGAAGGGATCTCGCCCTAACTCGTTGCGAGCCATTCTCTTACGGCCGTTGGGCAGGGCTTTTGAGATAGTTTCTAAGCCTTCGACAAGCTTTCGATCGGTGGAATCCGGTTCACCGGGCAGAGCTGCCGCGCCGCGTCTACGGAAGACCCGCAGCACGGATCGCAGGAGGGTCGTCCAACGAGTTGTCCGGCTTGTACCGGGGTTGCCCGGCATCACCCTCTTGAACGCAGATCGGTAGCGATACCGCATCAGGTAAGCGTCCTCCGAGGTCTCGGTGTAGAACTCCCGCAGGATCGAAACCGCGCGGAACCCGTGGGCTCGGAAGAACAACTGGGCGGCCAGATTCGTCTCGCGGACCACCAGACTGATCCATCTCCGCCGCCGCGACGAGGGCTTGTCGATCAGATTCCTGATCATCTGCGTGGCTACGCCGCACCGGCGATAGGAAGGAGCGACCGCAAGATTGAAGACTCGGATCTGGGACTTGCTCAACTCGTAGACCATGAACCCTACGACCCGCTCGTCGTGCTCGGCCACAATGCAGACGCAATGGGGATGCCGCAGGCAGTCCATGAAGTCCTTTTCGCTCCAGGGCAAGGCGAAGCATTCAGCCTCAATGGCGAGGACTGCGCGCAGGTCCCGAGGGAGTAACCAGCGGAGGTGGATGCGGACATCGTGCGCGAGATCCAGTCCAAATCTCCGGTGAGTGGCGTAGATGGTGTGCCCTGGCATTGACCGCCCTCCGGTTCGACAAAGAAGGATCTGGCCTCGCTGGTCTTCAGCCGCTCCATGGCAACTATTCCGATCGTCACGGAGGATTTTCTCTTGGAACCAACCCCCCGCCAATCGGAGAACAGCCTACGAAGGCATCAGGGAAATCCCTTGGCGATGGCTCGCCATTTCACCCAACCAATGTGGAGGCCTCGCCGTGCCCGCACGGCCCTCGGCGGGCAGAGGCAACCAACACTACCACGCGGTTGCCCATCCGCGCCGGGCTCGGGCCGGGAAGGCCGGAGATTCTCTCGCGAGGATCGCTCGATGAGTCGGCTCAAGCCAAATGCCCCAGCGAGCGCGGGCGGAAAATGCGCTATTTCGGTGCCGAGATGGAGATCTCAGGCATCCCGGTTCTTGGGATTGGCAGCCAGCGAACAGCCGCCATGCCGTGCATTACCGTCGAAGGGGCCGGGCTCGTGGAATCCTAGAGCCGAAAGGACACAGTTGTCGCCATCCAGTCGCGGAGGCCGGCGGTGTCGATATCTCGTTCGAGCGTGGCCATGGTTTGTCGGTCACGCCGTGCGGCGCGCCAAATGACGGGCCCATACCTCTGAACTAAGTCCTTGAAGCGGACAAGGTAGTAGAGCCAGATTCTAGGCGAATCAGGCGGAATGCAGTAAAGGCAAGCCAGTTCCTTGCGCGAGGGAAATACACGCCGCAATACGCATGCCGCCTTGTCGCGAAGCGGCCGGCGGCTCCAGAGTTGAGGAAGATAGTTGCTCTCCGGCACGGTTCGATACGTGGAATCGTTGCCCCTGAAGACCTGCTGCTCGATTCGTTTCGCCCACCGACCGACGTCTTCAGGCTCAAGTGATTCCAAGATCTCCTTGGGCACGGGAGCATCCAACAGTTCGTGCGAGAGTCTCAGACCGAGGTAAACGCACCTTTGCACGCCCCAACTGCGGGCGCGTCCCACGACGGCTTCCCAGTCGACGGCATCAAGGTGTCGGAACAGGGTTTCCGCGATATCGCAGAGCGGTCTCAGCCCGAGCGCAAAGGCGTGGTGGTATCCAGCGTGCAGGCAGAGGTGCAGGACGATATCCTCCAATGCCAGGATAAGGGTCGGCACCCCCGCGATGGTCGCGGGTTGCGCCCTGCTCCAAAGCTCGTCGATGTCGATGGAGAACCGAGTATCCGGGCACGCAATCGTCCAGTGTACGTCCACGCAGGCCCGACCCTCGCCGGATCGCCAGGAGGAACCATAACCGAGTTGGCGCAGGCGATTCTGCACGCGCCCCAGGTCCGCCGCCCGGACCAACAAATCGAGGTCCCACATGGGGCGCAGCGCGAGATTCCGGTAGACGAGCTCCGCTAAGTGGCCCCCTTTGAGTACCACGACCTGGATGCCCTGCTCGCCGAGCGACGTCAGAAGGCTCCCCAGCTCTCGAAAGAGCCGAATGTTGTGGCTCGCGCTACGGAGATAGGCCTCGTGGAGCCGCTGGAATGCCGCACAGGGAATGTCGCCGACGTCGGCCGTCTCCTGCAGACGCTTATAGAGCAGCGCCTTGACGCCATGTCGGCCCGCCTGCTCGACGAGTTCGTCCCATCGATCTGCGGCGATGCCCGCCAGTGGCATCTTCTCCGTGCCGCCTTTTCGGGCCCGAAGGCATCGCAGCAACAGCATCTCGCGGAGCTCGTAGTCCATACCGGAGATCACCCCGCTTGCAGCGCCGCCTGTCGGGCGTGGGCAACCTGACAGAAATACTCCACCTTCCCGTCCAACTGCCCGGTCTCCAACGCCGCGTGGGCGGGACACCATTGGCAGAGCGCGACCGCTGCACAGCGGCGGCACTGCTCGACGAATTCCGCGTCACAGGATCGCATGCCGCGTACGGCGGGGACGAGCCTTGTCCAGGCCTCGGCCAGCGTGCTGCGGCGCAGGTCGCACGTTGTACGGGGGTGGTTCAACGAGGAGCACAGCCGGAACGTGCCGTCGGGACCCACGGCGAAGCTCGCCAGTCCCGCGCCACAGTCAAAGAGCCGGTCGCAGGCCGGGTCGTTGGATGCGGCCGACGAATGCGCTCCGCAGAGCGCCCGGAGCGATTCGACTCGCTCCGCATCCCGAGATTCCACGGCTGCGACCTGCTCGGGCAGAAGACGTTCGCTGCAGATTTCCTGATTGCGCTGGGCGTCACCGTCGTAGCGGAGATGCAGCACGGGATCGAAGCGGTAGTAGTCTCTGGTGTACTGCCGGCAGAATCTGCCGATTTCCTCCAACTCATGGGCATTGGATCGCAATGCCATGGCTTTCAGCCGTACCGGAACGCCGTGGGCAACCAGCAAATCCAGACCGCGACGGAAGGCCGCGAACGATCCGCGCCGCCCGGCGATACGGTCGTAGGTTGCCTCAGTGGCCCCGTACACCGTGATCTCAAGGTCGCGGGGAGGATACTTCTTCCAAAGTTCCGCGTACTCGGGCGTCACCAGGCAAGCGTTAGTAAAGACCGAAACCAGGAGGCCCGGGCGTTTCAAGGCCAGGTAGAGGTCCGCAAAGTCGTCGCGCACCAGCGGTTCGCCGCCCGTCAGAAGGCACCAGACGGCGCCCATCGCAACCGCCTCCTGGCCGATCCGGGCGATTTCCTCCACCGAAAGCTCCTTGCTGCGGGCCTGGGCATCACCGGCGGGGAGGTTGATGTAGCAATGGCGGCAGTTGTTGTTGCAGCGGGCCGTGACTTCCAGCACGAACGCCATCGGCCGGCCCCGATGCTGCATCGCGTCCCAGAGCCCGAAACGCCTCACATCCAGGGATGCCAAGAACGGGTTGGCCACGGGAAAATCGCTCCTACGGCACTGTTTGCATCCGAGTCATCCCGTGCTGGTCGAACAACTCGGCAGCCTTCGCCCGCAACAGGCGATCGATCCCGGTACCCCGAAAGCGGAAGCGGACGTGCGTGGAGGCGAGACACCAGCCGGGAGATTTGTCCGGCATCGCGGCGAATTCTATCGATGCGGCGGGCTGAGAGCCCCCGCCGATCCAAATCAACAGGGTCCAGCGACCCAGCCCGCCGGCTTCCGGCAACGGAGACCAGAGGGCGAACTCGGCCAGCGACAGTCGGCGGTACAGGTCGTAGCGCTGGCCGGCGTGCAGCGGGACGTCAATCGCAAAGCGAAGCTTGGGCCGCCAGAGGGCAAGCCAGCATCGGGCGGCCAGGCGATAGAACGATCGATCTTGCAGCCACGCCAGCACACCTGACGCCCACCGCGGCAAATAGCGCAGGCCGCTGGTCTCGATCCCGCGGACAACCCCCAGAATATCCCTGTCGTAGGACGGCCCGTCGTTGCCTTGCTCGGTCTGGTCCGGTCTGGTGACCACGTAGGCGCCCTCGTCGGTGACGCCCTTGCCGATCGCGCGATGCCCGAAAAGCCGGCCGGCCCTGCGGAACACGACCACGTCGCCCACGGCGATCTCGCTGGCCGTGCGGGGCGCCACGTGCAGCAGGTCGCTGGGGCGCAAGTGCGGAACCATGCACCAGCCGCAGGCCCGCAGGCGCAGCCTACCCCCCGCCGCCATGGCCTTCGCCATCTCCAAATCGGAGACTACCAGGCTTTCGAGAGGCCGCCCCCGAGGTGGCTGCCCCGCCTGCCGATCATCTTGCCGAGTTTGCTCAGACACCCTGCAAACCTCTGCGCGGTCCCAATCCACTTGGCCTGCTCAACTAACGGAAACCACGATCTTTCGCTTGACCAGTTCCTCGAGCAGCCCGACAACATCCGCAGCGATCGCTTCCTCATCCCCTTCGAACTCGGCCAGCATCTCGCCGATGACGTCGTTGAGACTCTTTCGGCCGTCGAGCTTGCTCCAAACGGCCTTGCCCGTCTCGTTTAGCGTGTAGAGCTCGTCATCCGCGTCGCCGATGCCGGCGGCTACGGGCACGATGATCAACTCGCCCTCGATGTCGCGGGCCACCACGTCGCCGGAAGGCGCGTAGGCTTTTCTTCTATCGGTCTTCGTTTCCACCGCTCCCCCCTCGCGCACGCCTCGTAGGAAACCGATTCAAGAGGCGGCCACAGCGGAGCATTGTGTGGGCAGGCAGGTGGTAAACGGGCCGCCAGACTGGTTGCTGCTCTTGCACGCCAGCAGGACGCTCTCTTCCGGTTTGCCACGGACCAGCACGATCAGTTGTGGTTTTGTCCAGGGTTTCTTGTGCTCTTTTTCCATGCTCGACTACCTCATATTTGACGGATTTCAGACAGTGCTACAGGCGGCCACCGGCGATGGCCACGTGCTCGGCTCGCCGAATTCACCGTGCTGTTGCCTCCAAATCTCCATGCGTTCCTTCCGGTCATCCACTTCCCAGCCTCTCTCGTTCTCGCCGAGCAGTCCCAGGTCACGGGCACGCGCATGGGCTGCGTCGCACAAGTATTGAACGGGCGTGTCGAGCGTGCCGTGCTCTGTCCACGACTTCGCCGGACATTGGTCGCAGAATCCTCGCAGAAAACACCGCGCACATCGCACGAGGTACTCCGGATGCGCCGCACGGCGGCATCGCAGACGAGGAAAGAACACCCGCAGCGCGCGTTCCAGAGAACCGGCCTTCAGGTCATACACAGTCTCGGGATGGCGGAGGCCCAGGCAGGGCTGGAGCATGCCATAGGCATCGAGGCAGAGTTGTCGGCCGGCACCGCAGGCGAACAGCCGGTCCCCGCACGGGCCCATCAGTCGCGAGCATATCCTGAAGGCATCTCGCTGGTACTCCTTGCCTCCCTGGCGCAGCACCTTCACGCTCTCCTGCGGGCCGACACGCAGCTTGGCGATCCGCCGGTTCCGCTGGGAATCGTCGCGCCGGGCACGCAGGTCCAAGAACAGCGTGTCGGTGGGCAAACGGTCCATTCCGGGGATGGTCGCTGCCCATGCCTCGAATGCCTCCCTGTCGTGCCGGTTTTGCGGCAGGTGAACGCCTCGGAACCGCAACGGAACGCGGCGTTCCAGGAGTAGGCCGATTCCCCGGCGAAATTCCGTGAAGGACCCCGGCACCCGCGACACGGCCTCGTACGAGGCCTGGCTCATGCCGTACACGGTCACTTGCACCGGCTCAAGCGGCGGGACCCGGGCCAAGAGATTAGCCAATTCCGGCGTCACCCGTCTGGCGTTTGTGGAGAGAATCACCTTCAGCCCCAGTCGTCGGGCGCCCAGGTAAAGCTCCACGAAGTCTTCACGGAGCAGCGGTTCGCCTCCCGTGAACTGCACGGAGAGCGTCCCCAGCGCGGCCGCGTCCCTCAAAACGCCCAGGAGTTCCGCCGTGGACAGCTCGCGCTGGCGGGCCGCTTCGTCGTCGGCAGGCAGATTGATCCAGCAATGAATGCAGTTGTTGTTGCAGCGCTCGGTGAGTTCCACGTCGAGATGCGTTAGCACCGGCGCAGAGTCCCTCCAAAGCGGGTAGTTCGCCGCGCTGACCTTGACGGCATAGGCAGGCCGGTCGTCTCGGCTCATGCGGCGTCCTCCGCCAGAATCCCGGCGCTGGATCGTGCCAGCGCCTCCAGTTCCCGGACGATCCGACCGCTCGGATCGAACCGCATCTCGTAACAAGGGACCTCGCGAACCAGCGCACCGATCAGGTCAAGCGACTTTTCCCACCAGGCCGTGGTCACCAGCGGCTTGACCAGGCACGCCAGCAGTCGCCCGACGATTGTCCTGCGATCCACGATCGGCACCAGGCGATTCTCGGTGGATTTTTGCAGGAAGAGAACCGCTCGAAGCGGCGCCCCGGTGCCGGAGACGTGCGCGACGTCGCCGTGGCTCCACGTCCCGTGGACTCGAAACCCCTCGGGCCAGCGCCGCACGACGTTCCGGTCGTCGCAGAGGATCCCCGCGTTGCCGTCGAGCATGTTTGCCGTCGTCGACTTGCCCGCCTCGGAGTGCCCCACGAAGAGTAGGCCTTTGCCCTCGAGGACCCCGGCCGCGGAATGCCTGACGCCAGCGCGACGTTGCGCGAATACCGGGGGCCAAA
>CAYTJV010000391.1:0-7551 GCA_964438165.1 uncultured Planctomycetaceae bacterium | reverse complement strand
ACCCCGCACAGAGCCCGACCGAAGGTCTCCAGAGGAAATGGGAGACCTTCGGTCAGGGAGTCGGCGGGGTCAGGAGACCCGCGCCGAGCGCAGCGAATCAGGGACGAGCGTCCAGTCTTTCAGGAGGACTCGCCCCATAGGCCCGCCCGCTGCGCTTGCGGTTGTCCCGCGTTTCGATTAAGACATTGAGGTACTTCCACCCCGAGGGGAGCCCTATGAACGAAGCACCGCGGCCCTGGCATCGCGAGTTGAACGGCTATCACTGGTTTGTCTTGACGGTCTGCACGCTGGGGTGGCTGTTCGACTGCCTGGATCAGCAGTTGTTCGCCAATGCCAGGAAGCCGGCCGTCACCGAGCTGCTCCAGGCGGCGCCGGCCGATCCCAAGGTCGAAATGTACACCACCCTGGCCACGTCGTTCTTGCTCATCGGTTGGGCGACCGGCGGGATCATCTTCGGGATCATGGGGGATCGCATGGGCCGGGCGAAGACCATGGTCTGGACGATCCTCGCCTACTCGGTGTTCACCGGTTTGAGCGGGTTCGCCTTCACGGTGTGGGATTTCATCCTCTACCGCTTCATGACCGGGCTGGGGGTGGGCGGGCAGTTCGCCGTCGGGGTCTCGCTGGTCGCCGAAGTCATGCCCGATCGGGCACGCGCGCCTGCGTTGGGGATGCTCCAGGCCCTTTCGGCCGTGGGCAACGTCACGGCCGCCCTGATCGCCATGGGGTTCAACTACCTGGAGGGCACCGGACAATTGCCGGCGGCCGCTCCCAGCGCCTGGCGATGGATGTTCGCCGTCGGGATCTTCCCCGCGCTCTTGTCGATCCTGGTGATGACCCGGCTTGAAGAGCCGGAGCGGTGGAAGAAAATGATGGCCGAAGGCGCGGGCAAGCGCAAGGCCGGCTCGCTGCGGGAAATCTTCGGCGATCCGCACTGGCGCCGACGCGTCATCGTGGGCATGTTGCTGGCTTCCGCGGGCGTGGTTGGACTCTGGGGCATCGGGTTCTTCATGATCGATCTGAACCGTTCGATCTTCCGCAAGATTTCCGAGGAGGAAGCCCGCCAGCAGGGCGAGGCCGAGAAAGATCGACAATTCGTCTCCCTCCTGCTGCAATCGGCCACGGCCATCGGGGAAGCCAAGGACAGACTCCCGCCGCAGAAGCTGCTCAGCCTCACCGCCATCGACAACGATCCGCAAGAGATCGTCGCCGCCGTCTTGAGGCTGCACGGCGAAGGCCGAACCGTCTCGCCGGAAGCGGTCTTGGCGGCCTTGGATCGGCCCGCGGACGATCGGCCGGGCCAATCCTCGGCGGACCGGCGGCGACGGATGGAATACCTCAATCCGTCCCCGCACCCTTCAGAGGGTGTCGCTCAACATGTCGAGCGGATCTCGCTTCGCGACAAGCGGATCGGCCAGGAAGCCGGGTGGTGGAGCGCGATCACTTCGATGCTGTTCAATATCGGCGCGTTCTTCGGGATCTACGTGTTCAGCCGCGTGACCCAGCGGATCGGCCGGCGACCGGCGTTCGCCATTTTCTTCCTGGCCGCCATGGCCAGCACGATCGTGGCCTTTCTCTTCATGGATAGCGCCGCCGACGTGTTCTGGATGGTCCCGTTGACCGGGTTCTGTCAGCTTTCGGTGTTCGGCGGCTACGCGATCTACTTCCCCGAGTTGTTCCCCACGCGGCTGCGGAGCACGGGCACGTCGCTGTGCTATAACATCGCCCGATTCGCCGCCGCCACCGGCCCGCTCGGACTTGGACTGCTGACGAGCAAGGTGTTTTCCGGGTTCGCCGAGCCGATGCGCTACGTGGGCGTGACGATGTGCGCCGTGTTTCTCGTCGGCATCGCCGTGCTCCCGTTCGCCCCGGAAACGAAAGACCAGCCGCTGCCGGAATAGGACGTACGGTTGAATGTTCGCGGGACGGCGTGGACTTGTAGCCGAAGTCGCCAGACTTCGGGAGTCGTCACTGGAAGCAGCCCGAATTCCGGCGAATTCGGCTACATGATGCGCACTAGAGAGACCACACGATCCCGTCGTCTAGAGCCGCGGCAGCGGCGAGGGGATTGGGTCTTCGTATTCCATATTTGCGAAAGACGTCTTTTTCTCCGCGGGCGTCAGCAAGAGAAGGAACGTGATGTCCGCCCGCACATCCTCCGGCAACTTCTCCAGGATTGGCCAGATCTCGCGCTCGCGCTCGACCCAGTCGACACCTTGGAAGTCGGGATCGATAATCCTAATCCGAATTGATACGACGTTTTGCCGGTACGCGTCGATCTTTGCCTTCGGATGGGCCTGCCGGTACTCGGCTAGGACGTCGAGGATTTGCTGAACCCGCCGATCCTGTTTCTTATTCTTAGCGTTTTTCTTAGGAGTGCGTGCCATGATCAAAATCTTCCGTCTGCCCAAATAACGATGCGATTCGCCGATTCCAGGAAAGCGGCCGCATTGGTCGCTTTGATCGTTCCGGACGAATACCGAATGTTTGTCGCCCACCAATTCACGCGCGCCAGGTCGGGTGCAAGCTCGGCTGGAACCGCAGCGCCCCCGAGCTTGAAATACCGTTTTTTCAGCCAATCGTACTGGTGCGCTTGCCGACCACGAAAGCTTTTCAGGATCGTTTCCTCCTTTTCGCCAGGAACCAAGGAGAGGATCAGTGCTTTCCAAATACATTCTATGCTGTAAGCGGCCAAGTAGACGGCTGCAGTCGTGCGTTTCAACCCAAGCAACAGCCTCGCATCGTCGAGCCTCTGATACGATGCCCGATAGAACAGCCGTGCATTCTGCGAACGCGGGATGCCCACGAGTGAGTCAACTGACTGTACAATACGTGTCTCGATGCAACCCTTGGTCCGAACAAACGTTACCATATCCGGAGTCATGTCTCGATGCAACCGCGAGCCCGGCCTTCGCCCCTTCCAGGGAGGGGATCGCCGCTCTCTCTTCGTCGTGCAACGGAAATCGCGATATCCGCTCTCATCGGTGTGATCGTCTGGCGCACGTGGTACCTGGAGGGAATGCCGGTTACGGTTTACGTCGATAGCGGGTCGATGGCCGAGACGCTCTTGGGGCCGCACCGAGACATCGTCTGCGGCGAATGCAGTTTCGCTTTCGTTTGCGGGTGCGATCGGCAGGCATCCGATCCGAGGGCCGTCTGCCCTAACTGCGGCTATTCGGGCAACGACGTGCGCGACTGGCCGGAGCTTCCCGGCGACCGCGTGTTGGTTCACCTCGGGACGTTTGATCTCCGCCAGCCGCGGCGGTGGGAAGTGGTTGCCTTGCGCACGCCGGGCCGGGAGAGCGAGTTGTCGACCAAGCGCGTCGTCGGCTTGCCGGGGGAATCGGTGGAGATCCGCGACGGCGACGTATACATCGACGGCGAGATCGCCCGCAAGACCCTCGACCAGCAACGGGCAACTTCGATCCTTGTGTACGACGCCCGCTGCGTGCCCCATCGCAGCACGCACGTCCCATCTCGCTGGCAGCCCGACGCCAAGGACAGTCTTTGGTCCTATGAGGATGGACGTTTCCTTCATTCGGCAAGCCCAAATCCGGGGGCGATTGATTGGCTGAGCTACCGCCATTGGCGTCGCGTGCCTGGCCACCCGGGCAAGGTGAAAGAAGGGCCCGTGCTGACCGAATCGTCCTACAACCAAGGCCACCGCGTGCCGGCCGCTTCGATTCGCCCCACGGCCGACTTGAGGTTGTCGTTTCGTTGGGTGCGGGCCGCGGGTCCGGGCTGGCTCTGGGTGCGAGCCACGGACGGCCGAGAGGAGTTCCTGCTGCGGATCGATTCGGCTGGGCAACGAAGCGAGCTACTCCACAGTGGGCGACCCATGGAAATCCCGGGATCGGAGATATCGACTCGTCGCCGCTGGCCTCTCCAAGTCGACGTCTCCCTGGTCGACCAGCAGTTTCTCGCGGCGCTCGATGGTCGCACCGTGGTCGCGCTTCCGTATCACAGGCCGCAGCCCAACTGGCAGCCGAGTCCGCACCCCTTCGCTTTGGGGAGTCAAGGGCTCGAAGTGGAGTTGGACCAGTTGTGTGTGTCCCGGGATATTCATTACGATACCCCAAATGGGCAGTTGGCAGGGTGTAAATTAGCCTTAGGTTCGATGGACCGCGGCGGGGAACTGTTCGTGCTTGGCGATAACGCTCCCTTCTCGGACGACAGCCGCACCTGGCCCCAAGGCCCGGCCCTGGCCGAAGATGCGCTTGTCGGAAAGCCGTTTTTCGTGCATCTCCCCATCCGGTGGGTCCAAATGGGTGGTTGGCGGTTCCGCATTCCGGACTTCGCCGCAATTCGCTATATTCGCCGAGGAACCGCGCGAGAATAAGCTTGAACAAATTCGGTTGACCGAACAGCCTGTAGGAACGCCCTCCGTGGCGTTCCGGGATGCGACCAGGGAACCCCGCTTTCGAGGCCACGGAACGCCACGGAGGGCGTTCCCTACAGTGTCGGCGTACCCCTTGGGAACGTTTCGTCGTAGAATCATGGTAGTAGCGGGGACGGCAGCCTCGTGCGAAGAGAGGTAATAGGAAATTGGAAAAACCAATGACCAAGCGGAAATCCGGTGCGGCTGACGGGAATGTAGTGAGCAAGTCTCCGGCGGGCGGATTGGGAGGTCCGGCTTCGCGCCGAGAGAAGGTCCGGAAGGCCGATACAGCCCCGACCAGCGCATCGCAGTCATGGATGTCGTCGGCGGCAATCCGCGAGCTTGTGGAATCGGTAGTCGTGGCCTTCGTGCTCGCGTTTCTGTTTCGGACCTTCGAGGCCGAGGCGTTCGTCATTCCCACCGGCTCGATGGCCCCGACCCTGATGGGACGCCACCGGGACGTCCAGTGCGCCAAATGCGGTTATCCTTACCAGGTGAACGCCAGCAGCGAGGTCGACGCGCGCACCAACCAACTGACGAACCAGGAGGTGGTCTCGGGAACGTGCCCGATGTGCCGCTTCCCGATGGACATCGCCGCCAGTAATCCGCAGAGGAAATCGTATCCCTCGTTCAAGGGCGATCGGATCATCGTGGCCAAGTTTCCCTACCAGTTCGGCCAGCCGGATCGCTTTGACGTGGCCGTGTTCAAGTACCCCGGCGGGGCGAAGACCAACTACATCAAGCGGATCGTCGGCACGCCGAACGAGACGCTCTCGATCCGGCATGGCGACCTGTTTTCCCGGCCCGACGGGCAGGAGCAAATCGCGATCGCCCAGAAGCCGCCGGAAAAAGTCCTGGCCATGTTGCAGCCCGTGTACGACAACGACTATGTCCTGCCGCACCTGGTGCGCCAAGGCCTGCCCGCGCGGTGGAGCCCCGTCTCCTCAACCGGCCGCCAGTCCGGCCCGTGGAGGGCCTCGGAGGACTTGAAGTCGTTCTACACCGAGGGCACCGCCCAGCGCGACGAGTGGCTCCACTACCGGCATGCCGTGCCTTCGTACAACGACTGGCAGAGGTTGCAGAGCGGCGCCGAGCTCGCGCCGGGGAGTGTGCGAGGGCAGTTGATCACCGACTTTGCTCCGTATAACACGGAGCGGACCGAGACGCGGCGGCGGGCCCAAAACTCCCCGGCCGATCCGTTGGGCCTGGGCGAGGTCCCCGGTCCGGAGAGGCTCGGCTGGCATTGGGTGGGCGACCTGGCCCTTGAGTGCACGGTTAGCGCGGACCAAGGCAGCGGGCAGTTCTTGATGGCCCTGGTGAAGGCGGGAACCGTGTTCCGCTGCGAGATCGACCTGGCCACCGGCCAAGCCACGCTGTCGGTCGACGGCCTCCAGCAGTTCTATCCCAGCGCGCCGACCAAATGCCGCGGGCCGGGGAAGCACCACGTCCGCTTTGCCAACGTCGACCAGCGGCTCCTGTTGTGGGTCGACGGCTCCCCCGTGTCGTTCGGTGCTTCCACGAGCTACTGGCCGCTGGACGATTCTCGGCCCCAAGCCGAAGACCTCGAGCCGGCTCGCATCGGCTCGCGGCAGGCCGCCGTGCGTGTCAGCCATATCAAGCTGTTCCGCGACATCTATTACATCGCGCAGCGGGGGGCGAGCAACTCGCCGATGTGCGATTACGACACGTCGGCGGGCGAGTTCCCCTATTTCTACAGCTCCGACGATGTTGAGGAGAAGCTCGCCGAGTTTTTGTCCAGCCCGGCCGTCTGGGACGTCTTCAAGCAGCGCCGGCAGGTCGATTTCCATCTGGCGCAAGACCAGTTCCTCGCGCTGGGCGACAACAGCCCGGAGAGCATGGACAGCCGGCTTTGGGAGCAGCGCGGCCCACAGTACCACGTCGACCGCGACTTGTTGATCGGCAAGGCCCTGTTCATTTATTGGCCGCACTCGTGGGATGCGATCCCGGGCACCCAGGGGTGGCCTTGGCTTCCCAATGGAATTTGGTTCCCCTGTTTTCCGAACTTTGCCCGCATGCAAGCCGTACGATAAGACATAAAGCCGCGACCGCCGGTCGCGCTTGTCCGATCGAGCACGGAGGTGGTCGATGCTTCAAGCGGAAGGACTCGTGAAGATGTACGGCCGTCGCCGCGTGGTCGACGGCGTCGATTTCGAGGTCCGTGCCGGAGAGATCGTGGGCCTGTTGGGCCCGAACGGGGCGGGCAAAACGACCACCTTCCGCATGACCTGCGGCATGATCGAGCCCAACGCCGGCAAGGTCACCCTCAACGGCGTCGACGTGACCCTCTGGCCCATGTACCGCCGGGCCCGGGAAGGCGGAATGGGCTACCTGGCCCAGGAATCGAGCGTCTTCCGCAAGCTCACCGTGCAAGACAATCACCTGGCCGTGATGGAACTTCTGGGCATGGGCCGGCGCGAGCGCAAGGCGCGCTGCAAAGAGCTCTTGGAACAGTTCGACATCCTCCATTTGCGCAAGTCGCTGGCCATCTCGCTCTCCGGGGGCGAGCGGCGCCGCCTGGAAATCGCCCGCGCCCTGGTCTCCAACCCGCAAATCATCCTCCTCGACGAGCCCTTCACCGGGATCGATCCGGTGACGATCGACAGCATCCAGGCAATTATCCGCCGGTTGCGCGACGAGGAGATCGCCATCCTGATCACCGACCACCAGGTCCGCGAGACGCTGAAGATCACCGACCGCAGCTACGTGATTCGCGCCGGACAGGTCCTCTGCCACGGCACGCGCGAAGAAGTCCTCGGCAACGCCGACGCCCGCAAATACTACTTCGGCGAGGACATGGACCTCGGCGCCGCGTGAGCTTCACCTTGGAGATTGCCTTTGGGCGGGCCTATAATTCACCTGCCATGGAATCGTATCGCGTTCGCATTGCCAAAGACGAATTGGTCTTCAGCGCCGGGCATTTCATTACGTTTGCAGGCGGCCAGTGCGAACGGCTGCACGGGCACAACTACCGCGTGGCCGCCGAGGTTCAGGGACCGCTCGACGAGAACCACTACGTGGTCGATTTCGTGGCCCTGCGCGACACCCTGCACGCGATCCTGGCCGAACTGGATCATCACATGCTCTTGCCCACGCAGCACCCCCGCATTCGGGTTGTTTCGGAAGGCAACGAGGTGACCGTCACGTTTGGCGAT
>CAYTJV010000390.1:0-7561 GCA_964438165.1 uncultured Planctomycetaceae bacterium | reverse complement strand
CGAATCACGAAAACCCGAAAGAACGAAAGCCGGAAAGAGCCGACAGAGAGTGACGTGTCCGGTGGCACGCCCAGAGTCTTCGATGGGCGTGGCTTCGTGGGTCAAACGGCTTCCCACGCCCTTCGCAGAGCCTCAGGGCGTGCCACCCGACCGGCACACTGCCCGAGATAATGGCCGGATCTCGTACGGCGGACGCTGCGGCCGGCTGAGCCGGCGGTTGGCCTCGTCGTCGCCGAGGAATTGCTCTTTGGCCGGATCCCAGGTCAGCTTGCGGCCCAGACGCATGGAGATGTTCGCCAGGTGGCAGACGCTTGCCGAGCGGTGCTGCGAGACGACGTCGGAAATGGGCGTCTTGCGGTCCTTGACGCACTCGAAGAAGTTGCCCATGTGGTTGACGATCGAATCGAGCTTGCCCATGCGCGGCGGCCGGGCGAGGTTGTCGTGGGCGTAGAGCTTGAACTGCTCGCGGGCCAGCGGGTCTTCTCGAAGGCCCTCCAGCGGCTTGCCGGCGATCGTCCCCCGGTTGACGAACACCCGGCCGCTCTCTCCCTCGAACGTGACCCCGTTTCGGCCTTCGTCGTCGATCACCATCTCCACGCCGCTGGCGTAACGCAGCCGGGCGGAGAATTTCGTGGCGACGTTGTAGCCGTCGTGTACGTCGGGGAATTCGGCCTTGCCGTCGATTTCGACCGGGCCCGAAGCGTCGCCCCCGATGCCCCACTGGGCGATGTCGATATGATGGGCGCCCCAGTCGGTCATCTGTCCGCCCGAGTATTCGTACCACCAGCGGAACGTGTAGTGGCATCGCTCTTCGATGTAAGGCACGGCGGGCGTTTGGCCTAGCCAGAGGTCCCAGTTGAGATGGCGCGGCGGTTCGCTGGCGGGAAACGGGCCACCCAAAACGTTCTTGCCAAGGATCACCTCGACCCGCTTGAGATTACCGATCCGGCCCTGGCGCACCAGCTCGCAGGCCAGGCGGAAGCGGTGGTCGCTCCGCTGCCAGGAGCCGACCTGCACCACGCGCCCGGTCTTCTGCACGACCTTCACCAGGGCCTTCCCTTCGTCGATGGTCAGCGTGAGCGGCTTCTCCACGTAAACGTCCTTGCCCGCCAGGCAGGCGTCGATGACCATCTTGGCGTGCCAGTGATCGGGCGTGCCGATCGTCACCACGTCCACGTCCTTGCGATCGAGCAGCTTGCGATAGTCCTCGTAGATGGCGGGCGTGCTGCCGAAGCTCGCCCGGGCCTGCTCGCGCACGTGCCGGTCCACGTCGGCAATGGCCACGATGTCGCCATGGGCCCGGGCCTTCTCGGCGATCACCGTCCCCTGGTAGCGCATCCCGATCGAGCCGATGCGAAGGCGGTCGTTCTTCAATCGCGGCTTGGCCCGCTCCTCGGCGTCGGCGGTAAAGACATAGGGCACCGTCGCACCGACAATGAGGGCCGCGGAGGCGTCGCGCAACAGGCACCGGCGAGAGAATTTCTTACGGTTCATCAATCCGACTCCCTACTCCATTCTACCGCAGATGGCATGTACACGGAACGGGATCCGCGATCCGGCCGTAAACTACTACTGGCGGTCCGACGGTCCGGAATCGATGTGGAGTGCCTTTGCCAAACCGTTTCGGTAGTCGTTGGAGTTGAGCGATTGCCCTTCGCTCAAGTTGGTGAGCCCGCTCGACTTGAGCGTCTCCATGAACGGCGCGAAGCGCTGTTTGGCCAGGACGACCAGCGGCGATGACGCTGTGGCGGGGTCGCCGGCTTCGCGCCGGGCCCGCTCGGCGATCGCGTAGTCGACGCTTATCCGCGAAACCTTCACGCGGCGAAGCACGTCGGCCTCCTCGGCCGTGAGCTTCTCGGCCTCTTGCCAGAGGGCATCGGCCTTCTGCAGCAACTCGGTCGTAAGATGCGGACTGGAGGGCGGAGCCCAGATGACTACGTGGATGTTCTTCTGTTGGACCCAGTCGTGGATCAGATCGAGGTACTGCCGGATCGGCTTGGCCGCCTTGCCGTAGAAACCATCGAGGAACTCGTTCATCGCCGTGTTCTCGTCGTACCCCGGATTCCAAAGAAACTTGGCGGTCATGTACCCGCCCAACGCGGACAACTCGCCCTGGGGCGTGTTGTAGGTGTCCTGCTCAAAGATCCCCTTCACGTTATTGGCGATGAAGAGCCGGATATTGTCGTCGCGGACCCGCTGGTTCGGAAACGGCAGCAGGTAGTGCGAGAAGTCGGTCACGTAGTCCCAGATCCAAAGCCGCTGGGAGATCTTGGCCCAGCCCTGAAGATCCTTGACGAACGTTTGGTTCGCCGGGCTGTCGCACGTGGCCAACGGGTGCGAGAAGCAGCACTCGATCGAGCACAGGCGCACGATCACGTTGGGCCGTGGCCGCATGGTCTTCGGCGGCCGCCGGGTCCACTGGTAGGCGAGCGTCTCCACGGCCTTGTCCGGGAACTGCTTTTCGACGGCCTCCGCCACGCGGTTGACTAGGGCGAGCACCGGGGCTCCTTGGGAATCCTCGGCCTTGGCGATGGCCTGGCACTTGTCGCACTCGCAGTGCAGGTCGGTATCGTTTTGGGAGACCGAGAAGACGAACCCCTCGGGGTCGGCCCGCATCCCGGCCAGGATGCCTTCGGTGCAGAGGCGGATCACGTCTTCGTTGGTGCAGCAGAGCTGCGCGTAGCCGTTCTGCCGCTTGCCCTTGACGAGCGAGAAATACTCGGGGTGCTCCTTGAAGTACTTTTCCGGCGGCACCAGGCCGGCAAACGTGTGGCAGAAGAAGCCGTTGCCGAAGCGGATCTTGCCGCCGTGCTTGGCCTCCAGCCGGCCGCTGGACGAATTCACCCGGTTGCGTGCGCACCAGTCGCCGTCGAAGCAATCGCAGGTGAACGGCTCCCGATATTCCAGCACGGGGATCTTCTTTTCGTCGATCTTCTGGAGGACCAGTCGCTCGCACTTGGGGATGCGGCTCACGCCCGGGGCGAACCAGCGGCAGCCGAGATGGTCCTCCAGCAGGCCGTAGACGCCGTACATCGTGCCCCGCAGCGCCCCGCCGGCAATCACCAAATGCGAGCCAACGGTGCGAAGGACGTAGCCCTCTTTCCCCAACTCCTGGAAATTGACGTCCGCCTTGAGCTGGCCCAGTCGCGAGCTCTGCCCGACAACGATTTCCTTCGGTCCTTGGGGCTCGCGGTCCGAGACAACCGGCAACTTGGCCCCGGTCATCTGCTGGAGAAACGCCTGCAATTCCTGAGCCCCGTGCTTGGTGGACGGCGAGGCATCGTCGGCCACCACAATCCGGTAGGCCGATTGGCCGCGTTCGGCCAAGACGAGATCCTGCCCTCGCGCGTCGGTGACGATACCTGAAAGACCCGCCACGGCGGCGATCCAAGCCAGTCGAGCAGTCATTCTCCAGCCCTCAGTCATCGTTGGTGTTGCAGTGTTCGGCACGACGCCGAAGCCGGCCGTTCTCGGGTACACCGAGAACTTCGCCGTATAGGATGCCGTATGAGTCGCCCGAACGCAAGTGGCTTGGCCTTCCCTGCTTGCACCGGCCTTGCCATTGGGCTATCTTGGCGGTGGCGATCGTAGTTCGGCAGAGCGTTTTCTTGGGAGGTCCGTCCATGGCTCATCCGATCGACAGGCGGCAATTCGTGCGTGAGGGATCGGCGTTGGTGGCCTGCGCCGTGGCCGGAAATGCCCTCGCAGCGACGGGCTCTAAGCCGGATCCCAAAAACATCGTCAACTACAACCCCAAGATGCGCTACCGCCGCCTGGGCAAGACGAACCTCATGCTCTCGGAGATCAGCCTCGGCGGGCATTGGAAGGACCGCGGGGGCGGCGGCGCGTGGGATACGTTCGCCAATGACCAGGTGCCGGCCGACGTGGTCAAGAACCGCACTGAAGTGGTGAGTGCCTGCATCGACGCCGGCGTGAACTACCTCGACATCACCACGGCCGCCGAGTGCCTCGCTTACGGGGCGGCACTCAAGGGGCGCCGCGACAAGATGATCATCGGCGCCGACGACCACCGCCTCGGCCCGCGCAACCCGGCCAACAGCAACGTCAAGGCCCTGGTACACAACGTCGACGAGTGCCTGCGGCGGCTGGGAACCGATTATCTCGATATCTGGCGCGTCCAGGCCCTCCAGCGCGGCGGCCACACGGACGGCGAAGTGGCCGTCTGGATCGATGCCTACCAGAAGATCCACCAGGCGGGCAAGGCCAAGCACTTCGGCATCTCGTCGCACACTCGGCCCTGGATCCAGCACGTCATCGAGAGATTCCCCGAAATCGAAATGGTCGTCTTCCCCTGTACGGCCAAGACCAAAGAGAAAGGTCAGAAGCCGGCCCGAGACAGCGTGGTCGAGGGCGACATGGTCCAGGGCTGGCACTCCGACACCACGAAGAGCGTTTTCCAATCGGTCCGCGAAAAGGACGTCGGCCTGGTGACCATCAAGCCCTTCGTGGGCGGCTTCCTCTTCAAGAGCGCGGCTAAATTCCCCGTGATGGACGCCGGCAAGAAGGAACACAACGACCTGGCCCGGCTCGTGCTCCAGTGCATTCTCACCAACGACGCCATCACGGCCGTCGTTCCGGGCGTGACCACCGTGTACGAGGTGGAGAACGCGGTGCGGGCCTCCTCCACGCGGGAACTCGGCATGAGCGCGCGCGAAGAGCAGTGGCTGGCCCGAATGGCCGACGAGTGCTGGCAGAGCCTGCCCGAGCATTACGCTTGGCTTCGCGATCGGGAAGTGGTATGACGCGTCGCAATCATCGTCGGTATCATGCAAAGCACCTGCGGGTGCGCCGCCGCACGCCGCCGGGGACTGCGCCGGGGCTGCTCACCTCGATTCCGGGATCCCCTCCATCGGCCATCCGCGTGATGGCCTATGGCGAGCACGAGTTGCTCGAACGCAAGGTGCAGACGGTCGACGAGATCCGCGAGTTGAGGAACCGCTACCCGGTGATTTGGGTCGACGTCGAAGGATTGGGCGACGCGGAGATCGTGGCCGCGTTGGGCAACCTGTTCGGGCTACACCCATTGGCCCTCGAAGACGTGCTCAACACCCACCAACGGGCGAAAGTGGATGAGTTCGGGGAGCATTTGTTCGTAATCGCGCGCATGGTGAGCTTCGGCGAGCGGCTGGAGACCGAGCAATTGAGCCTGTTTGCCGGTCACGGCTTCGTGCTGTCGCTGCAAGACAAGCCCGGGGGCGACTCGTTGGACCCGGTCCGCCAACGGATCCGCAAAGGGCAGTGCCAGATCCGCAAAGCAGGGGCCGACTATCTCGCTTACGCGTTGCTCGACGCCGTGGTCGACGGCTACTTCCCCGTGCTCGAACAGTACGCCGAGCGGCTGGAAACCCTCGATGTGCAGGTCACCGAAAGCGAGCCTCGCGAAACCATGCACCGCATCCATGACATGCGGAGCGACCTCTTGATGCTTCGCCGGGCGATCTGGCCCCACCGCGAGGCGCTCAACTCCCTGGCCCGCGACCCCCATCCCCTCATCACGCCGGAGACCCGGCTGCACCTGCGCGACTGCCTCGACCATGTGATCGCGATCGTCGACCTCACGGAAACCTACCGCGAGATGTGCTCGGACCTGCGCGATTACTACCTGACCACGGTCAGCAACCGCACCAACGAGATCATGAGGGTGCTCACGGTCATTGCCACCATTTTCATGCCGCTCACGTTCATCGCCGGGCTCTACGGCATGAACTTCTCGCCCGACCACTCACCATGGAACATGCCGGAGCTGCGATGGCACTGCGGCTACCCGTTCGCGCTGGGGCTCATGGCCCTAGTGACTGCCGGCATGTTGTGGTACTTCAAGCGCAAGGGCTGGCTCGGCTCCGCGATGCCGTCCTCCGGGCCGAACGACCAGAGCGGTCGATCGTCAGATGGAAAATGAGAAACGGGAAATCCGTGCAGAGCAGAACCGTCGCGCAAGAGAGTCGTTGGAAGCGGCGATTCTGAAAGGCCTCAATAGCGGGGAGTCGACGCCCATGACTCCGGACGATTGGCAGGGTATCCGCCGAGAGGTCCGCGAGCGCCACGCCGAACGCCAACAGGGATGACCACGGCAAGTACCTGGTGTTTTACCGGGCAGTACCGCGTGGCATCGAGATCGTGCGAGTCATCCATGGCTCGCGCGACATCGAGGCTCTCTTTGCCGAGGACAATCCGAGCGCCGATTGAGATCCGCGCAGCGCTCGGCGCGGGTCTCCCGACCACGCCGAGGCCACGACCGTAGGTCTCCTGGTGACCAAGGAAAACCTTCGGTCGGCCCCGCGTCGCGGTCGGGAGACCGCGACACATCGCGATTCCTGTTCCTTGAGATCGAGACTTCCCACGAGCCAGCGCCGAATCTGCTCCGCCACCTGACTTGCCGTAGCCTCTGGCATTTTCGTAGACTTCTTTCCATCGCGTCTGATCCAGAACCGTTGCTCGAAGGGAATCTGGATGAATTCCATCCGATGGGTCTTTTCTCCTCGGCGCTTGATGCTTATCCGGATGTCGGCAGGCAGTCGCGCCAACTCCTCTGTCCGTGATATGGACCACCATCCCGCCCCCCCAGCGGCGAGAACCGTCTGGCGATCCCGGAGTGCAAGCGTTGCATTCGCCAAATTCCCTGCCATAATCAAGGGCTCTTGCGAGCCCCAACAAGACAAAAGAACCCCTCCCCCTCTACCGCAAGGAGAGAAGGGATTTGTGTTAGGGCCGCTTAGGCGTGCCTCTAACCGAGATACCCCACCCCGGGGACAAGTAGCGAGGAACCTATGTCGACTCTGAGCAGCACCAACGACGCCGCGACCACCGAAAAGACAAGCCTATTCGTCATGGAGGACGGAAGGAACTTGGCTTTCACGTTCATGCTGGTCAGCTCGCTCTTTCTCCTGTGGGGACTCTGCAACGGCATGATCGACGTGATGGACAAGCACTTCCAGGATGAACTGGGCCTGACAAAGTCCCAGTCGGCCTGGGTGCAGTTCGCGCATTACCTCGGTTACTTCCTGATGGCGCTGCCCGCCGGCTGGCTGGCCGTCAAGATAGGATACAAGGGCGGAATTATCGTGGGTCTGACGATGGTGGCGGCGGGCGGGTTCTGGTTCTGGCCGGCCACGCAGATCAACGCGATGGCGAAGGCCGGCAGCGTGTCCCCGACCGCCGCGTTCGTCGCGTACCTCGTGGGGGTTTGCGCGATCGCGGCCGGACTCACGTTCTTGGAAACGATTGCCAATCCCTACACGACGGTCCTCGGGCCGAAGCGCTACGCGGCCACCCGGATCAATCTCGCCCAATCCTGCAACGGCATCGGCTGGCTCCTCGGGCCGATCGTGGGCGGCATGTTCTTCTATTCCACGGATGCCGCGGGAAAGAGCACCGGCAGCGAGACGCTCTATATTCCTTACGTCATCGTGGGGTTCGTCGTCCTGGCGCTCTCAGCCGTTTTCTACTTTGCCTACATTCCGGATATCCGCACCAAAGATGACTATCACCTCGACGATTCCACGCCCGGCGTCTCCAAGTCCATCTGGACCCATCCGCACTT
>CAYTJV010000389.1:0-7577 GCA_964438165.1 uncultured Planctomycetaceae bacterium | reverse complement strand
GTGACAAGGTGACAAGGTGACAAGGTGACAAGGTGACAAGGTGACAAGGTGACGCAATAGGGGCGGACGTTTTCCACTTCACCTTGTCACCTCTTCACCTTGTCACCTTGGGGGGAGACCGACGATGAGCGTCGTCACGGCAGAACTGCTTGCTGCCCAACTTGAGCTGGCGGACTTGCTCCGCGCCGGGAGGAACACCATGCTGGAGCCCCAGGACTTGCCTGGGCGTTATGGTCGAGTCATCCACGCGCTTGATCGCCTCTTGCGCGCCATGAAAAGTGAAGCCGTGGTGGCAGGTGGCTGGGCCGTCTGGCGGCACGGGTACATGGGTCGCATCACCCAGGACGTGGATATCGTGGTGCCCGCCGGCGCCATCGATGAGTTGCTGCGCGTGGCTGCCGTGAGCGGCTTCGACGTCTTGCCCTCGCGTGGCGGGATTTGGCCCAAACTCCGCCACAAGGAATCGGACGTAAACGTCGACATCCTCCCCGAAGGCGCTACCCCCGGCACCGCGTCCCGGCCTGCTCCGACCGCGATTCCCCATCCTTCACGATTGGGTGCCCAGCTTGGGCGCCTCACGTACATCGACCTTGCCGGTCTTGTCGAGCTCAAAGTGGCCGCTGGCCGGGCACGCGATGACAGCGACGTGGTGGAACTCGTGCTCGCCAATCCGGATCGAGTCGATGCCGTGCGCCAACACCTCGCAACCGTTCACGAGCGCTACGTGGAGCGGTTCAACGAGTTGGTGGCACGCGCCCGGGAGCAGGTCGAGCGGTGACAAGGTGACAAGGTGAAGAGGTGACGGCGAACGCTTGCCTTGTTGCCCGTTCACCTTGTCACCTCTTCACCTCTTCACCTCTTCACCTCTTCACCTCTTCACCTCTTCACCTCTTCACCTTGTCACCTTGTCACCCTACGGGTCGGAATCCAACTGGCCGCGGACGGATTCGATGATGTCCTGTAGCGTCTGTTCGAGCGAGAACTGCGGCTCGTAGCCGATCAATCGCTTCACCTTGGCCAGGTCGGGCACGCGGCGCTCCATGTCCTCGAAACCGGTTCCGTAGGCCTCTTGGTAGGGCACGTAGACGATTTCCGAGCGGCTGCTGGTCATCGCGCGAACCATGGCCGCAAGCTCGCCGATGCTGATTTCCCGGTCGGTGCCCACGTTGAACACCTCGCCGAAGGCCGCCGGCGTGTTCAACAGCCGCACCAGGGCCCTGACCACGTCGCCCACGTGGCAGAAGCAGCGGGTCTGCGAGCCATCGCCGTAGACGGTGATCGGCCGTCCCAAGAGGGCCTGGCGCACGAAACGGGGAACGACCATCCCGTACTGCCCGCTCTGCCGCGGGCCCACCGTGTTGAATAACCGGGCGATCACGACTGGGAGCCGGGAGTGGTGCCAATGGGCCAGGGCCAGGAACTCGTCGACTGCCTTGGCCGTGGCATAACTCCAGCGGCGGTAGGTGGGGCAGCCAATGACCAAGTCGTCGGTTTCGGCAAACGGAACCTTCGGCGACTTGCCGTAAACCTCCGAGGTCGAAGTGAACAGCACCGGCTTGCGGTATCGCGCCGCGGCGTCGAACACGGCCGCGGCGCCGTCGACGATCGTCTCGATGGTCCGGACCGGCTCCTGGATGATGAGTTGGACCCCCACCGCAGAGGCAAGGTGGAACACGCGGTCCACGCTCCGCACGCAATCGCGCGTGATGTCCTCGTCAGTCACGTCGGCGCAAATCAGCTCGAACTCCTTGTGCCCCTCCAAATGGGCTATGTTCTGCTGCCGGCCGGTGGAGAAGTTGTCGAGCACGAGCACTTGGTGCTGCGATTGGAGCAAGGCTTCGGCAAGGTGGGACCCGATGAAGCCAGCCCCTCCTGTGATTAGGAACCGCATAACTCATTCCTGGGGTTATGGTCGTTCGCCCGGGCCCAAACTGGCAGCCCGCGACCCCATGCACAATTGTGGCACAGGAAACGTCCCGTCCGCATCGCTCGGGGCTGGACTAAACAAGCATACGCAAATATCTTTCTATTCTACTTACGGCTGTGCTTGCCGCGTACTATTGGCACCAAGGAACGATCACCTCACAGGAAAGGGCAAGGAAATGCCAGGTTACCGCAAGGGCGACCCGAACAAGCTTGTGGATGCCTTCTTTTTCGAGCAGGATCAGCAGCTTCTGAAGGCATTTCACGAACGCCTGGAGAAAATGGATCGTCGCGCCCAGTTAGCCCAGGTTTCCGGGATTCACGACGAGGCGGTACTGGATCGCTTGATCGAATTGGATATCGGGCCGGAGACATTGGCCGCCATGGCGGTCGTGCCGCTGGTGCTCGTCGCCTGGGCGGATGGGAAAGTACAAGCCGAAGAGCGTGAGGCGATCATCGCGGCCGCCCAGGCCGCCGGCATCCAGCCACAGGACGGCCGCTACCCCCTGCTCGAATTCTGGCTAAACAAGCGTCCTGGCGCCGAGATGCTCGAAGCCTGGAGACACTACATCCAGGGCCTCTGCCAGCAGTTCGACAAGCCGCAAGTCGAGGAGCTCAAGCGAGATTTGCTGCGTCTGGCCGAAGACGTTGCCCGAACGGCAGGCGGCTTTCTCGGGTTGGGCAACAAGATCTCCGCAGGCGAACGCGCCGTGCTCGACAAGTTGGAGCAGGCCTTTTCCTGATGATCTGCTGTTGACTGTCAGAAAAGCAGCATCGCCGCAAACGGCAGTCGGCCCTACTTTGCCGCCAGATCGGCGCACACGAGCTCTTTGTCGTTGCGGGCAAAGACGTGCCGATAGGCAAACGCCGGATGCGACCAGGTCACGCCGCCGCGGCGGCCGGGCATTTGGTCCCGCGTGGGGTCGATGAGCTTCGCCCGGCTGATCTCCCGGAAACCGTCCGGCGTCAGTTGCGCGACGATCAACTCGCCGCGCTCATTGAACAGCCACGTGCGCTCGCCGTTGCGAACCAGGTGGATCGTGGCGAACTTGTCCTCCGGCACGGCAGATTTGTCTTCCCAGACCTGCTCGCCCGTCTCCAGCCGCAAACAGCGCAGCACGCCGCGGCCGTCGGCCCCGTAGATGTGACGGCCGTCGATCAGCGGAGTTGAAATAAGGCAGTGCAATGCCTTGCCGCCGGGGACCTCCTTTGCCTTGCGATGCCATGCTTTCTCCACACCCGCCTTCTGTTGGCCAAGTCGCAGCAGGATGGTGCCTTGGTGGGCGTCGGAAACCAGCAGCAGGTCCCGGTGAACGACCGGCGTGGCGATTCCGATCGGCCAGCTTTCCCAGGGAAACGGGTACGCCCAGAGGAGCTGGCCACTCATGGGATCGAGGCCCACGATCCGGTCCCCGGTCTGGCAGACGAGCACGCGGCGAGCGGCCTGGTCGATGACGATGGGGGCGGCGTACGAAGCGACGTCGGCCAGGGCCTTCCATCGCGGCTGGCCGCTGCGCTTGTCGAAGGCGCACAGACAGGCCTCGCCCTCGCCCCCGATCTGTACGATCAGCAGATCGCCCTCGACCATCGGTGCGGCGGCGATGCCCCAGTTGGGCATGCGGATCCTGTACTCGGCCTTCAAGTCGCGCCGCCACCGCAGGGTCCCTTTCGCGGCGTCGAGGCAGACAAGGTGCCCGGCCGCCCCCAGGCTGTATGCGCGACCGTCGTCGATGAGCACCGACGCCCTCGGGCCCGCCCGGTAGCCGAAGCCCTCGTACTTGCACTCGTAAGAGTGCGACCAGATCGTTCGGCCGGTCTGCCACTCGAAGCAATGGACGCGTTCGATCTCGGTGGGCTTGGTCAGTTGATCGGTGACGTACACGCGTCCGGCCGCCACCGTAGGGCCGCTATAGCCGCTGGCGATCGGGGCCCTCCACTTGAGGGCGATCTGTTTGGAGGGAAAACGGTCGATGATTCCTGTCTCGCGCCACACCCCATCGCGCCCGGGGCCCCGCCACTGCGGCCACTCCTCGGCCGCAGCGGTTTGCAGGCAGCCAGCAGCCCAAATTGCCAACATACGGATCGTGAGTCCCATTATCATCCTCCCAAATTGCCGGAAGTAACCGTATTGTTTGCAGTGAACCGGCGGCTCACGCCTGGAGCACACGCTCCAGCAACGATCTGACCCTTTGCGGATCGACCGGGCTGGTTGCCTGTCCATCCCGCTTGAGCCACGTGCCGACGATGAAACCGTCGGCCCAATGGAGATACTCGGCCACGTTATCGGCGGTGACGCCGCTGCCCACCAGCACCGGGGCTCCGCGGGCAGCGGTGCAAACGGCGCGGAGTTGGGCCGGATCGGTGGGCCGACCGGTCGCGGTTCCCGAGACGATCAGCCCGTCGGCCCCGCCGCGATCGAGCATTTCCTCCGCCTCTTCTTCGATCGGCCGCGGGGCCAATGGGGCGGAGTGCTTGACGTCGACGTCGGCGAGAATCTTCACGTCTGCCCCGAGTTGGGCACGGTCGCGGAGCAGTTTCGGGGCGATCCCTTCGAGGATTCCCTGGTCGGTCAGGCGGGCGCCGCAAAGCACGTTCACGCGGATAAACTGCGCTCCTGCGGCATGCGCGACCGCCAGGGCACTGCGGCCATCGTTGCGCAGAACATTAATGCCCAACGGGATCGCAAAACGTCGCCGCAACTCAACGGCCAGGGCAGTGATATGGGCCACGACAGCCGCGGGCACGCGCCGCGGCCAGAACGGCGCATCGCCGAAGTTCTCCAGCAATAGGCCGTGGATCCCGCTTTCGACCAGTGCTTCTGCGTCGCGCAGCACCGCATCACGGACTGCCCGCACTTCGCCGCCGTACCGCGGCGAGCCGGGCAGCGGAGCTATGTGAACCAAGCCCACGACCGGCTTGGCTGTCGCGAAGACCTCGCTCAGCCACGTTGTATTCATCGCGCAGATACAAGAAGACTTCCGAAGTCTCCGAGACTTCGGAAGTCTGGCTATCGTGTGTAGCCGAAGTCGCCAGACTTCGGGAGTCATCGTCGAAAGCGGCCCGAATTCTGGCGAATTCGGCTACGTACTCATCGCGCAGGTCGAGTGGTCTCACTCGGGTTCAGAGGGATGATGCGGGGGCAAACGAGGACCGCTAGCTGACGCTTTCGTGGGCCGTCGTCCTCGGTCATTCCGCTGAGCACAATCGTCTGGCCGCTGGGCGCGCGGACCGTGGTTTTCAGGGTGCGCTGGTGAGTCGGCGCGACGCGGATCGTTTCCCCTTTCGCGGGCACCGAAATCGGGACGCCCTCTTCACTCCGGCCGAGCCGAGACTCTTGGAGATCCACCTCCATCCATACCATGTTTCCGGCGACCCGCGGGTGGATCTCCACAATCAGTCCCGTGCGCATGATTTGGACGCTATTGCTCTGACCGAACTGCGTGAGCGTGACGCCAGTGATTTGCGGTTGCGACTGGCCGAACTGGAACGAGGCGCTCTGCAGGTCGACGGTAGTCAATTGCACTTGATAAATCACGTCCAACCGCCCTCGCATGCCCAGTTTGCGGAGCTCCTCGAGGATCTTTTCGCTTGGACCGGAGAGGTCGAAAGGGAGCGTGGCCGGTCCTTTTGCGAGATTGGACGACGCCGGCGGTTGCGGCTCGGACCCGGTCTTGCCCGCGGCGTCGGCGACGACCTCCACCATCACCAACTGCACCGACACCAGCGGTGCCCGCGGGTCGATCGGTCTCTCGGGCGTGCCGGAGCGGTCGCCGGAGGGGGCGGGGCGGGCAAACGTTGTATTGGAGGGCGGAAACGCCCTGACCGGTTGAGGCATTTCGCCGCCCGCGAAAGTCGGCCTTTCGCGGCTCACCGGCGGCAATGCCCGAACCGCTGGGGGTGAAGATGGAGCAGCAAGCGAGTTCGCCCTTTCGGAGCCTCGCCGAGCGAGCTGCGCCATGTGCGCGATCATCTCGTCCAGGGTGATCGTCCCGTCGCCGTTGCGGTCGGCCTCGTGCCAGCGGCTCTGCATCTGGCTCCACTCGTCCTTGTCCAGAACGCCGTTCTTGTTTTTGTCGTACTGTCTCAGCAGACTCTCGGCGAATCGACCCGTGGGCTCCGACTGCCGTACTCTGCTGTCCGTGCGGCTCCGCTCCGGCGAAGGCGACGGAAGGCTGCCCGGCGCCGGACTCGAAGCGGCAGTTGGGGCAGGCGAGGTTTGGGCTGCCGACCGACCTGCCGGGCTCTTTTCCGTCGATCGTGTTCCGCTTTTCTCTCGCACTTCCTGCGCCAATGTCGCGCTCAGCCCCACGCCGAGCAGCAACGCCAGAATGAATGGAGTTCTCGACATGTTCTCTGTCCTCCCGTTTGTTGTTTTGTGAAGTATTCCTCGCTTCTCGTCCCTCGTTCCCAATCCCTAATCCCGCCCCCTAACCCCTATTCCAACGCCTTGCAGTGCCGGGCCAAGGCTTTCTCGACTTGCTCGGGCGACTCATACGGCAGGTACATCGCCCGCATCACCGTCTGGTAACGCTTCCCCACTTGGTAGTTGGGAATGAGGCACTGGAAATCCCACGCTGGGTTCCTTTCGCCGCCGCCGGAGGGCGACTGGGAGAAACGCACCTGATCGCGAGGCCGAAACACGAACGCCAAGGCCATGCCGTGACTCACGCCGTAGTACCACGGTTGGGCATAGCGGTGCTTCGAGAGATTGAACACCAGCGTGAGCGGGAACTTGGGGTCGTGCGGAAATATGCGATTGTCGCCGGTGGTCAGGTGCGTGGAGAGCTCTCCGTGCGCCGGCGTGATGCCTCGAATCCACTCCGCCCCTTCCGGTCCGTCGGCCGCGTGGCCTTTGAAGTGAATGTCGAGCGACTCCGGCCGATGGATGTAGGAGGCCCAAAACAGGCCCACATAGCCGTTCTGGAACGCGGCTCGGCGGGCAGTGCACTCGAAGGTCATTTCGATCGCGCCATCGTCCAGCAGCCGGTAGCGGGTGCAGCTCTCCAGGCCGTAGTGAGGCGTCGGCTTCTGGTACAGCTCGGCCGTGAAGGGGTCGATCGCGCGGAGTTCCATGGGCGCGTTGCGGGGCTCGAAGAGGATCGTCCGTTCCTGCACGGTTCCGTCGTGAATGTGCTCGAAATTCAGGCCTGACACGGCCGGCACAAAGAGGTTCTCTTGCCGCCGGGCGTGCTTGAGCGACGCCACGCCGTTGTAGCCCGCGCGGTGGCCGGGCAGCACGGCGTCGTCGACCGTGCGGTTATCGACCACCACGGCCTCGATCTCGGCCCGCTTGAGGACCACGTAGGGCTTTTCCGGCACGCGGTAGGCCAATGAGCGGTCGCTGAGCGACGTGAGTGCGGGCAGCTCCGATGGTTCGGCGGCAAAGGACATCGAATCGAGCCAAAGGCAGCACAACGCGGTCAAGCAAGGGCAGAGTCGCATCGGTAGTTCCCCCCTATGCACGACTCTATCCTGATATCCGCCCTCTGGGCTGTCAACCCTGGACCGAGCGAAGTAATATGAAAGAACACAAAGAAAGGAACGGGATGGACCAGCCCGAAGACATCGAAATCTCCGAGGCGAAACCGACCGCCGCGACGAGGCGGCAACGTCGAGCCCGTCAGACCCGACTATTGCTGCTGGCCTTCCTGGCC
>CAYTJV010000388.1:0-7587 GCA_964438165.1 uncultured Planctomycetaceae bacterium | reverse complement strand
TCCTCGTTCCCACGGTCTCCGTGGGAACGCACCTCCGCGACGCTCTGCGTCGCGAGTGCGTCACTTGGGAGCGGCGGGGGCGGCTGCGGCGGGTTTGGAGGACTCAGCGGACTTGGCGGCCTCGGCGCGCATCGGTGCTGCCTTGGCGGCTGCTGCCTTGGCGTCGACAGCCTGTGTCTTGCCGGACTTCTCGGCGGCGCTCGGATTCGGACCCACCGCACGCAGCACGAAGACCACGCGGCGCTTGACGTGTGCTTGCGCCTCGGCGTCGGCCGAAGCGTCCGCCAGCGACTTGCCTTTCGCCATCGCGGCGGACGGCGACCCGTAGCCGGGCATGGCGGCGGCCTGTCCGGCGGGCATCGCCTGTTGCGCGGGGGCCATCGCGGCGTCGGTGGGGATTTGAGGGGAGCTTTCGTCGGATTGCTGCCCGCGTTGTCGGGCCTTGCGGTCTGCCGTCTTGACGCCCGGGCCTGTCATGCGCGTGCCGCCGGCCTGAGTGGCGTCGATGGCCCTTTGTCGCATTTGCCCGTGCATCTCTTGCCCTTCTTGCGCCGGTTTCCCCGACGCGCGCCGCTGCATTTGCGCGTTCTGCGAACGATTCGCAGCCGAATCGCTCTCGACCGTGTTCGCCGTAGCCGGCTCGTCCTGCATTTTCTGCGACTGAGCAGCGCCCCGTGCGCCGCCGGCCGACCGCGCCTCGGCCGGCCGATTCTGTACGTTCGCCTTCTGTACGTTCGCCTCGAACGGCTCCAAGGGTTCAGCCGTTTGAGAAGCGCCGGCTGCACCGCTCCCCGCGGTTTGTGCGGCGGGGGCCTGGCCGGGCGCAACGTCGGCGCTTTTCTTCATGAGCTGCGCTGCCTTACCGAAGAAGAAGCCTACTTCGCCGTCCGCGACGGGACCGGCGACTCGCGACTCCCTCGAAAGCGACCGGACCATCTCCGGCCGCGACCGCAAGTCGACCAGCACGGCTTCGAGTTGAGCCGGCGTGGCTTCGGCACGGAGATAGACGATCTCTCCCGAATCCACGGCCGCGCCCAAGTGCGTGGCCCGCTTGTCGTCCCGCTCCGCGAAGTCGGCATCCCGGGCGGCGACTTCTGATTTCTCTTCCATTTCAACCTGGGCGAATCCTCCCCCGGCTGGCCGACCGCGATCCCTGCTATCTTTGGCCGGACGCCCCAACAGCACGACTTGCCGTTTGGCCAGCGTCTTCTCGACGAATCGCAGCTCAATCGCTTCCCGGGTCACGTCGCAGAGGACGATCGTCACCTCCTCGGGCGCCTTCTCGGCCCGCTCCCCAGGGCCCTCCTTGGCAGGCCGAACGTCCGGTGGCAAATCCTCCTTGGCGACCTTCATCGGACGTGCGGGCGGAGGAGCGGCCGGGGCAGGTGGAGTTGCCGGCACGGCGGCAGGACGTGGAGGTACTTTGGCTGCGTCCTTCTTGGCCTCAACCGCAGCCGACTCTGGGAAAGGCACGTTGGAAACGTGCCCGACGGCTGCGGCCGGCCGCTCGACTGACTTCTCTGTCGCGCGACTTGTTCGCAGCATTACCTCGGTTTCCCCGGCTTGGCCTTCTCGATCTGCGTCCGCCGCGGCCCCAATCGCAGGCGGCTCGGACAGCGCGCGGGGCGCGTCCGCCGGCGCCAGGGCCACGTGCTTCTCGACCGGTTGCCGGGCCAACCGCTGTGCCTGCTCGGGGTGCAGAACCATCAGCAGAAGCCCCACCGCCACGGCAAGCCCCGGCCAAACCCAAATCCTCGGCCGGCTCAACCGACGGGCGATCACCTGCCATCGACTTGTCGATACTACGGGCTCCCGAGGGAACGAATCGGAATCGGTCCGACCCGACAGCACGCGATGTTCCGCCAGACGCAACACCTGCTGGCTAAGATCCTCGTCGAGCTTACGGACGGGCAAGGACTGGAGGGTCGAGCTGAGCGCGCGGAGATCGTCCACCAGTTGCCGGGCGGCAGGGCTGGTGGCCAGCAACCGTTCCACGTCCGCTTGCTCGGCGGCGGTCAACTCGCCGTCGAGATAGGCGCTGAACAGTTCGTTTTCCGGCACGTTCATCATGGCGTCAAAGCCCGTAGCTTGGCTCTCCAGAGCCGAGCGATTCTTCTGCTATTCTCCCCCTCCCTGCTCGGCTCTGGAGAGCCAAGCTACGACTCATCCACGGTCAGGACTTCCTTGAGCTGGTCGCGCAACTGCAATCGGGCGCGATGCAGCCGGCTGCGGACCGTCCCGACCGGCAAATCGAGGATCTCGGCAATCGTCTCGTAACAGCAACCGTCGATCTCCCGCAGGATGACCACGGCGCGGTGCTCTTCCGAAAGCGCGGCGATGGCCTCCCGAACCTGGCGGCAGCGTTCCTCTTGTTCGGCATGCTCGGTCGGTCCGGCCCGCCGGTCCACCGGCTCCTGCCCCATCGTTTCCCGGGCCCGCTCCACCGAAATCGTGGGCCTCTTTTTGCGGCCGCGGCTGATCGCCACGTTGAAGGCGATCCGGTACAGCCAAGTGTAAAAGGCGCTGGTGTGGTGGAATGTCTCCAGCTTCACGAAGGCCTGCACAAAGGCATCCTGCACGACATCGCGAGCCTCTTCCGCGCAGCCGACCACGTGGACGACGGTATTGTACAACCGGTCCTGGTACTTCTGGACCAGTTGTCCGAACGCCGCTGGCTTGCCGTCCAAGGCTTCAGCGATCAGTTGGGTGTCGTCGTTCACGGTCAGTTCACGGCCAATAATTAGACGCGAGAATTCCAGGGGAAGTTCCCGCACTCGTTCCGGCCATCTTCTCGCACCGGAGCCGGAATGTCAAACCCTTAGACGATAGGAACTTACGCCGGTTGTTCACTCCATCCCTTCGGGAGAGGGGATGGGTGAGAGTATTGAATGGAGGCGTTGCACGCGTTACGGCGATGCGGGACGCCTCTCCCAGTTTCGCCGTCCCCCGATTCCCGCTCACTACAACAACGCTCCCCGGCTCACTTCGTTACTTGGCGTGTTTGTTCGGGCCGCCTCCGTAGCTTGGCTCTCCCGAGCCGAGCGATTCTTTTCCGCTATTCTCGCCTTGCCTGCTCGGTTCTGGAGAGCCAAGCTACTCGGGGCGGCTGTGGACCGCCCGAAGGACCATTATAATACGCTCGACCTGCCAAACCGTTCATCGCCACAAGCCTGCCACGGGAGAACAACTATGGTCCGCCGATCGTGCCTCGCTTTTGTGTTGCTGTTGGGTCGGGGCTTATCAGGAATTGTCGGTGCCGATGAAATCGCCTCCCTGCGTTTGGTTCCATTTCCAAAGAAGGTCGAACTCAAGCCCGGCGAGTTTGCTCTCAAAGGCTCGCTGGTCCTCGTACATTCCCGCTCGCTGAGCGACGCGGGAGTCGCGGTCATCGTGGACGAGCTCAAACGAGCCGGATTGCAGCCGCCGGAAACCGCGCCTGTGGGCAGCGATCATGACTATTTCATGCTGGTCCGTCCGTCCGTACGCAACCGCCAAGGTGGAGTCCGGGGGGCTACGACGCGGGGCAACGCAGCCAAGGGGTACTACAGTTTGGAGATTCGTCGGGACGCAATCTGCGCCGACGCCCATGGCGCGGAGGGGCTGTCCTATGCCGCCCAAACACTCCTCCAATTGATCCGTGCCAACCGCTCTGGCGATGCCCTCCGTTGCATGGAAATCGAAGATATGCCCTCGCTCCGCTGGCGGTGCTTCCAGGACGACATGACCCGCGGGCCGAGCTCCAAGCTCGAAATGCTCAAGTTCGAGGCCGCTCTGGGCGCGTATCTGAAGATGAATCTGATGACCTATTACATGGAGCACCAGTTCGCCTTCAAGAAGCACCCTAAGATCGGGCCGAAAGACGGCTCGCTCACGCCCGAAGACCTCGGCGCCCTGGTGGCCTTCGCCAAGCCGCTGGGCATGGAGATCCTCGGCAACCAGCAGTCATTCGGGCATTTCGCGAACATTCTGAAGCACCCGGAGTATGCCCACGTGCGGGAAACGGGCGACATCATCTGCCCGGTGAAAGAGGAGAGCTACAAGCTGCTGGACGACATGTACTCCGAGGTCTGCCCGCTCCTGCCCTTCTCCTTTTTCAACGTCTGTTGCGATGAGACTTACGGCTTGGGCGACGGGCCGTCGAAGGAGTTGGCCCAGAAGATCGGCGTCGGCGGCGTGTACGTCCGCCACATCCGCCGGATCCACGACATCCTGACCAAAAAGTACAAGAAGCGGATGATGATGTGGGGCGATATCATCCTCGAACACCCCAAAAACCTCGAAGAGATCCCCAAAGACACGATCATGCTCACCTGGGCCTACGACCCGCGGGCGAACTTCGAGAGCCAGATCATCCCGTTCGCCAAGTCAGGCTACGAGTTCTTCGTTTGTCCGGGCGTGGGCAACTGGAGTCGGATCCTGCCCGACTTCGACTACGCCATGACCAATATTGGCAATTTCGTGCGCGACGGCGCCAAACACGGCGCGTTGGGCATGCTCAATACCGACTGGGAGGACGACGGCGAGGCCCTCAACGCCGCCAAGTGGCATGCCGACGCCTGGGCCGCCGAATGCGCCTGGAACGCCTCGAAGACCAAGCGGGAGGATTTCCAGCGTCGCGTCGGCGCGGTGCTCTTCGGCGAGAAGGGCGATCACTTTGGGCAGGCGGTCGAGCTTCTGGCCAAGACGCACCGCATGGCCGGCATGGAAGGCATGAACAACCGCCGCTTCTGGCAGAACGATTTCTCGCCCCAGCGCGATCCCAAGGCCATCCGCGCGTCGGCCGAGCGGCTCCTGGCGGTCGTGCGGCCGGCCATCGAGCATTTGGAGGCGTGCCGCCGCGAGGCGGTTGTCAACCAGCACATCCTCGACGTGTTTCTCTTCGGGGCCCGGCGCATGGAGTTCATCGGCCAGCGGATGCTCGACGGGCTCGAAGCCGCTCGGCTCTATACGCAAGCTTATGACGGCCCGGCGCCGGACGCCGCGCCCCTGATCGCGAAAGCCGAAGCCCTCGTCCGGGCCAATCGCAATGCTCACGAGGCATTCTGCCGGGAGTTTGCCGCCTTGTGGCTCAAGGAGAGCAAGCCCTACGCGCTGGATTGGACGACCAAGCGCTACACCGCAACTATCGCCGGTTACGACGGGCTGCTAAAGAAGCTCGCCGATGCCCGCAAGCGGCTGGAAGAGCGAAAGCCCTTGCCGCGGCCAGAAGACTTGGGTCTGGTGCTGCCGGAGGCGTTTCCGCGGTATCTCCGGCCACGGGATCTTGTCGCCACGCCGCTTGCGCCGGACACGCCGTGGGCCGTTGGTGACGCGAGCCATCGCCTCGGGCTGATCGTGCGGGCAGGCTCCGTCGATCGCTTCGAGCTGCCCGTCGAGGTCGCGGGGACGCTGCCGGAGGGGCTGGCGGCGAAAGGCATCTCCGCTCTCTGCTCCATTGCGGGTGCGCCGGCACACCCGATCCAAGCGCAGCTCGATCCCACCGAAAGGCCCACGAGGCCGCGACTGGTGCTCCTCATTCCGGGCCGGATCCCCAAGGGCTCGCAGGCGACGATTCACGTGTATCTCGGATTGAAAGATCAGCCCAAGCCGCTCGCCCAGGCCGTCGCGACCAAGGACGCTCCGAAAGGCATGAAGTGGATCGAAAACGGCAAGGTGCGGCTGTTGCTGGGGCCCGAGGGCGCCCACGTGTATCGCTGGGAAGTGAAGTCGCTGGCCAGCCGCGATCTGACCGAGCCGGGCGAGACCGGCTGGGCCGGGTTCTCCGACGCCGGGTTCGATCACCGCGAGATACCGCACGCGCTGACCTGTACGGCCCGCGGCCCGGCCATGGTCCGCTACCAGTGCTGTGCCCCGACGGGCCAGGTGAAGACGATCAGCCTTTACGCCGGCGTCTCGTGGATGGAAGTGGTGCTCAGCGAGCCGGTGAGCTACTACTGGGACTTCGATGACCCGAAGAACTTCGCCGCCGAGTTCTCCACTCCCGGCAAATACCTGTTCTCCAGCGGCGCCGGCGGTCCGGTGGGCAAACACGCCGACGGCGTGCCGGCCCAAGTGAAAGGCGGCAGCGTGCAGTGGGGGATCAAGTTCAACGCCCAGAAACTGGGGCTGGGACTGGCAACCCCGGAGACGGCCGCCTCCTATTGCATTGCTCCCGGCTCCGGCGCAGGAGGTGTGGGGATCGAAGGCTCGGTCCCGGTCAGCCACTTCGTCACCTTCGGCGGACTTTTGGATGCCGAGCCAGGCGAGACGATGAACCGTCTGCTGCGGACGCTCGACTTCCGCAACCCTCCGGAGGTGGTTGTCCATGCCATCGAGCCAGCAAGGCGGTAGGTCGGCCAGAATCGCTCACTCTCCCTCATGTTCCAGCAGCCAAGTGGCTAGGTGCTCCACAACATCGCGGGGCAGAGAGTAGCCCACGAGCCTGACATTCCCGTACTTGTCCAGGCCGCGCACATGGATCAGCGTAGGAGCAAACATGGAGACGAGAATGTCTCCCACGCGGAGGTCGTTCAGCGGAGTCCGACCGCTCTTCACTTGCGGGCTCTCCATTCGCCACCACCGCGCCAGATCGCGCGCTTCCTGGATTGGCATCTGCCACGTACGGCCTGACTCGTTTTCGCCCCCCTCGAAGTAGTGCAACGCAA
Organism: uncultured Planctomycetaceae bacterium; assembly: GCA_964438165.1. Taxonomy (GTDB): domain Bacteria; phylum Planctomycetota; class Planctomycetia; order Pirellulales; family Thermoguttaceae; genus CALFBP01. The sequence goes on along the minus strand of CAYTJV010000388.1, from coordinate 943 downwards.
CAGTGCGATCATCAATGAGCGTGACGCCTGCGTATGGCCTCGGTCTATTCATTTACTGTCTGTTCAAAGCGGCCTGAGCCAGAAGTACGTTAGCGTTACTGACTCTCTCGACAAAAGCGACGACATCCGCCGTCACACGCATCAGCCGGCTCACATCTTCCTCGCAACGCACGGCCGTCATCGACGGCACGAGTAGCCCCTCCGGCACAACCGCCCATTCGACCAGGGCCTGGTGCATCACGACCACGCCATCGCCCAGCGTGGCCCGGAAGACTACGCTGTTGAATCCCACAAAACAACCAGCGCCGATCTTGCACGGTCCATGAATGATGGCCGCATGTGCGATGGATGTCCTCGGGCCAATGGTCACTCCCGTGCCGCCCAAGGCATGGATGACGGCGCAATCCTGGACGTTCGCGCACTCGCTGATGACGATCGGTTCGATAGTTCCGTCCGGCCCCGCTTCATCGGCACGAATTACTGCGTGGGGACCGACGAATGCGCGATCTCCGACGCACACCCTGCCGACCACCGTAGCGGTGGGATGCACGTATGCCGCTGGTGCAATCTCGGGATGGTGTCCAGCGGCGTTCGCTTCAAGGCTCATCGCACAATCCTCCGCGTGATCCACTTGCCAAGTCGGCCGGGCGCTGCGCACTTGCCCGGGTGAGGCGATCCATGATGGCCCGTCCTATTCCGTGATTTGGAAAAGGCTGGGCGACAATGAAATCCAGCCCCAGGCCGTCCAAGCGACGCATCGCGGCAAAGAGACTCGAGGCAGCCTCTTGAAGATCGCCGTGTTCGGAGAGTGCTTCTACTGCGGCGAAACGGTCTGCTTCTGGGGGCCTCTTGAGGCAGAGCAAACCCAGCCGGCTGCCGGACGGCAGCGAGCCGGGGTCGGAGCACAAGACAACGGGCGTGCGCGGGGCGTAATGCCGCGGCA
>CAYTJV010000387.1:0-7589 GCA_964438165.1 uncultured Planctomycetaceae bacterium | reverse complement strand
TACGAAGGCGGTCTTGCCATCGGGCATCACGAGGATTCCGCGGGGGCAGTCCTTCGTGGCGACGTGCGACACGACAAACTCCGTCGCCTTGCCCAAATGGTTGGGGAACACCTCGCGCCGGTCCTTGGGATCGGCCGCCTCCAGCATCCCAATGAGCTTCGGCAGGTCGACCACCGCTACCCGCTCCGATCCGGAGCTGGTGACCAGGGCGTACCGGCCGTCGGGGGTGATCGCCACGCCGATTGGGTCGGGGAAACACACGCCGGGCTCGTCCAAGAGCACCTGGTCCACCCGGCCATCGGCCCAGAGAATTCCCAGGCCGTTGGTGATTGTCCAGCCCTGCACCATCCGCGTCATGGGCACGAGGTTCTTGGTGCGGAGGAGCGTGATCAGGGCGTACTTGCCGCTGGGATGCCAGGCCACGCCCTGCACGAGGTTCGTGTCGGGCACGGCGATCCGGTCGTCCACCACGGCCCGCTCGGCGTCGATCACCGTCACCTCCGAGACCGACGGCTTGCGATACGGCACGAAGCGGGAGAACATGTTGGTGGCCAGGATTCGCGAACCGTCGGGCGAAATCGCCAGCGACCACGGCCCGCGCCCGGCCTCCAGACGCTTCACCTCCGCCAGCGACGCGGTGTCGATCACCGAGATGTCGTCCGACGAGGTGTTCAGCACGTAGAGGTGCTTGCCCGACCGATCGGTCAGCAGTCCGTGTGGCTCGTCGCCCACGACAATCGTGGCCACCACCTTGCGGGCGTCGGCATCGACCACGGAGACCGAGTCGTCCAGCCGGTTGCTGACGTACGCCCGCTGCCCGTCGGGGCTGAAGGCCACGGCCATCGGCTGGCCGCCGACCGGGATTTCGGCCACTTTGCGGCGCGCGGCGGGGTCCACGACGATCACCGTGTACGCGGCCTCGCAGGTCACGTAGAGCTCGCGGCCGCCGGGCCGAAGGACCAGGTTGAGCGGCGTTTTGTAGCGGACTTCGGCCGGCGGGGGCGGCAGCTTGGTGGGGTGGGCGATTTCCGCCACGGCCTTCTCGTAGTCGAACGGCTTGCCGTGCGCGTTGGCATGGCAGGTCGCACAGGTGTCGGGCGTGATCTTCTTGAGCCCCGCCGCGGATGCTTTCGCCTTGTCTTTCATCACGGCTTCGGGCGAGTACTCGCTGCCGGCGGCGTGGCACGCTTCGCAGCCCACTCCCTCATGCACCGAGTAGCGCTCCAACACCCCGGCGGCCGGCTGGGAGTACGCCGTGGCGTGGCACTTGAGGCAGGCGAGGCTGGTCTGCGGGTCGCCGTCGATCTTCATGTCCTTGGCAATCGCATAGCCCCGGGGCGTGCCCAAATCGGCGTAGGCCCGGGCGTGTTTGCTGTCGCGCCACTTGCTGAACTGGAATCCCGAGTCGGCCGCAGTGTGACACTCGGCGCAGGCCGCTACCCCGGTGTACTGGTGGCCTGCCCCGGAGACTTCCGAAGTCTCCAAGACTTCGGAAGTCTTTGGCGGCGGGGGCGGCTCGAGCTTCTTCTCCACCCAGTTTTCCGGCGTGGGATGGGAAATCTCGTTCCACGCCTTCTCGATGTCAACCGGCGGACGCCCGAGCACACGGGTGTGGGAACCCTTCTCCTTGTGGCACATCAAGCAGTAGTCGCGGGTCGGCATGATCAGGCCGGCCTTGGCCGACGCCTCGCGGCTGGTCATCACGCGGGCGTCCATGTACTCGCTGCCCGGCCCGTGGCACTTCTCGCACGACACCCCTTCCTTCTCGGAGAACGTCTCGTCCTTTTCCCAATCCTCGGCTTCCGCCCCCGTGGCATGGCAGCCCAGACACATGGCCGACTTCTGGGGATCCATGGGAATGCCGCTCAACAGGGCGATTTGCTTGGCCTCCGGCTTGGCAAGACTCGTGTACGCGCTGGCGTGCTTCGACAAATACCAGCGCGTGAACTGGTCGCCCATGTGTTTGCCGTCGTGGCACGGAGCGCACATCTGCGCCCCCACGTAGACGGGCTGGCGGCGTTGGGCAAAGGCCGGCCCGGCCAGTACGAGGAACAGGGCGAGCAAGAAGAAGACGTGGAAACGCGGAGACGCGCCTTTGGAGTGCGGCGATTCATCGCCGCTTTGGGCCGTGCCGACGTTCGTCCCCCCGAGAAAGCGGCGATAAATCGCCGCACTCCAAAGGCGCGTTTCTCGGCTTTCGCTGGCCTGCATCGTCTTCTCCCCTCCACTCAATCGGACGGCTGGACGACCCGGAGGAACTGGTTGGCCGGAACGTCCTTGAGCACGGTCGTCTTCCCGTTCATCCAGCGAATTTCGACCTGCTCGGCTCGCCCGGCTTTGCCAAGCCCGAAGTGCGGCCGGGGATCGAATTGCGAGAGATAGCCCTGGGCCGCCGCCATGTGATGGAACTGGGTGATGCCGCCGGCCTTGACGCTCACCCGGGCCCCGACGGCGTCCGACTTCCCGTTGGGCAGCTTGGCGACCACCGCAAGCCAGTGATTCCTGTTGCCGCCGTCGTTGCGCAAGAGCCGCGGAGAATCGTTCAAATTGTTCACGAGGATGTCCATGTCGCCGTCGTTGTCGAAATCGCCGACGGCCACCCCGCGACTGACGCACTTGTGACTGAAGCACTCGCCCGACTGCTTGGCCACGTCGACGAAGTGGCCCTGGCCGTCGTTCCGCACCAGCATGGCCTCTTCGATGTGCTCGTGATGGGCGTCGCCGTTGGCCTGGAACAGATCGAGGTAGCCGTCGTTGTCGTAGTCGAACAGCGCGGCGCCCCAGCCGGTGTACTGGCCGCAGATCACGGCCAGCTTCATCGCGTCGGTCTTGTCCTCGAAGAAATCGCCGCGGTTGAGGTGCAACGATCCGTAACGGATTGCCGGCACGAAGACGTCGAGACGGCCATCGTGGTCGACGTCGCCGATCACCGGGCCCATCGAGGAGACTCCTTGCCCTCCCTCGCCGAACGCAATCCCTCGGGCGAGCCCTTCTTCCGCGAATTTGCCCTTGCCAAGGTTCCGGAAATAGTAACAGGCCGAGGCGTCATTGGTCACGTACATGTCGAGCTTGCCGTCCCGGTCGAAGTCGGCAATGGCGATGCTCATGCCGCGCCCTTCCTCCGCGTGCAGCCCGGCTTCTTCCAATACGTCGGTGAACGTGCCGTCGCCGTTGTTGCGGTAGAGTGCATCCGGTTGAGCCTTGTAGCTCAACGGGCCGGGGTACCCCGCGGCCGGGTAGTAGGAGCGAAACTCCCCTTTGTCGTATTCGAGATAGTTCACCACATACACGTCGAGCTTGCCGTCGCCGTTGTAGTCGAACCAGCCCGCCGCGAGGCTCCAGCGCTCATCGGCAAGGCGCGACTGCTTCGATACCTCCGTGAAGGTGCCGTCGCCGTTGTTGCGATAGAGCTCATTGGGACCGTAATTGAGCACGTAGAGGTCCAGATCGCCGTCGCCGTCGTAGTCGGCGGCCGAGCACCCGCAGCTATATTGCCTGCCGCCCACGCCGGCCTTCTCGGTCACGTCGGTGAACGTGCCGTCGCGATTGTTCCGGTAGAGCTTGTTGAAGCACTTGCCCCGCAGCTTGCGGCCCGTGTTGTCGCTCACGTCGGGATGATAGCGGCCCGTGACCAGAAAGATGTCGAGCCAGCCGTCGCCGTCGAAATCGAAGAACATGCAGCCCGCGCCTGTCCCCTCGACAATGTTGTTCATGCGGGCGTCGCCACAACTGTGCTTGAAGCGGATCCCCGCCTTCTCGGCTACGTCGGTGAACACCGGCAACCCGGGCTCGGCCGCCGCGACGAACACGGCTTGGGTCAGGAAGGGAGTGGTTATTACTAACGCGGCGAGTAACAAACACAGTAGGACGGCCTTTCCAGGCCGTCCAGAACGGCCTGGAAAGGCCGTCCTACATGATTCGTTTCGTCGCCGGGTCAATAGAAGCCAGACGCGGTTCATGGTTTTCCCCCCTCCGCACGACCCGCCGACGAGCTTGTTGAAGCCAAAACGCTCTCCCAAGGCGCCCCCAAATCGACCCACCGCACCAGGAGGGCCTTTTCTTCCGCGGAAAGCGGCTGCGCCTTTTCCGGCGGAATCGGCTTGACCGGCCGCGTCGCCGCGGGGCCGTCCCAGGGGCGCGACGTATTGACGCCGAAGAGGTGCCAGACCAGCGGGCTCGTCCGCGCCCGGCCCGGCTCGACGTACTTCCAGCGAGGCGCTCGCTCGCTGCTTCCGCAAACTTCCGAAGTCTTCGAGACTTCGGAAGTTTCTGGGATGCTGTCGGTCTCTCGCGCCAAGAGCGCTCCGTACACGTTTCTTGCGGAGACTTCCGAAGTCTTCGAGACTTCGGAAGTTTCTGGGATAGGACCGCCGTCGAGCCGCGGCGGACTCCCTTCCGGCCCATGGCAATCGGCACACTTCTTCGCGATGATCGGCATCACGTCGCGGCGAAAGCCGACCGTCTGCCGCTGCTGTACAGGAGGGCGAAGCGGCACGGAATCCACGGCCACGGCGTCCGCCACTCGGTTGGCCGGCGTCAGTTCCGGGTCTTCGTGGCAGCCGATGCAACCCTGGGACTCGTGGTTGCGGGTCCAGATCCATCCGCAACTCCGCAAGGCAAGGCCCCGCTCGTCAAGCAACTGAAGCTGGATCGGCAGATTGGCCGGGACTTCGATGTTAAACGACCCGTCCGCGGCCAGCGGCACTTCCCCGAGGATCCGCCGCAGGGCGAGTTGAGGCACGGAGAGGCTGTCCGACCGGGACGAAGGCGTCCCCGCTCCTGCCGCGGTGCGAGGAATCCCCTCCAAAACCCGGAGCTTTTTGGCGGTTCCCCGTGGCAGCCAGGTGGGATCTTTGAAATCGGTTTGGTAGACATCCAGGCAGTAGAACTTGCCCAGCGGGTCTTCCGGCGTCAAAACGCTTGAGCGGCCGTCCGGCTCCGCCCTGGGAGCGACCGCCCGAGCCTGGATGCAGTGAAAGCGGGGATCGTGCAACACCGGCTCCAGCCGCTTCGAAATCGGGTCCATGCAGTAGACCGCGTGCGGGGCCGTGCCGTCGGCCGGCCGTCGCGAGACGAGGATCCTGCCGTCCGGCAGGGGCGACGGTGAATGGAACAGGCCGTCCGAGGCATCGGTGATCTGGCGGTAAGAGTGCAGCGGTCGCCGCAGTGTCACGCAGGCGAGCACCCCGGCGCCATCCCACGGCACGGTGTCGGCCTCCACGAACACGGCCAGGCCGCTCGTGGTAATGCACGGCATGTGCTTGATGCGTCGCCCCACGCTGCCGCAGAAGGGGGCCAAGTCGATTCCGTCAGTGTTGATCCCTAGAAGTGCGATTCGGCCCGTCAGACCGTGATCCCACCCGGCTCGCTGCCAAGCGGCGAACAGCAGTCGTCCGTCGGGCATGACAACCGGGTCGTAATCGCTTGAGAGATTGTAAGTCAAGCGTTGGACGAAACTTCCGTCGAGCTTGCAGGAATAGATGGCGCTGGCCGCAGCCGTGCCGCACTCATTGAGCACCCCCGCTTCGATCCCAACGAAAGTAATCTGGCGCCAGGGGGCGTTCTCGGTGATGGTGTACATCGGGCCCTGGTAGCAGGGCGACCGGCAGTCGCCGCGTTGTCGGGTAATCTGCCGGATCTCCCCGCTGCCAATCGCTGCTTCGTAGATCGTCCAGCGGTCGGAAGCGGTCCGCTTGCCGGCGAACAGAATCGATCTCCCATCGAACGAGACGTCGGGGTCGGCAGCACTGTGAAACCCCGGCGCGACGAGGCGAGCCGAGTCGCGAGAATCCCGGAGCAGAATCCTGGCCCCGCTGCCATAGGGTACCCGGAGCGTGCCCGCACAATCGGCAGGCCGCTTCTCGGAGTCAGCCCCGACCGGAAGTTGCGTTACGGCCAGAGCGACGGGTGGCTCTCGTCGGCCACTTGTGCCTTGGTCTTGCTCGGCCCCGGCCGCGTACGTGAGGATCAGGTTCAGGAGTATTGGCGATAGGAAAACGATTGCCGGCGTTGATCCCCAACCGCGACCTGTCCGAGCACCACTCTGACAAGTTGCTCGTAAGCCACCGTTCCGGGGATGGTTCCGGTCGGGGGCGGGTCTACAGGCCATCCAACATAACCTTTTATCATGGTTGATGTTATGACTCCGCACTGACCGCCGACAAAATCAACGCCGGGGGAAGCGCCGAGCGCAATGCCGTAAACGATTATGCCTCAATGTCGCAGTGCAACCCCTACACTACGATCGGGCACTGAGTTGGTTCACTGAATCGCCCTTCGTTCGGCCTAAGACTGCGGTGGGCAGCCACGAACTTCCGAAGTCTTCGAGACTTCGGAAGTTGTTGGGTAGCGTGTGCCTACTACTCTTCGGAAATGGGCTTGCTGGCATCGACTCGCAGCCAGCAGAGCACTCCGATCACGTAGACCGCGGCGAACACGAGGAAGTTGATCTGGTAGCCAATCATCAAACCCGTGGTCAACTCCGAACCGCTGAGCAAGTTGCTGGTGGTGCCCAGTTTCGCCGCGTGGGCCGCTTTTCCGTAATCCAGCACAAAGCCGCTGATCACGATGGCCACAAAACCGCCGAAATTGCCCACCATGTTCATGAACCCGGCCACAATCGCCGCATACCGGCGACCGATGTCCTGGCAGGTGGCCCAGGAGGAGCCCATCGTCAGGTCGGCGAAAAACCCGGAAAAGGAAATCGCCAGGAAGAACGTCAGCGCGGTGGGCATGAACGGACAGAGGAGGAAACAGACCATGCACAACGCGTGGCCGCACGCGCCGATCGACTTACGGCCCAGTCGGCGGCCGATCTTGCGCACCAGCCAGTCGGTAAGAAAGCCGCCGGCTAGGCAGCCAATGGCCCCCATCCACAAGGGCCCCCCTTTGTAGACCGCCCCCAACACGCTCGTCCGCGCGACCCCGTACTGGTCCTCGAGGAATCGCGGCAAGTACGTGATGTAAAAGTACCAGCCGTAGGCCTGGCAGAAGTACATGATGCACAGCGCCCAGAGATTCCCGCTGGTAATGAGCTTCAGCCACGGCACGCGGGCGTGACCGGCCTCCGATTCGGCCGCGCTGGATCGGATCAGCGCCAATTCGGCCGCGTTGACCGAGGCCTTTTGTTCCGGCCGATCGCGAAACCAAAGCGCAAATAGCAGGCACCAGACGACGCCAATCGCCCCGAATATCCAGAACGTGGCACGCCAGTGGAGCCAACCGCCCAACGCGGTGCCGGACGGGCTGCCCGGCCAATGGACTCCCTCGACGAGCACCGCCCAAACCAGCGGCGTCAGCCCGCCCATCAACCGTGCCGACATCCACACTGTCCCCTGGGCCAGCCCGCGCTCGTGGAACGGGAACCAGTTGTGCATCGCCCGGGTGATGTTCGGATACGCCCCAGCCTCGCCCATCCCAAACAGAAACCGCACGATGGCGAGCGTGACCAGCCCGCCCAGCATGACGCCCCCAACACTCATCCCGATCATTCCGGTCAGTGCCGTGAAGAACGACCACCAGAGGACGATGCGGATCAGCACCTTGCGCGGCCCAATCACGTCGCCGAGCCAGCCGCTGGGCACCTCGAA
>CAYTJV010000386.1:0-7602 GCA_964438165.1 uncultured Planctomycetaceae bacterium | reverse complement strand
CAGGGCGGCGGCGGCGGCTTCTTCAACCTCCCCGGCGGGCCTGTGCAACGCAACAACTTCAACGGCGGCGGCGGTGGTTTCCAGGCATTCTCCGTCAAGGACGACCTCAACCTGACCCCCGAAGGCGCCGCGCGGGCCCAGACTCCGCAAAGGCCGGCTACCAAGCCGCAGACTTCCGAAGTCTCGCAGACTTCGGAAGTCTCTCGGACGACGGCCCGCCGGATCAACTTCAAGGTCCCCGCCGGAGCCGACCCCGAAAAAGCTTGGGACAAGTACCTGAGCACGCACAAGGAGTCCCCGGAAGCTCTCCGTCAAACGGTGCGCAGCCTCTGGCGGGAGGAGAAGCCCAAGGAAATCATCGGGCTGATTCAGGCTGCCTTGCGGAACCACCAGGCCCAACCTTGGATGTACGAGGCGCTTTCGCTGGCGATGCAGGCCGCGGGCTGGTCGAAAGAGGAGATGGAGCGGGCCGTGATGTCGGCCGTCGAGTTCGCCCAGACCCCGCTGGACCTCATGTACATCGCGGGCTACCTGGAATACATCGGGATGGAGAAGCGGGCCGTGCAAGTGCTCCGGCAAGTCGCCCGGATCGAGCCGCTCATGCCCGAGCCCTACGTCCAGGGACTTCGACTGGCCGAGAAACTCAACGACCTTGAGGAGATCCAGTGGGCCACGGTCGGCATCCTCGGCCAGGCATGGCCTAAAGAGCAGATCGAGGTCTGGCAGAAAGGAATGCGGGTCGCGACGGCGACGCTGGCGAAGCTGGAAGCCGAAAAGCGAACCGACGAGGCCAAGAAGTATCGCGCCGCGCTCGACCAGGCCGTCGTGCGCGATTGCGTCCTGGTGGTCACGTGGACCGGCGACGCCGACGTGGACGTCCTGGTGGAAGAACCCGCCGGCACCGTGTGTTCCTTGCGCAACCGCCGCACCTCCAGCGGCGGGGCGATGCTCGGCGATTGCCGCAGCCAGGCTGGCCAGGACCACTCCGGCGCCAGGTCGGAAGTCTACGCGTGCCCCAAGGGGTTCTCGGGCATGTACAAGGCGTTGGTTCGCCGCGTCTGGGGCGATGTCACCGCCAACCGAGTGAAAGTCGACGTTTATACCCATTTCCAAAGCGGCTCCCAGGTCCGCGTGACCAAGACGATCGTCCTGGAGAAAGACCAGGCGGCGCTGCAGTTCGAGCTGGCCGGCGGCCGCCGGATCGAGTCGCTGAAAGATCGGCAGATCGCCAATACGGCGGCTGCCCATTTGGCCGTGCAACAGAAAGTCCTCGCCCAGCAGTTGGCCGCGAGCATCGATCCCGACACGTTGCGCAATCTGGCGCTTGCCCGCAACAGCTATGCGCCCGGCGGGGGAGTCAACCCAGCGGACCCGGATTTCCCCTTGATCCGCCCGAATGCCGTGGGTTATGAGCCCGTGATCATGTGGATCCAGGAGGGCGCGTTTATGATGGTCACCGCCGTGATCTCCGCCGATCGGCGCTACGTCCGCGTCGCCCCGATGCCGAACTTCCAGGCCATCGGCGAGGTCAACACCTTCAACACCTCCAGCGGAGCGAGCGGTAGTCTCGGTCAAGGAGGGCAGGGCGGGCAGCAGGGCGGGCAGCAGGGCGGGCAGCAGGGCGGGCAGCGCTTCTAAGGTGGCGGCTCCTGACATAAAGATGCACGCCGAAATCATCTCCATCGGGGACGAAATCACCAGCGGGCAGATCCTCGACACCAACAGCCAGTGGCTCAGCCTGCGGCTGGAAGAGCTGGGCATTCACGTGCTGTATCATGCCACCGTCGGCGACGACGTGGAGGCAATGGTCGGAGTCTTCCGGCTGGCCCTCAGCCGCTCCGACGTGATCGTGACCACCGGCGGCCTGGGTCCGACGGCCGACGACCTGACCCGCGAGGCCCTCGCCAAGGCCACCGGCCGCAATCTCGTCATGGACCCGCACGCCTTGGAGCACATCCGCGAGCTGTTTGCCCGGCGCAAGCGGGAAATGCCCAAGAAGAACGAGGCGCAGGCGCTTTTCCCCGAAGGGAGCCGCGTGGTCCACAATCCGCACGGCACCGCCCCGGGGATCGACATCGAGGCGCCTCGTCCGCCCGCGGCGCCCAGCCGGCTGTTCGCCCTGCCCGGCGTGCCGGCGGAGATGAAGGAAATGTGGTACGGCACGCTGGTCCGCGAGCTGCGCAAAATCGGGGCTGGGCAGCGGGTGATCAAGCATCGACGGATCAAGTGCTTCGGGGTCGGCGAAAGCCAGATGGAGGCCATGCTGCCCGACGTGGTGCGGCGGGGGCGCGAGCCCCGCGTGGGAATCAACGCCAGTCAGGCCACGATTATCTTTCGTGTGACGGCCACCGCCGCCACCGAAGAGGCCGCCCAGTCCGCCATGGAGCCGGTGGTAGCCACGATCCGCAAGTGCCTCGGCAACCTCGTGTTCGGCGAGGAGGACGACGAGATCCAGGACGCCGTGATCCGGCTGCTCCGCCAGCACAACAAGACCCTCGCGACCGTCGAGTGGGGCACCGCCGGCCTGGTGGCCGAGTGGCTGGGCAGCGTGGCCGAGGGCCAGGGGTTCTATCGCGGCGGGCTGGTGCTGGTGGGCGAGGCCGCGGTCCGGCAAGTCCTCGATCTGCCCGCCGCACAAAAAGCCGCGACCGCTGGTCGCGCTTCGGGCACGAGCGGTGATCGCGCTTCGGACGCGACCGCCGGTCGCGGCTTTATGGATGCTCCGCACGAGGCCAAGGACCTGGTGGCCGCCATGGCCCAAGCCTGCCGCAAACGCTTCGGGAGCGATTACGCGCTCAGCGTAGGCCCGTTTCCCAAATCCGACACGGCTGCGGCCGAGCCCAAACCGCTGTACTTCGGCCTGGCCACGGCCGCCGGAGTCACGACCAAATCAACCCCCTTTGCCGCTCACCCCGCGCTCTTGAAGATCCTCTGCGCCAAACAAGCCCTGAACATGGTGCGGCTGGCGATGATGTAGGTCAAAAAGCCGCGACCGCTGGCCGTGCCCCCCGCCGCGCGCCGTGTACAAGCGGCTCACGCTGCGCTGAAGCCCCCTTTGGAGTGCGGCGATTCATCGCCGCTTTCGTTGGGCAGTACTCGTCAACACGACCCAAAGCGGCGATGAATCGCCGCACTCCAAAGGCGAGACCAACGGTCGCGGCTTCATGTCCCGAATCCTTCCGGCGGAGGGCCGTCAACGAAGTAGACGTCGCGGTCCGGGCGGCAGCCGGGCGTCTGGATGTCGAGCATCTCCAGCGGCTCATCGGCGGTGACGAAGCCGTGCGTCGTGCCGGGCGGCAGGCGCAGGAAATCGCCCGTCGAAAGGCGGTACTCCCGGCCATTGAGAATCGCCGTGCCGCCGCCCGAGATGACGTAATAGAACTCCTCCGCGATCCGGTGATAACTCACGCTCGTCCGCTCTCCGGGAGCCACGTAAACGCGGTGGACGATCCCCTCGCCTTCTTCGTGCCGGTCGATGAGCGTCTCGAGGCGATAGGGTCCAAGCTGTTGCGTGCGATTCGGGTCGCCGCTGCGCCGGTGGATAATGCCTAACGCCTGCTGCTGAGGATTCTTTTCAACGTTTGCCATGGAACGTGGTCCTTTATTCTCGCGATCTCTGCATGATACAGGATCAGGACCCGGTTTTCTGCCCGCCTTGAAGGGGTTGCGCTTGCATCCGGACCTGTCCGGGACTGTGTGGCCGGGGCCGGGGCGTTATAATGGGCGACGCCCCGCGGCGAACGGGCACCCGCCGCGGGAGAGCGTCGGGTTACTCGATCTCAGGCATCCAACGCAGCAAGCAGGTGAAACATGACAGTCTGGCATTCCAACGCAATCGTAATGGCCATGGGACTCTTTGTTGCAGCAGCAGCGATCGCCGCTTCGGCAGGCGAGCAAGACACTAGCCCGGCAAAGTCGGGCAAGGCGTCGGTCTACGTCGGAACGTACACCCAGCGGGGCAGCAAGGGGATCTATCTTGCCCACCTGGATTTTGCCAGCGGCGAGTTGCGACTGGAGGGCGTGGCCGGGGAAGTGGTGAACCCCTCGTTCCTGGCCATTCATCCCAGTCGCCGATTCTTGTACGCGATCGGCGAGGTCGGCGAGTTCGCCGGCGGCAAAGGAGGCGCGGTGAGCGCGTTTGCCATTGATCGGGAGAGCGGGAAGCTCACGCTCTTGAACCAGAAGTCGTCGCGCGGGCCGGGACCGTGCCATGTGGTGGTCGCCAAGGGCGGCACCAGCGCGCTGGTGGCCAACTACGGCGGCGGGAGCGTTGCCTGCCTGCCAATCGGCCAGGACGGTCACCTGGGCGACGCCACCTCGTTCATCCAGCACAAAGGCTCCAGCGTGAATCCTCAGCGGCAGAAAGGTCCTCATGCCCACTCGATCAATCTGGATGCCGCCAACCGTTTCGCTTTCGCGCCGGATCTCGGCTTGGACAAGATCATGATCTACCGCTTCGACGCAGCCCGGAGTATTCTTGCGCCGAACGATCCGCCGGCGGCGGCTGTCGCCCCCGGCTCGGGTCCGCGGCACTTCGCCTTCGATCCCAGCGGCCGGTTCGCCTACGCGATCAATGAATTGGCATCGACCATCACCGCCTTCGAGTACGACGCCGATCGCGGCACGCTCCAGACGATCCAAACCGTCTCGACGCTCCCGGACGGCTTCGAAGGCAAGAGCTTTACGGCCGACGTCCACGTCCATCCGTCGGGCAAATTCGTCTACGGCTCCAACCGCGGCCACGATAGCATCGCGATCTTTGCCGTCGATTCCACCACGGGCAAGCTGACTCCCATCGGCCACCAATCGACCCAGGGCAAGACCCCGCGCAACTTCGGCATCGACCCGACCGGCGCCTACCTGCTGGCCGCCAACCAGGACACGGACAACGTCGTCGCCTTCCGCATCAACTCCGCCACCGGAAAGCTCCAGCCGACAGGCCAGTCGATTCGCGTCCCCATGCCGGTGTGCGTCAAGTTCCTGCTACCGTGATGGGAAGAGGGGGAGAGAGGGAGTGGAGGAGTGGAGGAGAAGGGGAGTGGAGGAGTTGAGGAGAAGAGGAGTTGAGGAGAAGAGGAGAGGGGGAGAGACGGAGACGCGGAGAACCCAAGAATCGGGAGTCTCCTCAACTCCTCCACTCCCCCACTCCTCCACTCCCCTTCTCCCTCACTCCCTCACTTCGAAGCGCGGCGCTCGAAGGTCGGTTCCGGCTGCCAGAGGTAGAGGAAGGTGGGCAGTTGGCTGCGGTCCAGGCCGGGGATGCTCATCGGCAACAGCCCGCCTTGCATCGGGCTGTTGGGCGTCGTGGCGTAGGGGGATCGGGCCGGATCGTTCGAGCGCCGCAGCAGCACGACGCGCGCCGACGGGCAGCGGCCCAATTGGCGCGCCATGGCGACTGCGTCGTCGACGTATCCCATCGAGTCGATTAGGTGATGTTCGAGGGCCTGGGAGGCCGTGAAGACGCGGCCGTCGAAGTCCTCCTTGCGAGACGGATCGTGCCGCGGCCGCCCTTGGCGGACCGCCTCCTGGAAGCGGGCGTGGAACTCGTCGGCCACGCGCTGCAGGATCGCGCGGCCCTCTTCCGGCATCGGCTCGACCGGCGAGCCAAGGTCCACGAACCGGCCCGCCCTGACCGGGACGGCCTCCACGTTGAAGTAGGCCATGGCGTCCTTGAGGTTATAGAGGTTGAGGATCACGCCCATCCCGCCGGTAACGGTCGTGGGATGGGCCATCACGTGGTCGGCCGCCGTGGCCAGGTAGTACGCCCCTCCGGTCGCCATGTCCATCAGGCACGCCACCACCGGGAGCTTCGTCTGTTCCCGAAACGCGCGCAGGTCGCGCCACATGATGTCGCTGGCCGTCACGCCTCCGCCCGGGCTGTTGATCCGCAACACGACCGCGCAGTAGCACGGGTCGGCGGCCACGGCATCAAGCTTCTCGCGGAAAAGCGACACCGGGTTCTCACCCAGCGAACCCAGACCGACCAGGCCGTTATTGACCAGCAGTCCGTCGACGTCGACGATGGCGATTTTGTTGCGGGGGCACCCATCGTCGGCGATGACGTCTTTTTCCACCAACGGGCCGCGGTCCTCCACCGGGGAACTGTGCATGATTACCTGGCTTCGCGTGACGGCCTGCAAGGGCCCTCTGCACCCGGACACCAAAGCCAGTAGAACGAGAACGCGAGCGCGTACTGCCATCCCTTGCATCGCTCATATCCCGCAAGAACCGTATTTCCCCTATCCTTGTATCGACCCGACCATCTCCTACGAATCAGGACAGGATTGCCGCCGGGCCCTGAAGTCGGACGCCGCAGCCCGCAGGGTTTCCGCAATCGATCCCGATTTCCTAGCAGGCAGTTGCGTGGTAGGCTGAAGCGGCGATGAAATGATGTAGGACGGCCCTTCCGGGCCGTCGCGACGGCCTGGAAAGGCCGTCCTACGGCAATTCTTCCCTGCCGAGATGGTATCGCCGGCAAAGTTTCCCTCGATTACCAGGACCGAACATGCAGACAGCGTTTCTTCTCGTCGTGGCCGGTGGTCTTCTGGGCGTGTTGCCGGAGAATTCGGTGCTCAAGCAGCTCGTCGAACAGGGGGTCCCGGTGGGGAACGACGGCCACGTGAAGCTGCCTCCGCCGACCATGCCGGATGGGCTCGACGGCGCGGCGCAACAGGAGATCCTCGCGCGGATTGCCGCCCCGGATCGGCGCGTGGCGGATCTCACGCGCAAATCGGTGGTCAGTAAGTTCGTACTCAAGCTCGACGACGTGCCGACCTCCGACCAGCAGCGGCCTTTCCGCACCGTCGATCTCTGGTTCATCGCCTACGGCCGGCTGGAGTTATTCAACCAGCAGGAGTTCCTGCAACGGCTCGTCGAGACCGCCGAATCGAGCAAGAAGGGCCGCCTGCCGTTCATCAAGGGGATCCTCAATCGCGAGGAGATGAAACAGTTGAACCTGCTGGTCGAAGATGAGCCCGACCGGGTGCAGCGGTTCTTCTTCAGCACGTTCGGGCTGTTCGACCGCGTGTTGGTGAGCGCGACGCGCCGCGTGGTCGTTACCCGGCAGCCCGAGTCGGTAATCGTCGCAGCGATTATCGATCCGCGACTGACCAAGTCGGCCACGCACCCGAATCACTGGCGGGCCGTGGACCGCCACGAGCGCGGCGAAGTCAAGCTGGGGCCGCCGCAATCCTACGAGTCGGCCGGGCTGTATGCCAAAATCACGCGCATGAAAGACCCGGCCGGAGCCTTGTTCATCGAGTACCACCACGCCTTCTGCGAGCCCGAGGCGTGGTTCAAGGGCACGGCCCTTTTGCGGTCGAAACTCCCCATGGTCGTGCAGGACGGGGTGCGCAAGATCCGCCGCCGGCTCGCCGAGGCGGAGATGCCGTTGGAGAAGTGACGTTTTCCTCAGCCCCGAAGGGGCGTCATACGACAGCCCAGGGCAACGCCCTGGGGAGCGGGTCGCAATGAGGGCCGAAGCCCTGAAGGGGCGAAATCTGCCTCGTGCGTGAATCCTATGCCGCCCTTTCAGGGCTTCCCATTTTATGCTCGACTCCTCCCCAGGGCGTTGCCCTGGGCTATCGTATTACGCCCCTTCGG
>CAYTJV010000385.1:0-7616 GCA_964438165.1 uncultured Planctomycetaceae bacterium | reverse complement strand
AGATTCATACCATAAAGCGTGAAATGAGAAAAGGTTAAGACCTTTACTGGGATGGCTCGTTCAGCCTATGGAACAGAGGCAGCGTTCTTGGCTTTAGTGCTATGGTGTTCTTCACCATTCATTCTCGGTCACGGCGCTTTGCTCCTCTGTGACGCTCACGCTGCGGCAATGGCGATGATAGCAACCTTGGCTTTTCGCCGCTGGCTTTGCACGCCGGCCTGGGGCATGACATGCGCGTCGGGAATTCTGCTTGGCGTGGCTGAACTTTGCAAGACGACCTTGCTCGTTCTTTACCCCGTATGGTTGACGGTGTGGTTCGCCTCGCGTCTCAAGGGACGCGCGGCAGCGCCAAAAGGCCTGCTGCGGGAGGCCGGTATGATCTGTGTTCTGCTATTGATTAGCGTCCTGATCATTAACGTCGGATACGGATTCGATGATTCCATGGTCCGCCTCGACGCCTATCGATTCCATAGCGCAGCCTTAAGCGGCGTCACTCCGTACCAGACAGCAGTAGAGCAAGGCGGAAACCGCTTCGCCGGGACGTGGCTTGGCAAGTTCCGAGTGCCCCTTCCGGCGTGTTACGTTAAGGGAATCGACAAGCAGAAGTCGGACTTCGACGACCGCCAGGCTTCTTTCTTGGCGGGCAAGTGGCAGCAAGGGGGGTGGTGGTACTATTACCTGTATGCGTTGGCGATTAAACTGCCGTTAGGTACGCTGCTGTTGATGGCTCTGGCGATTGGTCTTTCTTTGCGCTGGTCCGCCTATCGGGGCTCTTTTGAGGACGAGGCGCTGTTGATCGGATCAATCGTCGCCGTGATGGTTCTCGTAAGCTCTCAGACAGGTTTCAGCCATCACGCACGTTACGTTATTCCAGCGCTGCCGTTCGTGTTTGTCTGGACCGCCAAGACGGCCAATGCCTTTTCCCTGAGGCAGAGGTTTCTCTCGGTTCTCGTTGTGGTCTTTGGCGTTTGGAGCGTGTCTTCTAGTATTTGGGTGTATCCGCACAGCTACTCGTACTTCAATGAGCTTGTGGGAGGACCGACTCACGGTGCGGAGCATTTTTCCGAAAGTAATGTGGCTTGGGGACAAGACTTGTTTTATTTGAAAGCCTGGCTGGAGCGACATCCGGAGGCCCGGCCCCTTTACGCCAAGGATCACGCTTATTTCGATTTGAAGATTGTCGGGATAGAGGCTAGAGAGCCTCCCGTGGATTCGACCGCAATCAGCGCACGTCAAACGATGAAGGAGCAATTGGGCCCGATGCCCGGGTGGTATGCGATGAACGTGTGTCGGCTGCATGAAGAGGGAGGGAACTACGCCTATCTTCGTCGATTCCGGCCACTAAGCCTGGTCGCTTACTCTTACCGGATTTATCACTTGGAATTGGATGAGGTCAACTGTGTCCGTCGAGACATGGGGCTGCTCGAACTGGATCGGTGAGAACTGCGAGGAGGCGGGAATTCACCGAGAAGCGATCGTTGGCGGGAAATCAGCGAACCACAAGTCGGTCGTATGTTCGCCACTCTGACCTCCCGACGTAGCCGAGACAAGTTATGGGCAAGCAGGTCAGGTCTTTCAAGCTAGCACTGGCAGCTTGGTTTTGCCGTGTTTCTCGGGGTTTTGCATAATCTACGTAAGGTTGTCGGCGCTGCGCAGGCGTCCGTTTCGAGGCAGCGACCGTTGCGAATGACGCCAAGAACCATCGAAACCCCATATTCTGGGGCATTTTCAAGATTGCGGTGGCCATTCAGCTACCAACGCTAGCTTGAAAGACCTGGGGCAAGCAGGTGCAATCGAAGGCGTTCGCAGATCCTTGGTTCCTAGCTGAATTCTGCTGTTGGACCATGGTGGTTCTGGCACCGATTCTGACGTGGGTTAACGGGTCGTCGGTTTCGACCGATCAGTACGTCGTGCGAGTGACTGTGTTCGCACTGGCCCTTGCCGGGGGCATCGGTATTCGAGTCGCTAAGATCGTCTGTCGAAGGCACCACACGAGACAATAGACGTTTGCGAACTACTGAGCTACATTACGTGTTGTCGTCCCGCGGTCTCCCACGTTGGGTGGGCCTTGAAATGCGTTGTCGCATATCCGCGTCCAGGTCGGATCGCGGCTTCACCCTCGTGGAACTGCTGGTGGTGATCGCCGTCACCGGCATGCTAATGGCCCTGACGCTGGCCGCCGTGCAGCGGGGGCGGGAGGCGGCTTCGCGCACGCGGTGCGTCAACAACCTGCGTCAGATCGGGCTGGCCATGCTCAAGCACCATGCGAGTTTCGGTTCTTTGCCGGGCAACGGCGGCTGGGACAAAAGCCAGCAGATTCCCACGGTCAGCGGGAGCTTGACCTATATCTCCACGCTCGACAACCTGAACGTCAACGGCCCGACGCTTTACTATTGGGGCGTGGGCGATCCGAAGCGGCTCGGGCCCGACCAGCCGGGGAGTTGGGCCTTCTCCATCCTCCCGCAGATCGAACAACCCAACGTCTTCCAGCAGCGCGACTGGAAAGTGGCGATTGATCTGTATGCCTGTCCGAGCCGGCGGCGGGCCGTACCCGTGGTGGTTCCGCTGATCGACGAGTACGGCAGTTACGTGACCGGCGGCTGGGCGTGGGGCAAGACCGATTACGCCGCCAACGATTTCGTCGTGGCGAATCGCCCCAGGGTCGTGCGCATCGCCGAGATCTTCGACGGGACCTCGCACACGCTGTTGGCCGGGGAGAAATCGATCGACCCGAAGAATTATCTGCCGGGAACCTGGTACTTCGACGAGCCCTTTTTCACTGGGGGCTCGGCAGGGACTGCCCGCTCCGGGAAAAAAGTCCTGCCGGATGGCCCGGGAGTGAACTTCCGGTACCAATGGGGATCGGCGCACGATGCGGTGTGCAACTTCGTGTTCTGCGACGGGCACGTGGCCGGGCTGGCGTTTACCGTGGATCCGGCCGTCGTGCAAGGATTGTTGACGCCCAAGGGGAAAGAAGCCGTGCCGGACTTTTGATAAGCACGTTGCGTTTGTAGGACGGATTGGCAATCCGTCCCACGTTAGGGAGTGGGCCGGATGGGGAGCACGAAACGGCACACCGGCTGGTGGCTGGTCCTTGTGCTCGCGCTCGGCGCGGGGCTCCGGTTGTATCATCTCACGGACCGCAGCATTTGGTTCGATGAGGCTTTTTCCTGGCGGATGATCCAGTATCCTCTCGGGGAGATGCTCCACCGGATCGCTCTGGACAACAGTCCCCCGCTCTATTTCGTGCTCTTGAAGTATTGGTCCGCGTGTTTTGGCGATTCCCTGCTCGCGCTCCGTTCGCTGAGCGTGGTGATGGGCGTGGCGAGCATCCTCGCGATGTTCCTGTTCGTGCGCGCGGCGTCGACATTAGGGGGACGCGACGATTGCGGGGAGCGGGCGGACGGATCGCGTGGGGCGGAACCGGCGCTGTTCGCCGCGATGCTGGTGGCGATCAGTGCCCTCCAAATCCGTTGGTCTTGGGACGTCCGGCCGTATGCCTTGGGCGGGGCGCTGGCGATTTTGTCAAGTTGGGCGTTGTTCCGCGCCTTGCACGCCGGGCGGGATTCGCGCCGGTGGTGGTACGCGTATGCCGTGCTGGCGGTGCTGTTTGCCTACACGCATTACTTCGCCCTCTTGGGCATCGCCGCGCAGGCAGCGTTCGTCCTCTACGTACTTTTGCGGGCGGCTGGGGGGAGCATCCGAGAGGCTTTCCGAGCGCCGAGCGCGCACCGCGCCGCCATGGCGTTCGGCCTGGTCGGGCTGTGCTGGCTGCCCTGGCTGCCTTTCTTCTTGCGGCAAGTGTCCCAGGTGCGCGCGGAGTTTTGGATCCATCCCTTCCAGCGCTGGGACCTAGCCCACCTCGTCTACCAGATGTTCGTGGAGCCGGAGAACGCCATTCTGACAAGGACGGCGTCCTTGTGGGCCCTGGATCTCTGCGTGCTGGGATGGGTGGTTCTCCTCTGGCGGGCCAGTCAGGAGGCCGTGTACGTGGCGGCCAGCGCGCTGGCGCCGATCGGATTGAGTATTCTCTTCAGCCGGCTCGGCGTCCACGTCTTCTTGCTCCGCTATTTGCTGTTCGCCCATCTGTTTTTTCTGGCCGGGTTGGCGATCTTGGTTTACCACCGGATCCCGTACTCGATCGAGCGACGGCTGGTGGCCGGCATGGTGGCCGCGTGGGGCCTTTTTGCGTGCTACGAGTTCTGCGAGAAGGCGGACTTCGCAAATCGTCCTGGAGCCCGAGCCGCGGCCGAGTGGATCGCGCGAGAGGCGGATCCCGAGGAACCGGTCGTGGTCAGCTCGGCGTTCTGCTACCTTCCGGCGTTGTACCACTTGCGAGATCGGGGCCACTGTTACCTTTATCAGCAGGAAGGCGCCACGCCTCACTACTTGGGCACGGCGGTCTTGCAGCCGGAGGACGTCATGGACGCTCGGGCGCTGCGCGGGTCGCCGTCGCGCCGGATCTGGCTTGTGGACACAACCAACCACGTCGGCGGCGCCCGCGAGGTCCCGGCGATGGCTCCCCGGGAAGCGCGAGAGCGACGGGTCTTCAGCGAGGTCTTTGGGCTGGGAGACATTATCGTGCAGCAGTATGTCGAGCCGACCCGCCTTGGGAATCATTAGGCTGGAGTTTTCTTTGAAGCGTTTGAAGCGATCGTTGATCTTGAGATGGCACGACGATGCTCAACTTCTCACGTTATCTCCCGCGCTCTCGAAAATTGCGGCTAGGCCTCCTCGTCCTTGTTGTCGTGTTTCCGCTGGGCGCCTGGCGAGCGGTGGTGCATTACCGGCAGAGGTCCTACGTGAACGTGCTGCTCGGCTGTACGCCAGCCGCGGGGGTGGCGGAGGCCGGGTTCCAATTCCAGGAATATGACGGCTCGGAGCCTTTCCGCTGGACCAGCGGCACCGCCAAGCTGTTGGTTCCCATCGACGCCAAGCAGCCGCCGCAGTGTTTGTGGATCCGCATCGAGACGTTTCGGCCCAAGCCGATACCGGTCCGCTTTCAGGTCCTGGTCGATGACGCCTCGGTGTTCAACGGGTCGGCGCCGCCCGGGAAATGGGAGAAAGTCTTCGACCTGTCCTCGCGTCGATTCTCCGAGCACGTCATGATCGAGCTTCGCAGCGACACGTTTGTCCCCAAGGGCGTCATGGATGGCGGCAAGAACACCGACACCCGCGCGCTCGGCGTGCAGGTCAAGGGCATCATGCTCCAGCGCGACGAGAAATGACATGGACCGACGAGCGCCGTCCAAATGGATTCTCCGCCTGCTGGGCTTGATGCTGTTGATGTGCCTCGCGCTGGCTTGGCGCGGACCGGCGTGGCTCACGGCACTCCAGCCGCGGTCATATTACGAGGGGCGTTTTCTCGCCGACTTTTTCCAGGAATGGGCCTCCGCGCGCAACTACTATGGCGGCCTGCCGATTTACACTCCGCAGGAGGTGACGCTGTCGCTCTACTTTCGGGAGCAGAAGGCCCCTAACGATTTGATCTTTAACGAGGTTAATGCGCACCCGCCCTCGTCCGTGCTGCTGGCGCTCCCCTTCGCGAAGCTGGATTATGCCGATGCTTTCCTTCTCTGGAATGAACTTTCCCTGATTCTACTGGGCGCGAGCATCTGGCTCGTGCTCCGTAACCTTCGAATCGACATCTCCCCGCAAGTCGGTTTGGCCATTCTCACGCTCCTGCTCCTCTGCAACCCCCTGTTGAGCCAAGTGCAGCAAGGGCAATTGACCGCCGTCGTGGTTTTCCTGCTCACGCTATGCTGGACGTTCGAGCGATCGGACCGACCGTGGCTCGCGGGACTGTCACTGGGGATTGCCACGGCGCTGAAGCTGTTTCCGGGATTCTTGTTCCTTCCCTTTGTGCTGCGCCGGCGCTGGCGGGTGGTGCTAGCGGGGGTGGCTTCGCTCGTTGGCCTATCCGCCCTGACCCTGGCTGTACTGGGCTTTGACACGTATCTGGCCTATGCTTGCGACGTCCTTCCCACCATTGCGAAGTATCGAGGCGCGTGCCATAACCTCTCCCTCTGCGGCATCTGGTACAAGCTGCTCGTGCCTCTTCCTCACTGGATGCCCGTGACTTTTGCGCCCGCGACGCCCCAACCGTTGGCCGCCGCTTGTGGTTACCTGCTAGTCGCGGGGCTGGTGACCTTTGTGACGTCCAAGATCGTGCTGCGGGCGCCGCAGGACGTCGACCTATGGTTCTCGGCATCGACTGTCGCGATGCTTCTCGTCTCGCCCGTCACCTGGGATCATTACCTATTGCTCTTGCTCCTGCCGGTCCCGGTTCTCTGGCAGCGACTGCCGCGTTCTGGACTCGCCTGGCCGCCATTCCTGTTCTTTGTCGGCCTGCTGTGCATCGAGCCTTTCCTGGTCATGGAGCACGGGCTGATCCTAGTGGGAGCGGCGTCCGCGCCGCAGCCCGGCCGATGGCTCGCCACGCCCCTGGAGACCCTGACGGCTCTTTCCGTTCCGTGTTATGCTCTGGTGGGCCTGTTCATGCTTGCGTTCCTCAGCGCGCGCAACGCCGGGCACGATGGAATCGTGCCCCACTAAATCCCTTATCTTCTCCAGCCTTTGCGGCCGCTCAGGGATGGGCGGGATCATAGCGCCGCGCTATATGCTGCCGGGCGCGGCGCTATATAGCGCTATGGCATGTTGGAGTTACGTCCGCTACCCGGCCCTGGGGCCACTGCCCAAAGCCGTATAGTCAAACGTGTTCCGGCGAGCGTGGGGCATGATCCTCTTGACGCAAGTGCTAATTCCGCAGAATTCCGCAAAAGTCATTTTCACGTTTGATGTAAGTGCCTTCATAGCAGTGTTTTACGACAAGACGCAAAATGTTGTTAAACGCCCGTCCTTCGGGGCATGTGTATGAACACCAGTATACTTGTCCTAAGTCCCAATGTCAAGGTACTTTCCGGCCAGGACCCGGATTGGCGAAAAACCGGCTCGGACCACGCCCTGGGGAGAATTCCGTTTTCGGCGAAAAATCGGGGTGACGGCAGAACTCGACTAGAATCCCAGGCCAGGGCCGTTCAGGGCTGCCGTGCCCACGGTGCCGTCGGTGATGCGGAACATGGACGGGAAACGCTCCGCCCAGTCGCGGTTGGCCGCGGGACAATATTGGCGGGCGTTGCCTTCGATGGCGGCCACGGTCGGAACGCGCGCCGACAGCGACGCCGAGTGCAGGAACGACCTGCCCGGGCAGGTCAGGTCCTGAACGCACAGGAACATCTTGTATTTCTGCGCGGCAGCCCCCATTAACATCGCCTCGCTGTGCCCCTTGCACGCCTTGAGCGCCACTCCGGAGTAGCCGAGCTCGCGACTCAAGAGCAGGCTCTCCAAGTCGATCAGCGACTCGTCGATGACCACCGGCTTCTGCTTGGCCGCTTCGTGCATCCGGTTCTCCGGATTGGCCTTCAGGTCGCGGTGCGTGGGCTGCTCGATGTATTGCAGGCGGTCCAGGGCTGCGGGCGAGCGACTGCCCACCTGGGCAAGGAAGTCGAGCACGTACTCCACGTTCTTGCACTTCTCATTGAAGTCGGCAGAGTAGCACCATGCGGCGCATCCGCGCCGCTTCTGGGCCTCGGCAGCCACCTTCTCGATCGACACCA
>CAYTJV010000384.1:0-7648 GCA_964438165.1 uncultured Planctomycetaceae bacterium | reverse complement strand
CCGGTTTTGCACATCCGAGCAGGTTTTTGCGCCCTGGCTCCTGACAAGATCCCCTGGAAGGGCGGCAGCACAGTTGGTCTGGAAGCAACCAAAACCGGCTGTTTCCGAAGAACGCTCCGACTGGGAGCAGCGCTCGGTGAGACGGCCAAACTCTCGCCCGGCTGACCCCATAGCGGCAACTGGGCCCTCGCGTCTTGCCCCGCGTTTGGCGCCCAGCCGGGCCAGCAATGCCTACGCGATTAGGCAAGCCGGTTTGGTCGAGGCCGAAACGGACAGCCTCGTCGTGGAGAAGGGTTCTGCATCCCCTGAGGTGATCCCCGCTCCCGAGGCGATCGCTCCGGAGAGCGTACCCAGTCAGCCCAAGATGTTCGCCCCGCAGCTCGGCGAGCCGGGGGGAGAGCCTTGGGAGGCGGCCCCCTACGGTCAGTTCGATGGCTCGTGCGGCGAATGTGGAGCCTGCGATGACGGCTGCGATCCGTGGGACGATGGGCCCGGCGGATGTCTGGTCGACTGGCTCTCGGGCTTTACGTTCTTCGCGGGTATCCACGGGTTCAAGGGCCCGGTCGATCTGGGCCAGAACGGGAACTTCGGGTTCCACGAGGGCTTGAACTTCGGCGGGCCGCTGGGAGATCCTTGGGGCCTGGGCTACCAACTCGGGTTCCAAGCAGTACAGAGCAATCTGACCGGGTTCCAGACCGATCCGGCCAACGGCGGCCCTCTGGACACCAACGGCCGCGACCAGTTGTTCTTCACCGGCGGCATTTTCAAGCGTGCCGTGTGCGGCGGGTTCCAAAGCGGGGTGGTGTTCGACTACATGCACGACAGTTACTACGACAAAGCCGACCTGCGGCAGATCCGCAGCGAGAGCTCGCTCGTGTTTGCCGACGGCGTATCGGAAATCGGATACTGGGGCGCCTACGGGATCAACCGCCAACGGTTTGTGATCCCCACCGACCCGGATAACTTCGTCTTCTTGCAGCCGAACGATATTTTTGCGGGCTTCTACCGGCGGCACTTCTCAGGCGGCGGACAAGGACGGCTGTGGGCCGGTGCCACTGGCGTCGGGCAGGCGATTATCGGCGGCGAGGCCACCGTGCCCCTGGGCACCAGTTGGGCCCTGGAGAACAACTTCGTCTACGTGATCCCCAAGACGTCCTCGGTGAACGGAGCCCAGAGCGAGGAGAGTTGGAGCGTGACCATCAATCTCGTTTGGTACCCCGGCCGGCTCGCCCGGGGCGTGTTCCAGAACCCCTTCCACCCGCTGTTCGGCGTGGGCGACAACTCCGCCTTCCTCGTCCGCCGCTAACATCGCCAGCGTTTTGGAGTGCGGTAACTCGGTACCGCTTTCTTTCTCGTGTGTTGCGTCCTCATTCTGGGAAAGAAAGCGATGACAAGTCATCGCACTCCAAAGGGTCAAGTTCGATGATGCAACCGAGGGGAGGCGGTAAACTCGCGGCGGTCGCGTGCATGATCGGCGCGATGCTGGGCTTCGGGATCATCCCGATCTTTCTGAAGCACTTCGCCCAGTTCTTGGATCCCTGGACGGTCAACGGCGTGCGCTATTCGGTGGGAGCCCTGTTCTGGCTCCCCTTCTTACTCGTTCTCGACCGCCGATCGAGTCGAACCGGCGGCGCCGGCCCGGCCCGGAGCGTCTGGCGGGATGCGGTTGTGCCCTCGATCGTCAACGTCGTCGGGCAGGCAGGCTTCGGCGCAGGCCCCTATTTCGTGCCCGCCTCCACGATGGGCTTCGTGCTCCGTTTGTCGTTTCTCTTCACGATTGTCTTCGGCTTTGCCGTGATCGCCGAGGAACGCCTGTTGATGCGCAGGCCCGCCTTCTGGCTCGGCGCCGCGTTCAGCCTCGCCGGAGTGGTGGCCATTTTCGTCGAAGAAGTCCGGGGCGGCGTCGGCTCGATCCAAGGTCTGGTGATTATCGTGATCACGGCCGTGGCCTGGGGAGCGTATTCGGTCACGGTTCGCCGCTACATGGCCAGCTACTCGGCGCGCCAGAGTTTCGGCGTGATCAGCCTTTACTCTTCGGCTGCGCTGGTGCTCTTAATGCTGCTGTTCGGACGCGTCGGATCGCTCGCCGAGATCGGCCCGGGGCTTTGGGGAAGCCTCATGCTGTCGGCCCTGATCGGGATCGCATTCGGCCACGTCTTGTACTACCGGGGCATCCACGAGCTCGGCCCGGTGGTGGCCAGCGGCATGTCGCTGGCCACGCCGTTTGTGACCTATGCGGCCGCCGCGATCTTGCTCGATGAGCGGCTGAGCGGAATCGGGTGGCTGGGCGGGTTGCTGGTCGTTGTCGGCGGCGGGCTCTTGGTCCTGGCCCGAGCACAAATCGAGAGCATTGCACCGCGCCCGTCCCCCGACGTCGACGACTACCCGGGCGATTGACCGGCGCCATCCATTGCCGTAGGACAAGCAGCTTGCTTGTCCTGCGTCAAAATGAAATTGCACGATCTTGGGAGTGTGCCACTGCTTGACCGCTGCCGGTCAAAGCGTTATCCGATCGGGGAAAACCGTCTTCCGGCAGCGGTCAAGCAGTGCCACACGGCCGCTGGATTCGCGCCCATGCCGCATAGATGACGAACCCGACCGCAATCCCCAGCAGATTTTCGACGATATCCGCCCGCTCCGGTGTGCGCGACGGGATGAATGCCTGCAAGCCCTCCGTCACGACGGCGTATCCCGCCAGAAGACATGCCAGCGTCGTGCGTGAAATGGGCCAACGGCTCGCGACGCCGAACAGCGCGAGGCCCGCAAAGACCATCACGTGCTGCCCTCGACCCGCCGACAACGTGTCGGAGTATCCCCCCAAGCCCAGGACTTGGAGCGGATGCGCGACCAGAAGGAGAAAGGACACGAAGCCGGCATACGCGACAAAGACAGCGCGCCACCAGACCGGAGATTGAATAGCCAGAGGGTCGCTCCTTGGTTGGTCTAATGAATACGGAATAGTGAATAGCGAATACGGAAGTCAGAATGAGCGGCCACGGACCGTGCGACCGAATTCATTCTGCATTCCGTATTCAGTATTCGCTATTCATTTCTTCTTCAGATCTACTTCAGTGCGTGGTGGCATACACTAATACGTTGGTGCCGATCTCCAGCGCCGATTCGTCCTTTAGCCCGTAACTGTATGGGTGCGGGAACTGCTCCCAGCCGTTGCCCAGGTCGAACTTGCTGTAGATCACCGCCAGCCGGCCGTCCACCGAAATGGCCTCCAGCTCCGGCGAGGTGAACGGGCCGTAGTCCTCCCGCACCCGCGGCGTGTAGTCCACCTCCCGCACCTCGTAGTGGCAGCGGTACAAGGGATGGTCCGGCGCCAGCTTCTCCAGCGACTTGCCGGGAAACACCTTGCCGATCTCCCGGCGGAAGGCCATGTCGAAGCTGATCCGTCCGCAGCAGGCGTCGGCCAACAACAGCCCGCCGGCCTTCAAGTACCGCGTGAGCATCCCCACCTCTTCCGGACTCCACACGAACTCCCGGTGCCCGGTCATGTACAAGAGCGGATAGGTGGTCGTCTTCGGGTCCTTCAATTGCACGTTTTGCCGCTTGAACTTCACGCCCATCGTCGAGTTGTCGCGGGCGTGCTTCAAGAGGTTGTGTACTGCCGACGGGTCCGGATCCCAGTCGCCCTCATGGATCAACTGGGCAAACACGAAGTCGTCCCGGCTGGGGGCCTCGGCCT
Organism: uncultured Planctomycetaceae bacterium; assembly: GCA_964438165.1. Lineage (GTDB taxonomy): Bacteria > Planctomycetota > Planctomycetia > Pirellulales > Thermoguttaceae > CALFBP01. Next base: position 3,954 of record CAYTJV010000384.1, on the reverse strand, counting down.
CGTAGTAGACCTTCTGCGTGCTCAGGAAGCGGCCCAACTGGAAACTGCCTAGGACGTAAGTCACCAGGTTGGCCCCCAACTGCCGCGCCTGGTCAACCACCACTCGCGTGCCCCGCGGGTGTTCGTGGCCGTCCCAGCCGCAAGTCATGTCGTAAGGCGAGAAGATCACCCCGCTGCGGCAGCCGAAGTCGATCGACTCCAGCACCGGGTCCTCGACGAACGTCGAGCCGTCCCCCTTCTTGTAGGTCAATGCCCCGAGCTTGTAATAGGCCGAGAAGACCGGCTCCTCACGGAGCATCTTGCGTAAGGGCCGGCCGGGGAAGATGGCTTCCATCTCCTTGCGAAAGGACTCGGTAAAGTCGTTCCAGCCGCAACAGGCGTCGCCGATGATCATTCCTCCGTCGGCCACGTACCGGGCCAGCTTGGCCCGCACTGCGTCGGGAAGCTGGAACTTGTTGTGCCCGGCAAACAGCACCGCCGGCAGTTCGCGGGGATCAAAAGAAAAGTGCTCGAAATCGGCCTCCTGGGAGCGGTAATTGATGCCGAGCTTCTCGTTGGTCCATTTCAGGAGGGTATTGACGTCGGCCGGGTCGGTCATCCAGTCGCGGTACATGGTCCGCTTGCCGTCCTTGGTGACCCAGCGGGCCGCGCCCATGGCCATCTTGCCGATCAAGGCCGGCGGTGCCGGAGGGCGCTTCTTTTCCGACCGACGCAGAGGCGTAACCGGCAGAGGCAACGGCGCGAAACCCTCACCGCCGGTCTGGTGCTGCGGTTTGGCCTGCGGCGGCGGCCCGCAGTCGATCGGCCCCGAGTTCTCGTCCCCTTCAGCGGCCCAGCCAAGGGAAGGCGTCCCCAGTCCGGCGGCACCGCTCACCGCGCAGGTGAGTCCCATTCTTTCCAAGAACGCCCGGCGGGAGAACCCGCGTACCCGAATACCCGAGGACTGCGTCATGGACGAGTTCCTTTCTGGAACGTCCTTTGAGGACTCATCGAGTGATTGAGGCGACCTCCACCAAAATACTAACCCGTTCGCGCGCCGAGAATGGTAGGGGAAAATCGAGCAGATCGGGGGCGCACCGCGACCAGCTCGGCGACAGCCGGGGGGTGCCTTCAGAGCGGGTAGCGAGTTGCCGACAAGCCCCCGTCCCCGCTGACCAATCCACGCCCCTTTCGGTGTCGTCCTCATCTTGGCTCAGCAGCAGGATCTGTCAAGAGAGGACCGCGTGCTTTTTTCGTTGGAAATTGGCCGCGCGACTTGTAAAATCGCAGTCAGGGACGTATGCGCTCGTTCGAGCGGTCCCGGCGGTAGTGAGGCGCTTTGGCAATTTGGCATTGCGTCGAACCCCAGGCGGGGTGTGTAAAAACAAGCGGGAAAGTTGGGGCTCAGGCTCATCGGAAATTGGAAAATCCAGACTTTGGTGCCCAACAGAATCGCCCGGCGCGACTGACCGAACCCTTCGTCCCACAAGGGTTTGTGGAGCCGCTTCGAGCACACCGCTGGTACGAGCGCGGAATTGGGCAGCGGAGGAGTTCTTCGCCAGTGACGCTCACACGAGTGATTCGGGTTCTTAGGGCCTATCCCAAAACCGCGGTGGGCAGTCGCAAACTTCCGAAATCTTGGAGACTTCGGAAGTTTTGGGATAGGCTCTTAGTCGAGTTCTTCCTCGACCAGGACCATGTTTCCCTCCTTGACGGCCAGGTAATAGAACTTCTTGGGGGCCGTGAAGGTGAACTTGGCGCCGCGGGGCATCCAGATGCCGTCGTACTGGTGGGCGGCTTCCTTGTCGTCGACCACGGTGAAGGTCTTCTTGCCTTTAATGGCCGCATAGAGCGCCGACCGGCCGTCGGGCGCGAACGTGAGGTAGCCCACCATGTCGTAGCGCGGCCTGCGCTTGCCGTCGATGACGGCGAACGTGACCCGGCCGCTGCGGGCAATGTACCCCAGGCGCCGGCCGCTGGGACTGAAGACCAGCGTGCCGTCTCCGACACGGTCGAAGGCGCGGTCCTCTTTCTCGCCCAAGACCACGAGTGCCTGGCCCGCCTGCTTCGCGATGTAAGCCAGCGACTGGCTCTGGGGACTGAACTTCATTTCCCCGATCCCGTCGTAGAGCTTTCCCGGCTTGCCGTCGAGCACGACCTGCCACTGCTTGCCGGCCTGAGCGGCGTAAGCCAGCCTCTTCGAGTTGGGACTGAACACGAGTGTCCCCTCGCCCACCGCGTCGTGCGGCGAGCCAGGCTTGCCGTCGGCCACTACCACCCACTTGCCGCCCTGCATGGCGGCATAGGCGACGCGGCGGCCGTCCGGGCTGAAGGCCAAATCGCCGAGATTGTCGCAGGGCGGCTGCGGCTTGCCGTCGAGCACCACGACCCACTTCTTGTGTACCTGGGCGGCGTAGGCGAGCCGTGTGCCGTCGCGGCTGAACTGGAGGCCGCCGGCAGAGCCGAGAAACTCGTAGGGTCCCGCCTCCTTGTCGTCGGCCACGACGTACCAGGCGTCGCCTTTCTGAACTCCGAAGGCCATCCGGCGGCTATCGGGGCTGAACACAACCCGCCCCTCGAACACCAGGTCGTAGGCCGTGCCGTGCTTGCCGTCGACCACCACCGAGCGCTTCCCGTCGGGAAGCATCGCCACAAAGGCGAGCCGCTTGCCGTCGGGGCTGAACGCGGGCGGGCCGACTCGCTCGAACGGGCCATGCTCTTTGGCGTTGGCCACCACCAGCCACTTCCCGTTGCTCTTGGCGGCGTAGGCAAAGGTCTTGCCGTCGGGGCTGAACGTCAGGCTGGCCACCTGCTGGTACGTCTTCTCTTCCTTGCCATCCACAACGGCCTTCTCCCCGCCGTCGGCCTTCTTGACGTAGGCGATCCGCCGCCCGTCAGGGCTGACCACGGTCGAGTCGTAGGCCGCAGGGGGAAACGGGGCCAGCAAGGTCTCTTTGTGCTTGCGGTTCACTTGGGTTTGCCCGACGGCCGCGCCGGCAAACAGACTCCCAACCACCCCGCCGAACAGCAAGAGACGCCAGAATCTACGCATGGGCATTCCTTCTCCGTCTCAGGAAGGAGATCACCTGCTCGTTCTTTCCCGACGGGGCTTGAATGCCCGCCTGCACGATCTTTCGCAGGTCTTCCCGCGGCACGGGCGCGTCGCTGAACGGGCCGCGATAACTGTAGCGCTTGGCTATGGCTTCGAACAGTTCCATGGATTCCTCCCGGGGCGATGGCAACGTCCTGTAGGGAACGCCCTCCGTGGCGTTCCGGGGCCTGTAGCGGGGGCCTCTGGTCGTAATCCCGGAACGCCACGGAGGGCGTTCCCTACAGGGTCAACCGGCCGATTTGCCGTTAGCCATCAGCTTAGACCCCGCGGGGCGGCGGGAAAAGAGGACGCACGCCCTCACCCCCTGCCCCTCTCCCGGAACGGGAGAGGGGAGATGTGTTAGCCCGGATTATTCGGGGACCGGGTGCAGTGCGGCGCAGTGTGCGTGTAGTCGATCTCATCGCTTCAGTTTCGTGGTTCTTGAGCATGTGCCAAAGAATCGTCGCCAGCCACTTCCTCGCCTGGATCGTGTTGATGCCCTTGGTCGGGCATTCCTGCTGGAGGTTGTGCTTGCGCAAGAGGTGTTTGACGCGGTTGATCGAACGCGTGCGGAGCTGGCCCAGCCGCTTGCGCAGCTCGGTGAGCTGACGGTCTTGGGCCTCGTCTTGACCCAAAGAAGCTCGCCCAAGGCATTGGCATCCCGTCGATCGGTCTTCTTCTTGGACCGCCCCTCGGGCTGGACCAAGAGCACCCTGCGGCAACCGTACTCGTTCAAGAGCTTCACCAATCAGTCGCTGAAGCCGCAGACCTCCAAAATCACCACAAATCCCTCCTCGCCGGCCTTCTCGCGGATCTCCCCCAGGAAGGCCCGCACCCGCTCCCACTGGGTGCTCAGCTTGCCCGCCGCCGGAGAGAGCCTAATT
>CAYTJV010000383.1:0-7674 GCA_964438165.1 uncultured Planctomycetaceae bacterium | reverse complement strand
TGCGCGGGTCTCCCGAAGAGCGCACGGGGGTCGACCGAAGGTCTCCAATGGAACAAGAGACCTTCGGTCCGCGCTGTGCGCGGGTCTCCCGAAGAGCGCACGGGGGTCGACCGAAGGTCTCCAATGGAACAGGAGACCTTCGGTCAAGCGATCGGCGGGGTCGGGAGACCCGCGCCGAGCGCCGGGGGGGCTCGAAGCGGCTGCGGAAGTCCCTGTGCGGCCAAGGTTTGCGTCCCTCGCGCCGGGCGATTCTGTTACGGACCAAAACACGGATTTTCCAATTCCGGATCCGTCTGAGCCCTAACGTTCCCGCTCGTCGTTGCACGCCCCGCTTGCGGTTCGACGCGATGCCAAACTGTCAAAGATCGCTTTCCACCGCCGCGCAGAGGCCAGGCGGAGCAGCCTTTGCTGCACGGTCCATTCTAACGCAAGGGTGGCCACATTGCCTGGGAAAAAGCTTGGAATACAATACCACTTAAGAAGCGAAGCGATGAGGCAGCGATTGCTGGCCGCGAAGGGCCGGCAAGAGGAGATTTCTCTCGAGGATGCCCGTGCGCAAGTTGGAATTTGACCCGGCCGATCAAGAGCATCGGCTTGTTTACGAGCTTGCGCAGGAACGCATCCGCATCCTGGCGTGCCGTTACCACTACTGAAGGGCGTGTTTCGTCAGTCGACCCCGCAAACCACGCCCATCGAAGACTCTGGGCGTGCCACCCGACCGTTTACTGCGATGGGCGGCAATGGCATCTCCGAGAGGATCGCTGGCAGCGGGATCTCCGGCAACGAAATGCACTGACCGCAATTGGCTGGGCTTTCTCCGTGTTCACCGGAAGCGAGATCACCCGCAATGCGGATGGATGCGCTGCTGAGGTGTTGAAGACGCATCAGGCTCGCCCGACGGCGTGATATCTGCCAAAACGGATCATCATGGACAAGGGCAGGACTTATGAGCACAGAGTTGTTTCGGAAGTGGTGCAGGTGGTTGAAACGGATCTACCAGGATCAACTCAGTGATCTGCTCGTAAACCGACACATCTTCCAGCAGCTATGCGATTGCACCAAACCCTACGCCGGGACGCACCAAGCGGCGGACTTCGCTGAATGGATGAGACAGGGTTACGTCGCTTTCGCAGCTACGGCCGTTCGCCGCATGACTGAAGAGCCGCCATTACCACCAGCGACGAGGACATGCCCCAAATGCGGCCACACCTTTGCGGGGCGGACGAGGAGAACTGACCAGCGGAGCATTTCTCTCGTCGTGCTTCTTCGGGATCTTCAAGCCAATGCTACGCACTTGACACGCCAGCGGTTTCGACGAATGTACGAGAGAGCGTCCGTCCCAATACGGTTCGCTGATCGTGACTTCTCCACCGTCACAGGGAACAAGCGAGCCACCATGATGTCTGCCCGGAAGATTGAACGTCATATCGGGGCATTGAAGAAGGCGGCTGCTCCGGTCAGACGATTAGTGAACAAGGTAATCGCTCACACGGAGAAAGATCGACGGTCAATAGGACGTCCCAAGTTCAGGCAACTTGACGAGGCTATCTCCCTGTTGGCTGAGACTTTCAAGAAATACTCTCTCCTGCTGGAGGAAGAAACCGAAAGGCAGGGCTTTGGGGTCAGGCCGGGATTAGCTCGCCTTCGCTCCCGCGTACTAATCCCTAATCCCGGCCTGACCACAAGGATCTCACAAGGATCTCGGCAGGGATGTGCCTCACCCCGTGGTTTTGAGTTCCTCGACGAAGCCGTCGATTTCGCGGCGGAGTCGCTGCAAGTCCTCCAGCGGTGCCTCAGCCATCACGGCGAACAGCCTGGGATCTTTCGGCAGGACGTTCTCCCTCAGGTCATCCAGTGCCAGAAGGAGCCGTTCCATTTGCTGCATCGTAACTCGCAGTCGCACCATGTCTTTGATCATAGAACGATCTCCACGATCCCCGCCGGCTTGCCTTCCCGCGTCCTCTGAAAGAACTCCAGGTATTGCGCCAGGGCTACCGAGCCTTCCATCGCCGGCGCGATATCGCCACCATAAATCCGGCGGGCCATTTTGCGCGACACAAGATTATACTGGAACGGCGGCAACGTCGCACCAACAATGGATTGATCCAGGACCAAGATGCAGTCGAAGTCATTCGGTTCCGGTTTGGCCGTCACGTAGCTCCCCGCCACGAACACGCTTTGGACAATTCCCGACCTCTTGGCGTCCGCGATCAGCCTTTCGACTTGCTTGACGATCTGAAACCGCCGGTCCGAACGGCTGAACACGGCGAATCGTTCCATGAATTCCGCGAGGGTGGCCTGGTGAATCCCGGCGGGCAGCAAACCATCGTCCGTGAAGTCAGGGAGCATCTGGTTCCTTTCAGGCCCCCAACCATGCTATGCCGCTCTCTGGCGAGTGTCAATCGGTGCCATTCGCAGCACTCCCGGCGCGACGTCCGGTCCCGGGGTCAGACCCGGTTTTTCGGTTTCAAACCGAAAAACCGGGCCTGACCCCATGGACCCGAGCTTCTCCAGTCGGGCGACTACCTCCGCCGTGGAAAAGCGCTTTTCGTTCGATTGTTCTCTTCGGTCCAACTCGTCCTCGGTCGCATCGGGGATCATGGGCTCCCACTCCGACAGATCGGACGCGGGGACGAATCGCCCAAGCACCCGCCCGGAGGAATCACACAATTCCACGGTATAGCTAATGTCGTACAACCGGCTCGCGGAATGCTCGTCCAGAATAACTTGCGTCATCGTCATGTCCCTCATCATCAAATCGGCAACCTGCCTCCTACCAACCATTCTACCTCTCGTCGGAAGCACAAGTCTACCGCTTTCGGGGCGGGCGGCGCTGAGTGTCGGGGTCGGGTTGGAGTTGTTGGAGGGCTCGGGCCACTCCGGGGAAGGGCTCGCGGGTGGTCTCGGGGTTTTGCAGCGTGCCGCCGACGTGAATCAGCATGATCTGCTGGCTGGCCCCGCCCAACAGGTCGTGCAGTAGCGGCAAATCGCGCTCGCCGCGGCCGACCATGGCGTGCAGCGTTAAGCGGATATCGGATTGGAAGTTCATCTCGCCGGCCCCCACCAGGCTGATCGTGTCGCCGCTGAACTTGATGCGGTCGCAGTAAATGTGATTGCCCTCGATGCGGAAGTCGATGTCGCTGTTGCTGAAGGCCGATCGGTCGGGCCGGCGCGTGCGGAGTATTCGCAACAGCGCGATCATCACCGGCAGCTCGTAGATGTCGGCGTCCGATAGCTCGATCTTCCCGTGGCCGCCCAGCAGGTTCAGTGTGCGCCCGCTGCCATGCAACTGGACCTGGGCCCGGATGGTTCCGCGAAGATCGCGCGCCCCCGAGGTCAGCCCTTGGACGCAGCGTTTCAAGTCGCCTTGGGTGAGTTCGGCGCGGAGCGCGTAGCGGGGCGTGGCGCCCAGGGCGACCCAGCCATCGCAGGCCACCGCACCGCCGAACAACTGCCCGGTGACCGAACGCGGCGTCTGGGCTTTCTCCCCCGAGGACGCCTGGCCCGGCTGCGGCCGATCGACCCAGTTGCCGAAGAGGATCCGCTGGTCGTCGATCCACACCGGCCCGGTGATTTGGGTGAACTGGAAGTCCTTGTACATGGCCGAGTCGAGGGTCAGCTCACCGCGGCTCCAGAAGCGATCGCCGTCGCAGGCCCCGGCGAGCCGCATCTCTCCGTTGAGGTTTTCCAGTCGCAAGCCGAAGTCGATGCTCGCCTGTTGATAGCCGACGAGAAGGTCCCACTGCGTGTTGAGCGGGTCGCCGGGTTTGCCGCTTTGGCCGAGGACGAACGTGCCGCGGAGGTGAATCGGGCCGGTGGGGTTAAGCTCGGAGATCGCCTTTTTCAGCCGGCCGGGCAGCACGCCCGCCAACTCGCGGTCGACGCGCAGGCGCTGGACGTCGAGCCCATCCAGACGCAGCCGCCAGCTTCCGTCCGGGTAGAAGTCGCACTCTCCGGCGCTCGAGACCCGCGTGTTGCCGTGCTCGCCGCGGAACTCCTCCAACTTCACGTGCCCGTCCTGATAGGTGAGCATGCCGCGGAGTTTCTCCAGCCGATAGGGGAAGTAGGTGGGCTTGATCGAGGTGATCTCGCTCCGCGGCTCGGCGCGGAGGTGTACCGTGAAATGGTCCTGGCTCGAGAGATGGGAAATCTCCACGCCTAAATCGACCACGCCTTGCGGCTGCACGTTGTTCCACACTTGCTGCATGCCGGGCTTGAGGGCGTCGCGCAACTCTTCCTCCAGCGGGATGCCGGCGCCGACGAGACGCAGGAGCAAGCGGTTGCCTTCGGGCGTGGCGGTAAGACTTCCCTCGCCCGTGAGTCGGCCGGCGCCGTGGGCGCCCTCCAGGTCGCGGAAGGTCCAGTCGCCGTCCGACATCTCCAAGGTGCCGCGGATGGCGCTGATCTGGTAGGGGAACTTCTCGTAGCGGATCGTGCAGCGGTTCAGCCCCACCAGCACGTGGCGGTGGAAAGGCTCTTCCGGCTTGTCGCGCGAGGCGCGGGCGAAAAAGTTCACGGCGCCTCGGGGCTCCATGGAGCGGATCACCGCCCGGGCCTTTCCGGGGATGGCGTCGACGAGCTTCTCGTCGATGCGCATATTTTCCCCCTTGGCCTCCGCCCAGCCGCACGGGCCCGTCAGCGGATGGCGCATCTCCGCCCTGACGCGCACCGGCTGATTGCCGCTGAAGGCCGTGAGGTTCGCGGAGAGCACGTCGTCTTTGAGTTCCACGCTGCCGTGGCCTTGTTCCAGTCGATAGGGGAACTTGTCGTAGGTAAAGGCGACTTTGACGCACTGGATCGCCAGTTCCGGGCGCCACGTCTGGCCGTCGTACGCGGCGGTCAGGTCGGCGTGGACTTGCCCGGCGGGAAGGTAGCGGTGCCACTGCTCGCGGAGTTTCTCGGGAAGAACGTCGCGAAGCTCCGGATCCAGATCGAGCTCGCGGATTTGGGCCTTGAGCGTGGCCGGGCTTTTCTCGTCGTAGCCCGAGCGGCGCCCGGAGACCTGGAGGGTCGCCTGGCCGCTCCGCGCCGCCAGCCGCTCGATGGTCACCCCTTCCTCGGTGCAGACAACGGTGCCGCGAACGTCGGTTAGCGGGCGCGGCAGGCGGGGATCCTCCAGACGCCCTCGGATCAATTGACCGGTGCAGCGGAAACGGTAAGGAGTAGAGGCGTCGGTGTCGTGTTCGACATGGAAGTCGAGTTTGCCTTGTCCCCGCAGCGAGCGCACGATGTCCAACCGCGACTCCCATTGCTCGGGAAGCGTGTGGTAAAGGTCGGGCGAGAGCTCCAGGCCCTCGACCTTCCCCGTGAGAGTCCACCGCGAATTCCGCGGATCGAGCGTCCCCGACAATTCCACCTGTCGCAGCATGTCGCCGGTGAATGCGCCGTGGAAGACGCAACTCAGCGGCGCGGCGCCGGCGGGCGCGGAGTCGTCGGACGGCTTGATCGTGAGGTTGACGTCGCGCAAGGTGAAGCTGCTGGAAGGGTTCTTGACCGGATCGAAAACCTCGATCAGCCCGTTTTCGACCTGCACTTCCGGGACCTTCTCGTGCAGCTTCCGCGGATGCAGGAGCTTGGTGATGCTCCAGGAGCCGTCGGACCGTCGGGTGGCGCGAAGGGTTGGCCGGCGGAGCACGACCCGGCTTACTTCAGGCTCCCCTTGGACGAGCTTCTCCAGATCCGTGGGGCAGGTGATGAAAACCTCCTCGACCTGGGCGAGCTCGGCGCGCGGTCCTTCCGCGCCGGGCTCGAACACGGCAAGCCCGCGTACCAGAATCCCCCGCCCGGGCGCCAACTCCGCCGAGCGGATGGTCACCTTCAAGTCGTCGTAGAGCTGGGCAAACCGTGCCTCGACGCGGCGGCAGATCTCGTCATCCACTCGCCGGTTGAGGTGCGGGATGGCGAACACCGTTCCCATCACCGCCCCCAGCACGCTCCACTTGAAGAGGAACCAGCAGGAGTTCACCAGGCTTCTGACAATCGATCACAACCCTCCGTGGTTGAGAAGAATGAAGACCCTTTGGAGTGCGGCGACTCGTCGCCGCTTTCCTTTGGCGGCACACGTCGCCACGATCCAAAAAGAAAGCGGCGACGAGTCGCCGCACTCCAAATCCGCCCACCGCCCACCGCACCCCCCGCCAGCACCGCAAGCCCCAACATGGCCGGCACGCGATAGCGAATCGAGCCCACAAAGACTATGTGAAGCGCGGTGAAATACACTGCCGGCAGCCAGCAGAGCACGTACGGCCAGCCCCAGCCGATGGTCCGCACCGCTCCTACCGCGGCCAAGAGCATGATCGGCACGTAGGTTGCCAGAACCACCAACCGGATCGGCCAGGCGGACAGCCCCGGCTCATTGGGCCAGACGTTCCATATCCGCAGGAACTTCAGGGCCGCAAGCTCGATCGCTCGGCCGGGATTCTCCCTGGCCCAGGCGGTCGCTTCGCTCTTCAGGCGGCGATCCAGGCGGTACTCGAAAGGGACGTGCTCGTCGGCTCCGGCAGCTTGCCGCGCCCGCTCATCGCGGGCGAACCGCTCGACGAACGACAAGTCGCTCGCGCCCGTGGCCTGCGGATTCCAGCCGTCGTAGAGGCTTACCCCAACCTGCAGCGTGGTGGGCACGAAGCGGCCAATCACCCGGTAGTTGCGAATCCACCACGGCGTCATGGCCGCCGCCAGCCCTAGCAGCATGATCGCGCCGACGGCCAGGTGTCGTTTGCGCTGGCGACTCACCACGAGTCCTAAGACGATCACTGCCGGAGCGAACAGCAGCCAACTAGGCCGGGCGAGCGTGGCGGCCCCGGCCGCCAGGCCAGCCCCGGCCGAAAGCCAAGCCGTCCGAGCGGCAGAGCGCGCCTGCCACGCGGCGATCCACAGGGCCAGGTGAAGCACCATCAAAGGACAAAAAAGGGCCTCGCTGAGCACCATCACGCTCATGGCAACCGCTCCCGGCTCGAAGGCCGCGATCGCGGCCGCCGCCAGTCCGGCCCGGGCGTCGAAGAGCTTCCAGGCGATCCATCCCACGCCGCCGACGGCCGCGGTCCCGAGCACGGCGCCTAACACACGGGCCCAAAGGACCGGGGGATTGTCCCCGCCCAACACGAAAAGCGGCGCCAGCACGAACGGATAGGCCGGCGCTCGGAAGACCCGGGCCTCGGGCGACCCATACTCATACGGCCCACCGTGCGCGACTGCTCGGCCCAGCACCCAATAGCTCTCGCTGTCGCCGAAGAAGAATTTCCCCGCCGTGCGCGATTGCCACCACCAGGCTGCTGCCAGCCGTGCGCCCAGCGCTGCCAGCAGCACGAGGATCATCAGTGGAGCGGCAGAACGCTTCATGCGTCGCTCGCTGGGCAAGCGGGACATACCACCAGCGCAAAGGACGTTGCCGTCCTTTTGACCGGGCACATTCGACAAAATGGGCGAGATATGGTACTTCGCCGCTGCTTGTAGGGTCAAGGTCAAGGGGAGAAGGGGTCAGGGGATAGGGGTTAGGGGTTTCTCTCGTCTCTCGTTCCCACGCTCTGCGTGGGAACGTGGACTTGGGGACGCTCTGCGTCCTTTCTCGCTCGGGCCGCAGAGCGGCCCTCGCCGTGCGTTCCCACGCAGAGAGCGTGTGAAAAAATCGATTGTGGCACGGTCGGGCTTCCGGCTGCCCCGTCCCTTGTTTTTGAG
>CAYTJV010000382.1:0-7744 GCA_964438165.1 uncultured Planctomycetaceae bacterium | reverse complement strand
CACACTCCGTGTGCCGTAACCGGCGGACGGCACTGGCACCGAATGGTTTTCCACGCATATTTCGCTAGCATTCCGAGGAAACTGATTCCGCGAAAGCCCCACCGACCCTGTGTCGGTGGAGAAGTGGTTTGGCGACTACGTGAGAGGCAGCCACTTCAACAAAGTCCCCACCGACCCTGCGTCGGTGGAAGCGGGTTTGGCAACTACCGTGCCCGCCGTAGTTGCCAAACCCGTTTCCCACCGGCACAGGGCCGGTGGGGAAGAGCGAAAACGGCCGTGACGAACCGTAGTTGCCAAACCCGTTCCCACCGGCACAGGGCCGGTGGGGAAGAGCAACAACGTCGTGCCCAAAGTTAACGCGGTACGGCTCCACAACCCTTTGGTGCCAGAGTCGGTGGGGCGAGCGAGGGGCGGCCTGCTGGAGTTGTTCCGGTCCCTCTTGGGCGTTCTTCAGTCCGGTCGTCCCTGCGCTCTGTGTACGGTCGTCAATACCCGCGGATCGACTCCGCAAACCGCCGGGGCGATGCTCTTGGTGTACGCCAACGGGGACACGGAAGGGACGATCGGCGGGGGATGCGTCGAGGCCGAGGTTCGGCGGCTGGCCTTGGCCACGCTCCTTTCGCGGTCGTCGGGCGTGCTGAGCTTCCAGTTGGACCGGGACTCCGGCTGGGACGACGGGCTGATCTGCGGCGGCCGCCTTGAGATCGCGGTCCTTTCCCTGACCGATGCCTCGCAGGCAGAGCCGTTCGACGAGGCCGTCAGGCGGATCGGCCGCCAAGAGCGAGCTTGCGTCCCGTTGCTCGTCCAGCACGAGGGAAAGACGGTCGAGTATCGCCTGAACATCGAGCCAACGCCCACGCTCCTCATCGCCGGGGCAGGTCACGTGGGCATGGCGCTGGCGAAGGTGTCAGCCGGGCTGAGCTTCCGCGTGGTGGTCCTCGACGACCGGAGCGATCTGCTGAACCCTGGCCGCTTGCCCCCTCCCATTGAGACTGTCGCCGGCAATATCGAAGCCCTGCTGCGCCGGTGGCCGGTGGATGCGAACACCTACGTGGTGATCGTAACGCGGGGGCACGCCCACGATCAGCGGGCACTGCACGCCGTGATCGACTCGCCGGCCAAGTACCTCGGGATGATCGGCAGCCGCCGAAAGATCCGGCTGATTTTCGAGGACCTGGAATCCCTCGGCGTGCCGCCTGCGAGACTCCAGCGGGTCCACGCCCCGATCGGACTAAAGATCGGCGCCCTCACCGTGCCGGAGATTGCCGTCAGCATCGCGGCGGAGTTGATCCAAACTCGGCGGGCCGAGGCCCACCAGGCTGTGGAAGGGCCGTTCCGGGTCGTCTTGTAGCCGAATTCGCCAGAATTCGGGGCGTTTTCCAGCGAGGGCTCCCGAAGTCTGGCGACTTCGGCTACGAATTCGTACCGCCCACGGCGGCGCGTAGGCAGGTCAGCCGCTACAAGTCCTCCGGACGGTCGATGTTCCGCAGCACGCCGGGATCGTCGATCTCGACCAAGCGGCAGGCAACTCCCGGGGCCTGCAAGAGGTCTCGCAGCGGCACATCGGGCCTCGCGGCCAGGATTTGCGGGACGATCTTCACCGACAATAGCGGCGGATGACCGCGCTTCCCTTGGTAGCTCGGAATGGCCACGTCGGCGGGGCCGATCGCAGCCGCCAGGGCCGCGTAGGTTTGCGGCAGGATGATCGGGCAGTCGACCGGCTGCACGAACACGGCCTGGACGGACCCGCGAACCGCTCTCAGGCCGGTCTGCACGCTGCCGGTTCGTCCTCGATCGGGATCGGAATTCACGACGTGCCGATAGCCGAACCGCGCCACCAGCGGGCGCAGGGCGTCGGCGTGATGGCCGAGCACCACGACCACGTCGCCGAGCTCCCGCAGCCACGGCGGCGCCAGCAGATGCTCGATCAAGGGCCGACCTTCGAGTTCCGCCAGGGCCTTCGGCGATCCCATCCGCGTCGATCGTCCCGCCGCCAACACCAGTAGCGCAAGGTCTTTAGAGCCTATCCCGAAAACTTCCGAAGTCTCCAAGACTTCGGAAGTTTGCTGCTGTCCATCGCGGTTTTGGGAAAAGCACGACGTCATGGCTGCCGCTTCTTGAGCGTCATGCTGATCCCGAAGCACTCCATCATGATGAACGACGTCTCCAAAGCCGGGTTCTTGGTGATGGCCTCGATGTAGCGAGGGTCGGGCATCGGTCCGTGCATGTCGTGGCCCAGGATCAGGCCGCCGGGGCGAACCAGCGGCAAGAGCTTCTGCAGGTAGTCGATGTAGCCCTTTTTGTCGGCGTCGAGAAACACCAGGTCGATCGGCTCCTTGTGCCGCTTGACCGTCTCGTGGGCGTCCCCTTCGATGATCGTGATCAGGTCCTCGACTCCGGCCTTCTTGAAGTTAGCGCTGGCGATCTTGATCATCTTGGGATCGAGTTCGTGCGTAAAGACCTTCCCGCCGGCCGATCGCACTCCCATCGCGAGCCAAATCGTCGAATAGCCGCTCGACGTGCCGATCTCGACCACGCGCTTGGCCCCGAGCGACTCGGCCAGTTGCCGCAGCACCCGCCCTTCCCGAGTGGTGACGTTGAGATACCACTGGCCCTTGGTCATCTCCTCGAGAGCTGCCAGGGCCTGTTTTTCCTTGTCGCTGTTGGCCAACGTCCGACTCTCGATCTCCGGGGCGATCCCGAAGTTGAAGCCGGAGCGATCGGAACGCCCCTTGGGAGGCTGAGCCGACGCCGAGGCAACCATCAAAGACACAACCGCCAATACGGCGACGGTGAGCACGAGCTTTCTCATTCGGTTACTCCACAGGAATGCCGCTGAATCAGTTTGGTTTCTTGCCGTCACGGGCTTCATGCTAACTCGGCAAGCGAGGCAGTTCAACTGCGTCGGAATTTCCCCTTCTTTTTCCAGCCCGGGGGCTTGCTTCGCCGGACTGCCGAAGGCAAACTAAGGACCGGGACGTGCCTTATGCGCAGAACGATGATCTTATTGGTGATGATGCTCCTCTGCCTCACCGCAGCCAGCGCGGCACTCGCTGTCGGAAAGGCGTCCGGGCCAGTGAGTCAAGTGGAGGAGGTCGTCTTTGCGGTGCGGAGCGTCATTCCCGAGCATTGGTACGCCAACTTCGGATACTTTTCGCCCGATGCCGAACACAAGTGCTACGGCAAGGGCGGCCGGCTGTGCAAAGTACACCTCAAGACCGGCAAGCTGACCGTGCTGGTGGACGACCCCGAGGGGGCGGTTCGCGACCCTTGCGTACATTACGACGGCCGGCGGATCGTCTTCTCGTACCGGAAAGGCGGCAGCGAGACTTATCACCTTTACGAAGTCCTCGGCGACGGCAACGGCCTGCGGCAATTGACCGACGGGATTTACGACGACATCGAGCCCTGCTACCTGCCGGACGGCGGCATCGTGTTCGTTTCCGCGCGGGCCCGCCGCTGGGTCCAATGCTGGCTCACCCAAGTGGCCGCCATCTATCACTGCGACGCCGACGGCCGGAACGTCCGTCAACTCTCGGCCAACCTGGAGCACGACAACACGCCGTGGCCGTTGGCCGACGGCCGGATCCTTTACACGCGATGGGAATATGTGGACCGCTCGCAGGTCCATTACCACCACCTGTGGACGATGAACCCCGACGGCACGGGCCAGACCGTGTTTTTCGGCAACCTCCACCCGGGCGACGTGTACATCGACGCCAAACCCATCCCCGGCACGCAAGAGGTCGTGCTGATCCGGTCGCCCGGCCATGGGGCCATGGAGCACGCGGGCTTCGTCGCCACGCTGAGCGTGAAGCGCGGGCCGGACGACCTCCCCTCTCTGCAAACGATCAGCCGCGAAGCCAACTACCGCGACCCGTGGGCCGTGAGCGACAGTGCAATCCTCGCGGCACGCGACAAATCGCTGGTGCTGATGGACCGGCAGGGCGCGGTCCGCACGCTCTACACGCTGCCTCGCGAGTTCGGCAACGTCTGGCTGCACGAGCCGCGGCCGTTGGTCCCGCGAAACCGCGAGCCGGTCATCGCGCCGCACGTGGACCTAGCCCGGCCCACGGGCCGGTTCCTCCTGAACAACGTCTACGCCGGCCGCAACATGGCCGAGGTCCGGCCAGGCGAGATCAAGAAGCTGTTGGTGCTCGAAAGCCTGCCGAAACCGGTCAATTTCACCGGCGGCATGGACCCCTTGAGCTACGTCGGGACGTTCACGCTGGAGCGGGTGCTGGGCACGGTTCCGGTCGAGGCCGACGGCTCGGCCCACTTCGAGGCGCCCGCGATGCGGAGCCTGTTCTTCGTGGCCCTGGACGGAGACGACCTGGCAGTCAAGCGGATGCAGAGCTTCACCACGGTCGGCCCCGGCGAGACCCAGGGATGCGTCGGCTGCCACATGCACCGGTCGGCGACGCCGCCCGCGGCCAGTCCCCGGCTTCCCTTGGCCGGCCGGCGCAAACCGAGCCGGATTGAGCCGATCGACGGCGCGCCGGACGTCCCCGATTTCCCCCGCGACGTCCAGCCGGTGCTGGACCGCCTCTGCCTCCCGTGCCACGACTACGACAAGCGCGACGGCGGGGTGGTCCTCACCGGCGACCGCGGGCCGATGTTCTCGCACAGCTATTACAGCGTGGTCGTGTGGAAGCAGGTGGCCGACGGGCGCAACTACGCGCGGAGCAACTACCCGCCCCGGGCCCTGGGCAGCGGCGGAAGCGCGCTCATGAAGAAGCTCGATCCTTCGCACTACGAGGTCAAGGCGTCGGCCCGCGATCGGCAGACGGTGCGGTTGTGGCTCGACGCGGGGGCGCCGTACCCGGGGACCTACGCGGCCTTGGGCACGGGGATGATCGGCGGCTACCAGATGAACCAGCAGATCCTGGAGAACGACGCGGACTGGCCCGAGACCCGGGCCGCGCAGGACGTCTTCACCCGCCGTTGTGCGAGTTGCCACCGCGAGAACCAGCGTCCCATCCCCCGCTCGCTCTCGGACGAGATCGGCCTGAGTTTCTGGGCCCCGGACATGAGCGACCCTCGCTTGCGCCACAGCCGCCACATCGTCTTCAACCTCACCCGCCCGGAGAAGTCGCTCGTGCTTTTAGCGCCGTTGTCGCGGGCCGCGGGGGGCTACGGCCTTTGCCGAGCACCCGCCGCGGCAGCAGGGACCGGCAGCGTGCTGACCAGTCGAGACGACGACTACCGCAAGTTGCTCGCCCTGTGCGAAGCGGGCCGCCGCAAGCTGGAGGAGATCAAGCGCTTCGACATGCCCGGGTTCCGCCCGCGGCCGGAATACGTCCGCGAAATGAAGCGCTACGGCGTGCTGCCGCCGTCTTTCGACGCGATCAAGGACCCGCTGGACGTCTACGCCGTGGAACGCCGCTACTGGGACCTCTTCGGCTGGAACCCGGCGAGGCAGCCGTAAGGACCGGCCGGAGATTGTAGTGCGTCTGCTCCCAAGTAATGCAAGAAATTGGAGCCGGGAGAACGGAGAATCGGCTTGTCTTTGCCCCGGAGGGGCACTTGAAAATAGCCCAGCGATTGATCGCTGGGTTGCGGAGGCCAAACGGGACAAACGGGACGCGCGTCCCGGAGGGACGCTTGAATCACGCCTCAAACGCGATTTTCAAGTGTGCCTTACTTTCCAGATGGAGAGGAAGGCAACAGGCGCCACGTAGGACGGCCTTTCCAGGCCCTCGCGATGGCGTGGAAAGGCCGTCCTACTGCGATTCTTCCTTGCCGGGGTAATAGTCGCGGGCAAATACAACACCAGAGAGGGGGGCTATAAATCCCCCAAATTATTCACCGCGCTGATTGACATCAGCGTCACGCCGACTATTCTGAACATCCGTTCTCGTCTCTGGCTGCTTGATTTTTTCGAGAGGGAGGCGGCGTGATGCAGCGCATCTGGGCAGGCAGGCAGGCACACCCCGCCGCATCCTAACGTCTCCGCTCGAACTCTTCCAGCCTCAAGCCGGCATCGAGCTTCGCGTCATTCCCCATGCTTCGTCTCGACTCTTGAGACGGCGCGTCAGGGGGAGGGGTCCAGCCGCGCTTCCCTCGACTTCTCCGTCCTCGAGCCATCCATCCACCCCTGCCCTCAAGCCGAGACCGTGGCGACCCGCGCGGCAGAGTCTTCAGCCGTCGCTCCTTATCTTGCAGGCAAGCGTTCCTTGGTGCGAGGAGGGTGCGGCCGTGTTCCGGAGTTCTTGCCGCCTCACTCGCCCGATGCCCGATTCCTCTTGGAGACACTGCAATGCATGCACACACCGCAAAGTCGAACCGTCGAAGGCCGCGAAAGCTTAACGGCGCCAGACCACGTTCTTGTTCCTACACCAGTCGTCGGCTGAAAAAGGGTTAATGTCATGAAGAAGTATGATCGGAAGAAGCCCCGTAAAGCTCGTTTCGCCCGCTTCGAGCAGCTCGAAGCGCGTATGCTGCTGGCGAGTGCGACGATCTCAGATACGTCCTGGGGAGCCGTGGGACTACGAGGTGACGGCACGTACATCACCGACACACTTCCGCACGCGGGTCATTGGGACGCTTTCGGCACTAGCGGAGACGTGACGTGGCGCGGGTGGGACAAGTACACGATCCCCACGTTTTCCAGCCGCCCAGCTGTGGACCGGGCAATATTCCCATGGTCCTTGACCGCAGAAGACGACTCAAGTGTGGGAAATTGGGGAGGCGGCGACTTCCGGGGGGTCTGGTCGGATCCACAAACTCCCACCTCCGGTTCGACGTGGGATGGCATGTCGAACTCGTCTCGCTATAGCTGTGGCGCGCCACGATCACCACGGCCACCGCCGCGGGCACGATCCAAGACGACAATTCTTCGGGGATCTCTCGCATCATTGACAATGACACGGCCGGCTTTGAGTATAGGAATGGCTATAAGGATCCCTGGAAGCTTTCGCCCAACGGAGGCTACGCGCTTGATTTCCGGCGCAATTCCAAGGGGAAGGGCAAGAGTTATGCTACGTGGACGTTCGTGAACTTGCCGCCAGGCATATACAACGTGGATGCAACATGGTTCGCTAAGAAGGATCGTGCGACGAATGCCCCTTACACCATCGACACGGGATCCCAGGAGTCGACGGTTCGAGTGAATCAGAGGAATCCCGGGTATGACTGGCAGCGTTTGGGCATATCCCAGGTAACGGGGGGTACGTTGACGGTCAGGCTGACTGACAAGGCAAACGGATACGTCATCGCTGACGCTGTCCGGGTGACATCGGTAGCGCCCCTCGCGGTAAACAGCGACCAGGTGAATAGTGCAAGTTTGCCGTCGTCCATTACGACGGCTGAGTTGCAGCGCGCTCTGGGGGCGGCGTTTTCCCAAGGATCCGCTGCTGACCTTGCTCAAGAACAAGTAGACATCTTCGCCGACGCTAGTGTCGCCGTGACCGACCGGCCTGACTCGCCTTCGGGACTTGCGTTTCCCGGTTCCGTCCGCATCGATCAATACGCAGCGAGCAACGAGTGCGCTAATCGAGACGTTAATGAACTGGCGTTGCTGGCGATCTTGAATGAGCGCACTCCGAAGGCCAAGTTTGTGACCCGAGTCGGGCCCCGGATGGGAGACGGTCGCTTCAACGACTCGAATTTCCTGACGCTCGGCGAAGCGGCGCCTGACGGCGTGCATAGCGCAGTCTTTGGCGGCCTAGCGAGCGACTGGTTCTTCGACTTCTCCCCGCCGGACGAGGTTCGCTCCAAAGGCCCCAAAGACCGTTGATGCGGA
>CAYTJV010000381.1:0-7758 GCA_964438165.1 uncultured Planctomycetaceae bacterium | reverse complement strand
TCCCTATTCATTCCTGTCTTTGTCCGGACGATTCAATAACGCATTACTTTTCGTAGCAGCCAAGCTCCCCAGGCCGCCAGCAGCAGGTTGCCGGCCCACACCGAGATCGGCGGAATGGTGCCGTTTTTCGCCCCGTTGATTCCGTAGGCCAACAGGGGATAGTAGACGATCAGGATCGGGGCGAAGCAGAGAAAGAAGCTGGTGAGAAAATCGCGGTTGCGGAGCCAAACGGCCATGGGCGCCCCAACCCACACGAAGCACAGGCAACTGAAGCCCGCCGACCAGCGCCGAAAGGGCTCGAGGCGGAGCTCGCAGAGGCGGGTCTGCATGAGTTGGCCTTGAGCGGTTCGGCGGGTCCAATCGGGTCCGCCGAGGCGCTCGAATTCCCCGGCCAGGAGCTGTTCTGCGGCGGCCGCGGCCAGGTGCTCGCGGTGCTGCTCGATCGACTGGCGCTGCTTGGCGGTTTCCTCGGGGATCCGCCATAGCGGCAAGTTGGCCGGCCTGCCGCCGCCTTCGTTGTCGGCGATGGGATCGGTCAAGGGCATCTCGTACTTGTACTCGGAAAAGAAGACCCGGCCTCGCCCCTCGGCCTCGATCGACCCTTGCACGGCGCGGATCTCCAGGATGTTTTCCTGATGATCGACCTGCAATACCGCCGACTCGGCGTCGATGGTGATCGTGGGCGTGCTGCCGCGGGCGTTGATCGTCACGATGGGCTGGACGAGAGTGCGGTCTTCCACTCGCTTGACGTTGATCGTGAAGTACGACGACGAGTAGCAGCGTTCCGTGCGGAGCATGCCGTAGGCGATCTCCTCCATGGCGTCGACCACGACCCGCCGCGCCCCCTGCCGGCCCCAAGATACCGCCACGTCGTTGAGCCAGACCGTCACCAGGCTGACGAGAAACGCCATGACCAGGGCGGGCCAGAGGATCACCATGGGGGAAACCCCCAGGGCTTTGAGGGCCACGACTTCGTTGGAGCCCGACATCCGAGAGTAGATCGTCGTCGTGGCCAAGAGCAGCGTCACGGGAACGGAGTATCGCAACGCCTCGGGGAGGATATAGGGCAGCAGCCAGACAATCTGAAGCAGCGGCAACCCTTCCTTGAGCAACTGCTTGACGAGAATTCCGATCTCGAACACCCCGGTGACGACGGCCAGCGCGAAAAGGAAGACCTTGGTGAGCTCAATCAGGACGTGTCGGGTCATGGTCCGCATGGCGCGGTAGTGTGGTCCACCGATCGAAACGCGTCAAGAGCACTCGGTGCCAGCCGTAGGGCAAGCTGCCAGCTTGCCCTTGTGCTGCCTAGCCCGGATTATTCGGGGACCGGGTGCAATGCGGCGCAGTGTGCGCGTAGCCGAATTCGCCAGAATTCGGGGTAAGTGCTTGCCGTCTCCCGAATTCTGGCGAATTCGGCTACGACCCCATGAATAATCCGGGCTAGGGGCAAGCTGGCAGCTTGCCCTACGACGGCTTTACAGGACGCCGCGAATGGTCCATACTACCGCGCTGGATCGCCCTTGGGGCGGAGGTCTTGAGGGAGTGGACACGGATGGCAACGCTATCGGTCAACGAAGCTACCACCTTTCGCTGGTCTTTTGAGGAAGACGTCGCCCACTACGTGGCGGCGGGCATCCCGGCCATCGGAGTATGGCGTCAGAAGCTCTCCGACTGTGGCGAGGAAAAGGCCGCCGATCTTCTCCAGGAGAGCGGATTGCGCGTGTCGCATCTATTCTGGGCGGGCGGGTTTACGGGAAGCGACGGGCGGACGTTTCGGGCGAGCGTCGAGGATGCCCTGGAAGCCCTGCGCACGGCGGCGAGCCTCGGAGCGGGGAGCCTCATTGTGTACAGCGGGGCCCGGGCCGGTCACACGCACAACCACGCCCGGCGGCTGTTCAAGGACGCCCTGCTGGAACTGGCGCCGCTGGCAGCGGAACTGGGCGTGGCGCTTGCCGTCGAGCCGATGCACTCAGGCTGCGCCGCCGAATTCACGTTTCTGACCTCGCTGGACGATCTGGTGACGTTGCTCGACGCGGTCGCCAACGAGCACGTCAAGATTGCCCTGGACACCTACCACCTGGGATGGGATTCCCATCTCGTTCAGCGAATCCCCCAAATTGTGCAGCGCGTGGCCCTAGTGCAGTTGGGCGACGCAAGGTCCGCCCCAAAAGGGGAGCAGAATCGTTGTCGATTGGGTGATGGTGTCATCCCGCTGGGGGAGATCGTGGATGCCTTGATCGCCGCCGGATACAATGGTTTTTACGATGTCGAGCTGTTGGGCGAGGAACTGGAGAACGCCGATTACGGCTCCCTCTTACGGCACGCGCAGGAGGCTTTCGCCAAGCTCGTCGAGAAACGTGCGTGAGACAAGGCGAACGAACACGAGGGGTGGACGAAGCGCTCGAGCCCGTGCGTTTTCTGGTTGTCACTCCCCGGCTGAGGATCCCCCTGGGCGAGTTTCGCTTTACTTTCGCCCGAAGCGGTGGACCGGGCGGCCAGAACGTCAACAAGGTCAACAGCAAAGCGACGTTGCGTTGGCAAGTCCGCGGCAGCCCGAGCCTGCCCGCTGACGTGCTGGCCCGGCTGGAACTGCGATATCGGCGGCGCATGACGGCGCAAGGAGAGCTTTTTGTCACCAGTCAGCGTTTTCGCGATGCCGGAAGGAACGCGGCCGACTGCCTGGATAAGCTCCGGCAGCTTCTCGCCGAGATTGCCGTGCCGCCGAAGGCCCGCAAGCCCACCCGGCCAACAAGGGCATCGCAGGCCCGCCGATTGGACGAAAAACGGCAAAGGCAGCGAAAGAAGCAATCGCGGCAGCCTGAAAACTGGTCTTGAGCTGCCGGCCGGCAGTACAATTCGACGGCAAGAGGGGACGCTGAGTGTCAAGCAACGAAGACATCGATGCCATCCTTTCGTCGTGGCCCTTCCAGCCGGGGGTCATTTCGGCCCGCTTGGTTCGCGCCAGTGACGGCCGCGAAGTGCTGCAGATGCGGATCGAGCTGGGGCTGCTACAGATGGAAACGACGGGCCGCCCGGACGGGGAGCGGCCCGAGGGCCACGCGACCTACCTCGATCACCTCCGGCATCACGCTCGCTCGATGCACGGCGAGTTCTCGCTCAGCGAAGAGCAAGCCAGCGAGGTGGACCGGGAGTTCCTGCAATACTATCATCGCCGGATTTGCTGGCTGGCTCTGCGCGAGTTTGCCCGTGCGGTCGAAGACGCCGATCATACGCTGGCCCTGATGGATTATGTGGCCGAGCACTCCCCCGATACCGAGTGGTCGCTCTCGCACGAGCAGTATCGTCCCTTCGTGCTCTTCCACCGCACCCAGGCGGTCGCGCTGGCGCAATTGGACGGGTCGGGTGCGGAGGCCGCGATCGAAGATGTCAACCAGGGACTCGAGCGGATCCGCGCGTTGTTTCAGGCCGTGGACGCGGAAGAGCACTTTGAGCAAGACGAGTTCGTCAAGCAACTGGTCGAGCTCCGCGACTGGATCCGGGAGCAGTACCACGTGGGCCGGACCTTGGTGGAGCAACTGGCCGACGCCGTGGCCCAGGAGCAGTATGAGCTGGCCGCCCGCCTGCGCGACGAAATCGCCCGGCGCCAGTCGCGCAGTTCTTGAGAAGAGGGGAGAAGGGAGAAGGGAGAAGGGAGACGCGGTGAAAGGCATATATACTGCGCGCGGCTGGGAATTTGCTCGTTCCCACGCTCTGCGTGGGAACGTACGCTGGGACGCTCTGCGTCCTTTCTCGCCTGGCCGCGGAGCGGCCGAGGCGTGCGTTCCCACGCGGAGCGTGAGAACGAGAAAAAGGCATGTATCTCCCCTCTCCCCTCTCCGCGCGAGAACCGGGAGAAGAGCGGAGGCTCTTGAGCCGGGCACCGACGCAGCGTTGGTGGCCGGAGCAGGACGGTCCGAGAAGGCCCGTGGCCGCACGTCGGACATGCACATCTCCGGGGAGTCGGACGGACCCATAATACCGACGAAGCGGGCGAACAAGGCCGAGTGATCGGCGGCGGAGTCCGTGGAGGGAAGGGGCCCGACCAAGGGAAACGCCAAGCGAACCTTACTCGCGCCGGACGCAGAGCCGGGAAAGCAAGGAATCGGATTGTGCGGCGTACGAGCAGCGGCAAAGCGGAGATCCCGCGGAGTCATTGACCGTCACTACCCAAAGGTAAGAGCCGTATGAGGTAGTTCCTCACGTACGGATCCGTGCGGGGGGCGCCGGGCAACCGGCGTCCCTACCGCGACTCTCATTTTGAAGATCTCGCTAGTTTGGCGTGCTTCGTATCTTTCCAAATGAGACCCGACCCCATTAGGCCGGCTCGGGACCACGCGGCAGAGGATAGAATGAGGATTGTGTACCTGTCGTTTCTCAACAGTCTGCGATTCCGCGTTGCCGCAGCGTTCCTGCTGGTGTCGACGATCCCGTTGGGGATCGTGGGCGTGTTCTCCGTTCGGACGGCCGACCGGCTGATCGTGGGCACGGTCACCAATCAGTTGGAAAACCTGGCGGCCGACAAGGCCGAGCTCTTACGCCGCTGGATGGCCGAGCGAAAAGCCGACATCGCCGTGGTTGCAGGCTCCTCGATCGTGCGCGGATTCGATCCGCAGCAGATCGCTCCTTACCTCCGGCTGGTGGAGAGCCAGTACCGCGTGTACAACCGTTTTGTGGTCGTCGGGCCTCAGAGGCGGATCCTCTATGAAAGTGCCGGGCCGTCGGATCGGCCGCCGGACGACGAGACGTGCCACCAGCAGGCAATGTCGCTGGGAACCTACGTGTCGCCGGTCAGTTGGGATGAGGCTCACAAGGAAGCCGTGTTTCGCATCGCCGAGGCGATTCGCGGCGGCGACGAGGCGCCGACCGGCGTGGTGTGCGCCACGGTCAGCACGCAGGCGATCCTCGCCCAGGTGCTGCGGATCTCATTGGGAGAGACGGGCGAGTGTTATCTGGTCGACCGCACCGGAACGTTCCTTGCGCATAAAGAGCCTCGGCGAATCCTCAAGGAGAACATCGCCCAGTCGGAGAGTTTTACGAATCTGTTCGGCGGCGAGCGCTCCGGGCCGATCTACACCGATTATCGGGGGATCCCGGTGCTGGGGGCATCGCGGCCGGTGGCCGATACGCCTTGGTACATCGTGGTCGAGCAGGATCGCGACGAGGCGTTTGCCGGCTCGTATCAAATCGCCCGCAACATCCAGGTCGCGATTGCGATGACGATCTTCTGCGCGATCGGGTTGTCGTGGGTCCTGGCCACCAGTGTCACCTCGCCGATCCGGACGTTGAGCGAGGCGGCCGAGGCACTGTCGCGGGGCGACTTTCAACGGGCGCTGGGCACGTCGCCCTTGCGGCGGACGGACGAGATCGGCACCCTGGACGCCGCATTCCACCACATGGCGGGCCAGCTTTGGGACCGCCACGCCCGCCTCCAACAGCAGATCGGCACCACGGAAGGCGAGTTGCGCAAGTCGGAAGACCGGCTGAAGCAGACGATCGAGGCCGCCGCCCGCTCCGAGCAACTGGCCGCCCTGGGCCGCCTGGCCGCGGGCGTGGCCCACGAGATCCGCACTCCGCTGACCTCCCTGAAGCTGTTTCTCCAGTCGCTCCGGGAAGACATGGAGTTGCCTTCGGATCAGGCCGAGGACCTGGCCATCGCCCTGCGGCAGGTCCAGCGCATGGAGGCCACGATCAACCAATTCCTCGATTTCGCCCGCCCCCGGGAGCCTTGCCCGACCGACGTCGATTTCGCCAAACTCGTCGACGACGCGCTGCTCGTCGTGCAGCCCCGGGCGAACCATCAGGAAGTGGAAATCGCGAGGTCCGTTGCCGCGGGCTTGCCGCACATCAAAGGGGACGGCCGTCAACTGGGAGAGGCCCTGGTCAACTTGTTGGTCAACGCCCTGGAGGTGATGCCCGACGGCGGGCGTCTGGCGATTTCCGTCGGTCCCGACGCGCTCCGAACAAATGGCAGCGGCCCGGGCGTCCGCATCGACGTGGCCGATACCGGGCCGGGCATCCAACCGGCGGACCTCCCGCGCCTTTTCGAGCCGTTCTTCACCACGAAGGCCTCGGGGTCGGGGCTCGGGCTGGCGATCGTACACCAAACCGTCCAGCGGCACGGCGGCACGGTCTTGGTGCGCAGCGAGCTCGGGGCCGGCACGACCTTCTCCATGTCTCTGCCCGCCAACGATCTCTGAAGGATTTCGCGTTATGCCCAAACTCTTGGTGGTGGACAACGACGAAGGGCTGGTCCATTTCCTCACCCGGCTGTTCACCAAGCAGGGATACGAAGTCGTCTCCTGCACTGACGGCATTGCAGCCCTGGACCGCGTGGCCCGCGAGTCGTTTGACGCCATCCTGCTGGATTACAAAATGCCGGGGCTCAACGGCCTGGACACGCTGGTGGAGATCAAGCGGGCCCAGGTGAAGACGCCGGTGATCATCATGACCGCGTTCGGCACCACCGACACGGCGATCAAGGCCATGAAGCTGGGCGCCTACGATTACCTCCTCAAACCGTTCGACACCGAGGAGCTCAAGCGCATCGCCGTCGATGCCTTCGAGGTCAGCCGGCTCATGAAGGAGGTGGTGAGCCTGCCCGACTCGATGACCGTCAACAAGGTCTCGGCCTCGGCCGGCGGCGGCGTGCAGATCGTGGGCAGCAGCCGGAAGATCCAGGAGGTTTTCAAGCTCATCGGGCAGGTCGCCGCCAAGGACGTGACGGTCCTCATCACCGGCGAAAGCGGCACCGGCAAGGAGCTGGTGGCCCGGGCGATCTATCATCACAGCCTGCGCGTCGACAAGCAGTTCATGGCCGTCAACTGCGCCGCCATTCCCGAGGCGCTCTTCGAGAGCGAGCTGTTCGGCTACGAGCGAGGGGCGTTCACCGGGGCCGATCGCTCCTACGTCGGCAAGTTCGAGCGCTGCCACCGCGGCACGCTCTTCTTCGACGAGATCGGCGACATGTCGCTGAGCACTCAGGCCAAGGTCCTCCGCGTGCTCCAGGAAGGGGAGTTCGAGCGATTGGGAGGCGCCGACACCATCCGGGTCAGCGCTCGCATTCTCGCGGCCACGAACAAGAACCTGGAAAAGGAAGTTCAAGAAGGCCGGTTCCGCGAAGACCTGTACTACCGATTGCGGATCATCTCGATCCACCTTCCGCCGTTGCGTACACGGCTCGACGACGTTCCCGCCTTGGTCGATTACTTCGTCGGCCGGTTCACCGCGGAGTACGAAAGTGCGGTCCGCTACGTGTCGGACCAGGCCGTGCGCAAGCTTCAGTCGTACAACTGGCCGGGCAACGTGCGGCAGTTGGAGAACTGCCTCCGCCGCGCCGTGCTGGTGTGCAAAGGCGACGTCCTCCTGCCCGAGCACGTCGTTTTCGAGGGCGAGCCGCAGCGAGCGACCGAGCCGGCGCCGGGCGAGGAAGAGCCGCCCGATCTGGAGCATCGGGTCGATGCCCTCGTGCGCGACATCGTCCAGGGAATCGGCCACGGCGCCCACGCCAGCGTGATCGACATGGTCGAGCGCTCGCTCATCGTTCGGGCCCTGGAACAATGTGGTCACAACCAGGTCCGCGCCGCTCGCCTCCTGGGGATCAGCCGCAACACGCTACGGCACCGGATCCGCAAGTACAATCTCGAACCGCCGGGGATCGCTCCGTCATAAAGCCGCGATCAACGGTCGTAGAGGAAAAGGGGTCAGACCCGAATGGCACTGCCGCTTGCGGCCGTAGGACTTAGGGCGACGGAGCATCGT
>CAYTJV010000380.1:0-7807 GCA_964438165.1 uncultured Planctomycetaceae bacterium | reverse complement strand
AGACCTCCGGTCGCGGGGTGTGCGGGGTCGGGAGACCCGCGCACAGCGCAGCGGGACGCACCTGCTCGCTTGCCCAGGCGACGTAAGCCTTGGCCAGGCCTAAGAGCCGGATCAGGTCGACCATCCGGGCGTTGTGGATCAGCCCGCGGGCCCCGCGTTGGATCGCCACCCCGGCCGCCCGGAGACCTCCGGCCAGCGGCTCGGGCAGGATGCTCGACGCATGAAAAGCGTGGCGAAGCAACTCGGGCGAGAGGTTGGCATCGCTGGAAGGATACAGCGTGGCCGGCACGCGGCTGGAGGATCCCAGGTGGGCGTGGAACACCAGCGGCGCCAGGCCCGGCCAGTGCGGCTCGGCGAAGACCTCGCCTACCGCTCGAAATCCGTCCTCGTCGGCTAGCTCGGCCACTGCATGGATCACCAGCGGCGGAAAAAACGTGCCGCGGGCTGCTCCAGCGCTATCCGGCAGGCCGGCCGTCGCATCCGCCGCGAGCAGGGCGCGGCAGAACTCCCACGCGGTGCGGCGGGAACCGGGGGCCTTGAGAACCGGGACGTACCAGATGGGAAAACGGACAGTTTCCTCGCGGGTCACGCCGTAGCCGCCGGGCCCGGGGATCTTCCGCACTCGATCCTCCACGGCCCGCGGGCAGGCTTCGAGTTCCGCCGTGTTGACCAATCGCCTGCCTTCGAGCGGCCCACCCCAGCGGCATCCCACGTCCTGGGTGAAATCGTCGGCGAGCCGGTAGCCGACCAGGGCCACGTCGGCGTTAAGAGCCTGTCCCAAAACTTCCGAAGTCTCGAAGACTTCGGAAGTTTGCGGCTGCCCACCGCGGTTTTCGGGATAGGCAGTGGTCCCCGCCGCCAGTTGGCTCAACAGCGCATTCAGGGCCGTGGCCAGGCAGTCGGCCTTCGACTTCGTGCCCTCAGCCACGCGGGCCGCAAGGGCAGAGGATTCGTCGATGAGGAACAACACGCAGGGCATGGAGCATTCAGCGGAGGATCGCCGCCGCCTGGGTTCCCATGTTGAGGAACTGGATCAAACACACCATGTTGGCATTGAAGGCCATGCCGCGGGCCCCGGCCTGGAGCTCGAAGCCCTCTTCGGCCGCGTAGCGATGGAACCGCTCGGGCAGCACGCTCGACATCTCGAAGAGCATCCGCGCCAGCTTGTCCGGCAACCCGTCCGGCTTCGAGGGGAACATGAACGGATCGGCCGCCGTGCTGGAAACGTGGCAGTTGAACAACAGCACGTTGCCGTCGCTGGTGGACAGCTTCCGGACGGCCTCGGCGTAGGGGATCGGGTCGCCGTCCTGCGATTCGCCGTCGGTGATGTGGACCACGATCGGCGGGAAGCTGTGCGGATGCTCGCGGATCCAATCGGAAAGCAGCCCGTGCGCGATGTAGAGCATGTTGCACATCGGCGTTCCGCCCTGGGCGATCGGATCGACCCAGACCGGGATCTCGCAGGGCACGGAGATCATCTCTCCCGTCTCTTCCGAAGGCATCCACTGGTTTCGCGTGTCGATCCGCGCCGGCTTGCCGCCGATCTCGGTGATCGAGACCAGCCGCTTGCCGGCCAGCTCGCCCAACAGGGCCGGCTCGATAATCATATTGCTGGCGTCGTCGGTGCGGTAGCCGAACACGCCGACGTCCATCCAGTCCTTGATCCCCTCGTCGCCGCTGGCGCGGATGGCCATGTTCTGGAGCCACCCGTTGATGGCCGTCACCAGCTCGTCGCACTTGCGGTAGTCCGAGCCGCCCAGCGGCTCCTCCATCGAGAACGACTGGTCCAAGAGAAACAAGAAGCACGCCTTGTGCTGGCGGCTGATTTCCTGGGAGTACGGGGCACGCGGCATGAACCTTTCCTTTCCAGGGGAATGAATAGGGAATACTGAATACGGAATGAGGAAGTCAGAAGGAACGGCCACCGAAGCGTCAATGCCCCGCCATCACCAATCCGCTTCGGACCCTCGGCCGTATTCATTCGTCATTCCGTATTCCGTATTCACTCTTCCCTATTCATTTCCTCCTGCAAATCCTGAACCCTTGTGATCACGGCTCTTCCGATCCTCCCCAGACTATCCGGAGGTCACCCAAGGCCGATCCCGATAGCACCTGACGGGCAAATTGGGCCTCGGCGCGAAAACTCGGCAGTTCCTCGCTGGCGCCCGGCTTGGCGCGGTAGGCGTCGCACTGGGCCTGGAGCCGTTCGCACGAGGCGGCAAATGCCTCCCAAAGCTCCCTCCGCTCGGGCTGTTGAAGGAGCTTGCTGCGGGCGTCGTGATACTGCTCGACCAGCCGCTGCGGCAAGGTGGGCCCGGGCGCGGAGGCCAGATCCTGGCTTGGCCACGTGCCCACGTCGGCGGTCGGGTTCTGAAGCTGGGCGAGGGTGTCGTAGCGCTTGTAGCCCACCGTGCCGCCAGGGCCCGCGACCTCGCGGTAATAGCCGCGGAGGATGCGGCCGTCCTTGGTCTCGGCCTCGCGCAGCTACGAGGGCTCTTCGACCGTTTTCTCCGGCAGGAATTCTTCCAGCCAGCCTTGTATTCGGCCGCGGAGCGTCGCCTTGACCGACGCGCCGGGGTGCTTTTCCAGGATCCGGACGGCGCGAGCCAGACGCTCGTCGAAACGGGCCGGAAGGTCGGCCATCCCGACTCGAACCGCCTCGTTGGCAGCGCGCAGGCTTTTCTGGGCCGCCGCCTCGGCGCGCAGGGCCTCCAGGTATCGGCGGCACTGCTCCAATACGGCGAGTTCCGAATCGATCAGCGGGCCGGGGCTGGAGAAGCGATCCAGAAAGGCGGAGAGTAAGGCTTCCCGCTCGACCGAGGAGGCCGCGGCCTTCAATCGGGCTCGCGAGCGATGACGCTCGGCCTGAAACTCCGCGCGGACGCCCAGGGCCTTGATCTCTTCGGCTAGCGAAGCGGGAGCAGAGCCGGAGTACTTGCCCAGCCACTCCCGGCTGCGAGTCAGGCATTCGTCGTGCCTTTCGGCCGCGAAGGCGCGCTTGACCGCTTCGGCCGCTGCCATCGCTTCGGCCTGCGACTCCAGGCGAGCGATCCGCTGCCGGAGCCCTTCGAGCCGCTGCTCGACCAAGGCCGCCAGGGCCGAGCTTGCCGGCAACTTGGCCGCTTCGAGTTTCTCTTGGAACTCTTCCCACCGCCGCTTGACGGTCTGCAGATGGTCCAAGTCGCCCTGCGCATCCGCGTCCACCAAGCCGAGGAACTCGTCGACCAGATTCCGCGCCGTGGTCCAGGCCGGCCAGGTGCGGCGCAGCGGCCCGAGCGGACTGTCGGCCCGGAGGCCTTCGAGACCGGCAAGGCTCCCCGGCGACAGGGGATCGACATCCACGAGCGCGGCAGCGACACCCTTCTGCGCCTTGATCCAGGCCAATTTCTCCTCGGCAATCGCGGCGGCCGGCTTGGTGTCGACCGTATCGGCGATCGTTGCTGCGCGCGTGTCGGCAGGGCTCGCATCGAGCAATCCCCGAACGGTGAGCGTCGCAAGCGGCGCGGCAGCCAGGGCTAGGATCCAAACGGCTTTCATCGTTGCGGCTCAGCCGGATTGAACGACCCGCTCGTGGACGAGGGCGGGAATGTCGGCGACGACGGCGGCGGTGAGGGACCCAGCGGCGATAGACCCCTCACCCCCTGCCCCTCTCCCGAAGCGGGCGAGGGGAGTTGTGGCAAGACTGCCGGGGCGGTACTCCCGCCCATCGAAGGCCGCGGAGGACTTTTTCCGATCTCTCACCCGATCGCGCGGGCCTTTTTTGGGGGCCCTCGGGCTGGCGGGCGCCGTGAGGATATAGTAGAGCCCATAAACCACGCCGACCGAAATCACCGCGAGCAGGACAACGGTCGCGATCAGGAGTCCTTTGGAGGTCTTCACCAGCGGCTTCCCCTCGGCGACAGCGGCCGCGGCAGCCTTCTTGGCTTCCTTTTTTTCCTCTTTCTTTTTCTTCTCGGCGGCTTCTTTCTTGAGCGGGTCGGTGGAGAAACGGTGGTTGTGGAGTTGGGAGTCGACCCGCTGCATCAGGATCTCGGTCTCCCATGCCCCGGGGATGACCATGGGAGGGCCGCCCAGCACCCGGTGGCCGATCTTGATCAGGAAGGCGCGTTTCTGACTCCCGGTATACTCGGCGTCCATGGTTTCCAGGGTCATGGCGCGATCGGCGGCCATGGCCATTTCGCGGCAGGCGGCGACCAGTAGGGCATGACGCTTCTCGGTGCTCGTGCCGGCGTCGGGGCGTTGGAGGCGGCCGACGTCGAAGATCGACTTGTAGCACTTGTCCCACGAGGCGGCCGCCGCGTGATACACCTCCTCGCCCAACAGATGCTGGCCGGCGAGGATCAGGTCCAGCCGCTCCTTGAAGTCGGTGGGGTGCGTGGCCAGCGTCCTGAGGAGGTTGGCCATCTTTTCACCGAGGGCGGGCTCGTTTTTCGGGTAGTTGGCCAGGAACTGGGGGCCGCCCTCGCGGACCAGCTTGAACACCGATTCGTCGGCGGCTGAGCGGATCATGGCGGACAGCGCAGGGAGTTTCATTTTCTTTTTGTGCACCAGCTTCAGGCAGTTCAGCAGGAAGCCGTGGGCACAGCGCTGCGGCACGTGGGCCGAGAATTGCTCCATGGCCTTGGCGGGGAGCTTGGCGAGCACGCGGGCCATGAGCACCACCCCCGCCCGACGCGGCTGCTCCGCCGCATCGGCCCATTCCTCCCACAGGAACTCGCAGCCCGGCGGAAGGGTGCCGTGGGCGTGGATGTGCCGCAAGAGCACGGTGATCTTGTCCTCGTCCGACACGCCGCCGAGCTTGAGCAGGCCGAGGATTTTCTCGGGGGGCAATTCCTTGAGCAGGTGGACGACGGCGTGCCGCGCGCCGGGCAGCGGGGGCTTGCCTGCCAGAAGGTCGATCACCGCCAGGTGGGCGTGTCCCCCCACCACGCCCTTCAGCACAGGGTCCAGGTTCTCAACCCCGGCGAGCCGCTCGACCAGCTTCTGACGGAGGTATTCGATTCCGGCCGGCCAGTTGCGCCATGGCGCGGCCGCGAGCGTGCCTCGCTCGAGAAGCCCCTGGGCGGCCTGGTCGATCTCGACCAGCGTGTCGAGATCCTTGGCCCCGGCGATTCGCACAGTGGCCATGGCCTTCAGATCGTTGTCGATCTCGTCGCCGCCCTTGTCCGAGAACTCCAGGAACCGCTGGACCATGGCTTCCGCATACTTCGTCACCGGGGCAATCTTCTGCCCGGTTGGCGGCAGCAGCGTGTTGATCGTGGCTCGTTGCCAGGGACACGCCTCGGGCCGGGCGGCCGACTGAGCATCGAACAGCCACGTGGCCGACAGGAACGCCCCGGCCCGATCCGGGTCCGACTCAAACGTGGAGAAGCCGGCGCCGTCGCGCAAGGGACCGGGGGGCAACAGCCGCAGCACGCCGTAAAACATCAACGCGGCCAGGCTCGGCTCGGCCACCAGCGCCAGCGGCTGGCGATCGGACGTCGCACTCTGCACCAGGGTACACAGGAGTCCGAGGAACCAGTCGCGGCGGACTTGCGGCTCCATGGCCCGCCATCGCTCCGGAATCATCCCGGCCGGATCGGCCAGCGTCGGGCTGTCGCCAGACTCGCGAAGGAAGGTGGCGAGCACGGCGTCGTCGATGCCCGCCGAGCCGCCCTGAAGCAGGTCCGACAAGGCCCCCAGCGGCTCCAGCTTGAAGGCAATCTCCGGGGAATCCTGGGCCACCCAACCCGCCGTCCCGCACAATCGCAGAAGCTCGGTCGGCGACCACCGCACGGAAGAATCGCTCTCCTCTTGGAAGATCAGGTGGGCGAAATACGAGCCAGGTCGGCCTTCGCTATCCGTGGAGCGGTAGCAGACCTGTCCGCACACCTGAAGGCCCTCGGCCGAGGGAACGTAGAAGAACCGCCGAGGCGCCGTGGCCGCGGTGAGCTGGAGTTTTTGCTCGTCGGGCGTATCGCGGGGAAGATAATAGTACAACAGCGGCTCCATTTGCTGGTAGCACTTGCGCAAGGCCTCGCCCTCCAGAGAGCCGGCCCGAGCACTGTACCCGAACGTCCGCTGGGCCAATTCCCCGTCGCGCTGCTCCAGCGCGGAGCTGCCGTGGGTGCAATGGGTGCAATACATCTGATGGATTGTGCTCATCCGCGGTCTCCCAAAATCCTGAACCCTGAACCCCGAACCCTGAACCCTTTGGCGGCGTCGCCGAGCTGGCCGAGCACCAACGGGTGGCTGGCAAACACGTGGAACCCCAGATCGATCATGGCCCAAACGGCCAGCCAGCCGTCGCGCCACTCGGGCCGGACGTGGATCAGCCGGCTGCCCCCGCCAGCCTCCCAGTTCGCGCAATCGATCGGTAAGCGATGATACACTGAAAACCCGCCGGGTTCATCACCCGGCCCCGGCGTTTGGGGACAAATCGCCAGGATACACCGTTGGCTGAACCGCTGCTGCGGCCAGGTCCAACGCACGCAGTAGACCCCCTCAACGCGGTCGACGCACACCAGGCTGGCGCGGCCCAGGGCGGGCCCGAGTCCCAGGCGGCCCGGCGGGAGAATCTCCTTTTCCGTCCAGCGGCGGAGTAGCTCTTCGTGGGGGGCGAACAGCTCCTGGTGCCGGCGGATGAGCCGGGCGTCGAAGCGATCCCAGAACGACGCCGTATCGCCCTCCCGAAGCGCGGCGATCAGCGAGGCGGTCTTCGCCACCCGGTCCCGCGCCGATTGGATGGCCGCCTGCCAGTCGGCCGCGTGCGGGAAGTCGGTCAGCAACGGATCTTCCATCAGGCGCACGATCTCGGCGTCGTGCTGGGCCCGGATCGCCTTTCCCACCCGAAGCAGCAGATCCCGCCGCCGCACCGCCCGCTGAAAGGCCTCGCGCCACGGCCCTACGTCGCCGCAACCGTCCAGCAGGTCCTCGTTCCAGAGCCCCAAGAGCTTTCGGTCGAGCTGATCGGCCGGAAGGGTGGTGGGGATTTGCCGGACCGCGCGGACCAACGGCAGCCGCTTTTCGGCCAGGTCAATCCGCTGCCGCCACGCCTCGGGGACGATCTTCTTGCACCCCAGCGACAGGGCCTTGCGCCATGCCGTCACCACCGCCTCTTCCTCCTCCTGGGACTCGACGGCGATCTGCAAATGCTGCATGGCGAGCAGGCGCTGGCGGGCCTGCTCGATCCGCACGTGAAGCCGGCGCGGATACCCGGCCGGCAACTGGCTCGTGGCCTTGACCAGGGCCGATTCCCCGGCCAGCGAGATTTTCCCTCCGGATTGCCGGAGCACCGCGTCGAGTTGGCTCACCGCCGTCAGGCGCCGCTGCGCCTCCTCCACGCGGGGCCGCTCTTGCTCGGCCGGCGGAAAGCCGGCGAACAGGGACTCGTTCCACGCCTTGACCAAGGCCCGGTCCTGCTCTTCGCCGATCTTGCGCGATGAGGCCCAAAAAGCCTTCCACGCGTCTTTGCGGCACACCACGCGGTAGGCTTCCTGAATCAGCGGCTTGAGGTGCTCCGGGGCGTCGCGGAACTGCCCTCGCCGGTTCAAGAGCTCGACCGCCTCTTCCCACTTCTGCGTCCGCAGCAGGCCCTCGATCCGCTTGAAGGTGGGATGGGCCGACTCGCCCAGCGGCGGCAGGCGGTCCATGGGCATCCGCGACATCTGGACCAACTGCTCCACCAGGTCGCGCACGTCGGAGTCGGGCGAGCGCATCAGGTCGCCCACCAGCGGGCTTGCCTCGGCGGTCGCGAAGTCGTCGTTACGGAACAGGAGCTTGTCGTACTGAGGCGTTTCGACGTAGGGGATCGGAAGAGCACCCGTCT
>CAYTJV010000379.1:0-7813 GCA_964438165.1 uncultured Planctomycetaceae bacterium | reverse complement strand
GCGAGTTTGAAGCCGCCTGGGCACGGCGCGACGACCCGCATTGCTTCAGCGGCGTTTGGCGATTTCACCGCCTGCTGCCCTTTGCCCCGGTCGAACGGTGCGTGACCGTGGGCGAGGGCCAGACCCTGCTGCACGCCTCCGAGGGAGTTGCCAAGTACGTGGGCCTCAAGCCGGGCCGGCTGTTCCTGCAATACGAGGGGATGAACCCTTCGGGGAGCTTCAAGGATAACGGCATGTCGGCCGCCTTCACGCACGCTCGCTCGATCGGCGCTGCCCGCGCTGCCTGCGCCTCGACCGGCAATACCAGCGCGTCGCTGGCCCTTTATTGCTCCGTGACCCGGCTGATGAAGGCGGTGATCTTCGTGGGCTCGGGCAAGATCGCCTATGGCAAGCTCTCCCAGGCCCTGGATTACGGCGCCCTGACCGTGCAGATCGCCGGCGATTTCGACGACGCCATGGCCCGGGTCCAGGAGGTGAGCCGGCAGTTGGGCATCTACCTGGTCCACAGCGTCAATCCGTTTCGTCTGGAAGGCCATAAGACGATCATGTTCCGCGTGCTCGAAGGACTCCGCTGGGAGGTGCCCGACTGGATCGTCGTCCCCGGCGGAAACCTCGGCAACTCCAGCGCCTTCGGCAAGGCGTTCCAGGAGCTGACGCTCTTGGGGCTGATCGATCGCGTCCCGCGCCTGGCGGTGATCAACGCGGCCGGGGCGAACACCCTCTATCAGCTCTACGAACAGCAGGGCCTGCGGTGGAACCGCGGCGATCCCGCCCAGGACACCGTCGGCGCCTACTACCGCGACATGACCCAAAGCGGCAAGCGGGCCAAGACCATCGCCAGCGCCATCGAGATCAACCGGCCGGTGAATCTCATGAAGTGTCTGCGGGCCCTGGAAGTGATGCAGGGCGTGGTCCGCGAGGCCACCGACCAGGAAATCCTCGACGCCAAGGCGCAGGTCGGCGCCGGCGGCCTGGGCTGCGAGCCGGCCAGCGCGGCCAGCGTGGCGGGCGTCAAGCAGCTTGTGGCCGAAGGAGTGATCGGACCCGACCAGCGCGTCGTGTGCGTGCTCACCGGCCACCAGCTCAAGGATCCCGATGCCACGGTCGCCTACCACACCACCGACCAGGAGCTGTTCAACAAGGTCCTCGGGAGCCGCGGAGTGCGCCGGGCCGCGTTCGCCAACCGGGCCGTGGCCGTCTCGAACGATCTCGATGAGATCATCAAGGCGATCCACTTGTACGGCTAACAGGAATCTGTAGGGAACGCCCTCCGTGGCGTTCCGGGACACGGCACTGGGGCATCCACGGCGATTCCCGGAACGCCACGGAGGGCGTTCCCTACAGGGACAACTGTGAGGAGACCTCGATGAATCCAGTTCGCATCGCGATTCACGGAGCCGGCGGCAGGATGGGCCAGCGGCTGGTGGCGTTGGCCAAGGCCGATCCGGGGCTGGCCCTGGTGGCGGCGGTCGACGCGCCGGATCACCCGCGTCTGGGCGAAGACGCAGGGCTCGTGGCCGGGATCGGCGCGATCGGCGTCGGGCTCGGCGCGGACATCGACGTGCCGGTGGACGTGGTCGTCGATTTCTCCGTGCCCAAGGCCACCGAGGCGGTCGTCGCGCGGTGCGTCGAGGCGCGGACTGCGTTGGTGGTGGCCACCACGGGGCTGGACCCGGCCCAGACCGCCAAGCTCCGCGCCGCGGCCGAGCGGATCGCCTTGGTCTGGTCGCCCAACATGAGCCTCGCCGTCAATCTCACCATGAAGCTGGCCGAGGTCGCCGCGCGCGCCCTGCGCGACAAGAACGCGGATGTCGAGATCCTTGAGCGGCATCATCGGTTCAAGGAAGATGCCCCCAGCGGAACGGCGCTCAAGTTCGGGCAGGTCATCGCCGGCCAAATGGGGCAAACCCTTCACCGCCACGGACGCGAGGGCCGCCCCGGAGCTCGGCCCCACGACGAGATCGGCTACCACGCCATCCGCGTCGGCGACAACCCCGGCGAGCACACGATCGTCTTCGCCATGCTGGGGGAGATGGTCGAGTTGACGGTGCGGGCATCCAGTCGCGACTGCTATGCCCTCGGCGCGCTAAGTGCCGCCAAGTACGTAGCCGGAAAACCGCCGGCCCTCTACGGGATGAACCACGTCCTTGGGCTGGACTGAAGACAAGCCAACGGCCTGTCATACGGGCTATTTCGGCACCCCATCTTATTGTGGTGCATAACCTATCCCACGGGGGACTTGCCTGGCGTGTCGCGCGCCAAGTTTCCACAGGCTTTTCGAGCGAACTCCGATTCGCGAACTTGTGCGCTCAGAAAACCATAGCTAGAATCGTTCCGTCGGGGGGTAGATCATGCCACTTCAGATAATGTGGGTTACATGGGAAGTATAGGTTTAGACATTTTCCTTGTCTGATCTAGACTCCCGGTGTAGCCTACAGAGATTAGGGTTTGCGCGGACGGAGGAGAGGCCCGAGCAGGAAACGCCGTTCGTGCAGCCAGTTCGCACGGTGGTGGGGTCAGTGGGCGTAGAATGCTTGGCAGTTGCGGCGACCTCCGGATAATTTTCTTGGGGCGGAGCCGCTGAAGCAACAGAGCGATAAGTGAGGTGCATTGTGAAGCGGGTTGTGAGCACTTCTCTCGTCTTGGCGATGATCGCGGCGGTGTGCCCTTCCGCCCGCGGCGCCGAAGCCTTGCTCGAGAATTCTCTCGACGCGGCGACGACCGCGGCGGACAGTCTGGGGCCAGTGGCCTTGGCCACGGCGAGCCCTGGCCAGGCGACTCTTTGTCCGGCGGTGTCGACGGCGTGTCGTGTGTCGGTGACTAATTGCCCCGCGGTGTCGACGCGATGCCCGCGGCAATCGACGGCGTGCCCGCCGTCGCCCACCAAATGCCCGTCCGGAGAGACCTTCTGCCCGAAGGTCTCTACGCGCTGCCCAACCAGCGCGACGCGGTGCCCGGCGAAGAGCACGGCGTGTCCGGTGTCCATTACGCGGTGCCCGGCAGTGGAAACGCGTTGCCCGACCAAGTCCACGGCCTGTCCTCCGTCGGCGACCCACTGCCCGGTCATTCAGACTCAATGTCCCACGGGGACGACCTTCTGCCCGGTCCAGACGACGCGGTGCCCGGCGGTCAAGACGCAATGCCCGCCCACGGCGACGGTTTGCAGGACGGGCGACACGTTCTGTCCGTCGGTCCAGACCCAGTGCCCGCCAACGACCACCAAGTGCCCGGCGGAAGCCACGCAGTGTCCCAAGTCGGCGACGAAATGCCCGCCCAGCGAAACGGTCTGCCCGAAGAGCGCGACGAACTGTCCGGTCGTGACCACGAGATGTCCCCCAGGAGAGACGTTCTGCCCGACGAGTCAGACCAAGTGCCCGGCGACGCAGACAAAGTGTCCGGTGGTGGATACGGAGTGTCCGACCAGCCAGACGAAGTGCCCGGCGGATGCCACCAGGTGCCCGGTGGTGGATACGGAGTGTCCGACGAGCCAGACGAAGTGCCCGGTCGTTTCTACGGAGTGCCCGGTGCAGAACACCACGTGCCCGGTCGGTGAGACTCAGTGTCCGGCCGACGACACCCGCTGCCCGCCCTCCCAAACAAAGTGCCCCGGCGGAGAAACGAACTGTCCGGTGGCCGCCACGCAGTGTCCGCAGACATCCACGCAGTGCCCGGTGCAGGACACGCAGTGTCCGCAGGGAAATACGACTTGCCCGCCAGGCCCGACGCAATGCCCGAAAGTGACCACGCAATGTCCCAGCGGCGCAACCAACTGCCCGCAGTCCGCCACCTCCTGCCCGTCGGTGGACACCTTGTGTCCGCAGAGCGCAACGAAATGCTCCCAGGCACACACCAGTTGCCCGCCGACACAGACGGTGTGTCCCGTGTCGCCTACGCAATGCCCGGCGAATCAGACCACCTGCGTTGCGACGGCGTGCTCCGGTGTTCCGACGACGTGCCCCACGGCCGTGACTCTCTGTCCGCCGATAGGCACCCGGTGCCCGGCGGCGCAGACCTTTTGCCCGGCGACTCTCACCCTCTGCACCGAGTTCATCAACACGGCCTGTCCGCTGCAAGCAACCGCATGCCCACCGGTCGAGACGCTCTGTCCGCCCAGTGAGACGCTGTGTTTTGCCATCGACACGGTCTGCCCGCCCGTCAACACGCGATGCCCGGAGGTGCCCACCAACTGCAGCGAGACAGACGAAACGGTGTGCCCGGTGTGCTTGACCGGGATCCCGCGGGCCGTGATGAGCCGCATCGGCGCAAGTGGTCCTGTACGGGCAAGCGAGCCGGCAATCTTTACCAAGATACCCACGTTTACCACGCGGGTCCCGGTTCCCTCCTCTTAATGTCAATCGCTTGGCAAGCCTATGAGAGGGCGGTCGCATGACCGCCCTCTTTTTTTGTTGCGATGTGACGCCCTTGCAAAAACCAGCCGTCCTCCGACAATGGGGGAATGCCGTGGCTAGTGTAGGTCAGCCTTTCCAGGCTGACGATTGAGATGTCAGGCTGGAAAGCCTGACCTACGAGGCGGCGTCTATTCTCTCCCAATGGAGTGCATCGAGTGTGACCGGGCTCGCCGACCAAGGAACACGAGAAACTCCCCCTTCGCCTACCGCTGGAGAGAGCGTCCCCACCACCGGCGCCGTAGTGGCTGC
Source organism: uncultured Planctomycetaceae bacterium (assembly GCA_964438165.1). GTDB lineage: Bacteria > Planctomycetota > Planctomycetia > Pirellulales > Thermoguttaceae > CALFBP01. The sequence continues at coordinate 3,155 of CAYTJV010000379.1, read as the reverse complement.
CGTGGCCGGGTTGCTGGCCGGCTGGATTGCCGCCGGTTCCGTGGGGCTCTTGGGCCACTCCTACCGCCACGGTCTGACCTGGGTGGCGCTGGGGTGCGTGCTCTTGGCCGCTCTGCCCAAGCCCGGCCGGATCAGGCCCTTCGTGCTGGCCATGGCGGCCGCCTTTGCTGCCGCCGTGCCCCTGATCGCCTCGGACCTCCGCCCGCTGAACGTCCTGGCCGTGGTCGTCGTCCTGGTCGCCGCGGCCCAGGGGCATGGGGGGACGTCGAAGACCGTCCTGCGGTGGTCCGCAGAAGCGGTCGCCTTGCTGGCCATCTATCGCATCGCTGTGACCTCGATCCCGCTGGTATGGCTGGCGACCGACGCGGTGGGGACGGCCCTGGGTTGGGCTGCCGGCGCGCTGACGCGGCAGCCGCTTTGGGTGGGCGCCACCTTTGCCGGGCTGGATTTCCTGGTAGTAATGCTGTATCTGGCGGTGCGCGCGACGCTCCTTGTGGTGCAGCCGTCTCGGCTGCACCAATCTGCAGGCGAGACGCCTGCGCCACAACGCGGCTTCTGGAGCGTGTGGCTGCGCTGCGGTCTGGCGATCGGATCGGTGCTGATCGGGCAATTGATCTATCTGAACGTCTTGAGTTGCGCACCGGCAATCCAAGAACATCTGCCGGCCGCTTCGCTGCCGGGCACACCGTGGAATCCCCATCCGCAGCCGCCCGGCTTCGAGGACGCCGTTCGACCGTGGGCCTACGGCGATTCGAACTACCGGGGCGAGCCGGCACGCTACGAGCCGGCCGTGCGTCTGACGCTTAGGGGGTTGTTCGCCGTCGGGCAATCCTTGCGCGAGTGGATCCCATGGAACGTGCCGCTGCTGGCAGCCGTGATCCAGTCCCTCATCGCCTGGCTGATTCTCCGCTGGCTGGGCAGCGGAAAAGGTGACAGGCACCTTTTGTGCGAAGCACCCGACGGGCCTTTCAGGAAAAAGGCGCCTGTCACCTTTTCCGCCGCGAGTTTCTCCGAGGATTCCGCGCCAGAGTCAGCCCAGCGCCGCCTGCCGCGAGGGCGCCAGCGATGGCTGCTCGGGGCCGGCGTGCTCCTGGCCGCCGCGTTTCCGGCGGTCGTCACCCTCTCGCTGCATTCAACGAGCCTCAAGGGCAAGAAGATCGTGCTCTCTGAAGAGGGCTTCTTGAACTGGGAGAAACCGAAGCACGGAACCACGAGTTTCAACTACGGCCAGTACTCGATCGGCATGTACGGCATGTTGCCGATCTTTCTGAGAAGCCTGGGGGCCACGGCGATCGTTTCCCCCGAGCTTTCCGAGGCCGACCTGGACGGCGCGCACGTGCTCGTGCTGATCTTCCCCGACAAGCCCTGGAAGGAAGGCCAGTTGGAGCGGATCCGGCGGTTCGTCGACCGCGGCGGCACGCTCTTGGTCCTCGGCGAGCACACGATCCTCGACACCGATCTGCTGAAAGTCCAGGACGAAGAGCTGGGGACCCAGTTGGCCGCTCTCTACGAGAAGCTGAAACCGTTCCAGTTCAAGCGCTCGAGCGCGACGCGGGAGACGATCGAGGAAATCCACAGGCAAGAGCAAGAGTTGAAAAGGCCGTTCGACGAGCGGGAGGTCATTGGGCGCTATCAGAAAGCCTCCCGCAACGGGCCCCTGAACCGTTTCAACGAAGTGCTCGCCGACACCGACGTGCAGGTGCAGTTCGACTCGTCGACGTTTGCCATCGGCGGATGGCTCCAGTCGTACCAGCCGCTGTCGCATCCCACGTCGGCCGGGATCGGCGATGCCACGAATGCGTTCGGGGCGGTGATCGGCGCGTCGCTCGACGTGCGCTGGCCGCGCGGGCTGCGCTGGCCGGCCAGCCCGCTCTTGACCGGACTCTGGGGCTGGGGCGACCCGGGCGACCCGCTGAACCACCCCTCCTTCATGGCCAAGAGCGATGACCCCTCGCGCCACGAGCCCGTTTACGACGCCGGCGAGCGGCTCGGCGACCTGGTGATCGCCGCCCAGCAGCGGGTGGGCAATGGCCGCGTGGTGGTGTTCGGCGACACGTCGGGTTTTACCAACGGCGTGAACCTCGGGGCGCACCGCTATACCTCGCGCATGTTCGCCTACCTGGCCGATTCGGCCGGCTCGCCGCAGGAGCCTGAGAGGCAGTTGGGCGGCCTAGCGATCGTGCTGGCCCTGGCCGCGGTGCTGATCGTCGGCAGCAGCGGCCTGGGCCTGGCATCGGCGGCGATCGTCCTGGCGGTGTCGCTTTGGACGTGTACGGCTGCCACCCACCGGGCGTGGGAAATCCTGCCCGACGGACGAGGCCAGCCCGGCACGCCAAACAACCTGGCCTACATCGACGAGGCCCACCTCGGCAACTTCAGCCCCGAAAGCTGGCGCGAGGACGGGCTGATGGGCCTGTGCATGAATCTGATGCGCAACGATTACCTCGCCCTCATGCTCCCCGAACTTAGTCGCGACCGGCTCCTCGCGACGGAAGTGGACCTCGGGATCGAGGTGGAGCCAGTGCCCGTCGACGCAGCGCGACAGATGAAGATCGAGCCGGGCTTGGGCGTGGTGATCACGGAAGTCGAGCGAGGGAAGGCCGCCGACATCGCGGGACTCACAACTCGGTCGGTCATCCTGGCGGTCAACAGACAGCCGGTTGCTTCCACAGACGAATTCCTCAGCGCTTTGGACGCGGTGCCCTCAGGCGAGAAGATCGTCCTGCGCGTTCTCGGCCGCGAGGCATTTCCCGTCGTTATTACCAAGAGCACTCCTCTCGCTCGGCTGCTGATTTCGGTAGCCCCGGCCAGGGAGTTCGCCGCCAGGGAGCGTGAGACGATCCGGGATTTCGTCAGCGCCGGGGGGATTTTCATTTGCACCGTCGGCTACGAAGACAGCGGGCCGAGCCGGCGACTGTTGGAGGAGTTCGGGTTCTACGTGGGGGGGCGGCGCTGGCAGTGGCTCGACCGCAGTCGCGAGAGCACGCCGATCGTCCGCTACAAGGCCGGCTACGGGCCAGCCAACTGGGACGACGCCGTCGGCGAGCCCAAACCGCTCGGGCACTTCAAGGCACCCTACTTTTATGGCGGCGATTATCAAGCCTTCGTCCGTTTTTACGCCGGATGGCCCATCGAGTGCGACGACTCCGGCCAGC
>CAYTJV010000378.1:0-7850 GCA_964438165.1 uncultured Planctomycetaceae bacterium | reverse complement strand
CGTGCTGGCCAACACCTATCACCTCGCGCTGCGGCCGGGGGCTGAGGTCGTTCGAGATCTGGGCGGGCTACACGCGTTCATGAGGTGGGATTCTCCCATCCTGACCGATAGCGGCGGCCTCCAACTCTTCAGCCTCGCCCAGCGCACGAAGGTCACCGAAGAGGAGGCGATCTTCCGGTCCCACATCGACGGGCGCACCGTCGCCCTGTCCCCGGAACGGGCGATCGCCATTCAGGAGGTCCTCGGCAGCGACGTCGCCATGGTGCTGGACCACGTAGTGCCGCTGCCGAATCGCCCCGAGGCCGTGCGCGACGCCACCGAGCGGACCATCCGCTGGGCCCAGCGGTGCCGCGAGGCTGCCACGCGCCAGGATCAGGCGCTGTTCGCAATCGTGCAAGGCGGACTCGATCCCCACTTGCGCGTCTACTGCGCCGAGGAACTGGCCAGGTGGGAGTTCGACGGATACGCGGTCGGCGGACTGAGCGTGGGCGAATCGCCGGAGGAGATGTACCGCACCCTCGATATCACCGTCCCCGCCATGCCGGCCGACCGTCCCCGATATCTAATGGGGGTTGGACGCCCCCAGGATCTGCTGGAGGCGATTCGTCGAGGCATCGACCTGTTCGATTGCGTCTTGCCGACTCGCAACGGCCGCAATGCGATGGCCTTCACGGACCAAGGGGGCATGAAGCTCCGCAACCAGAAGTACGAGCGCGACGCATCCCCTATTCAACTGGGTTGTTCATGCCCCGCTTGCCAACGCAGCCGCGGATACATCCGCCATCTGTTCATGGCCGGAGAGATGTTGGGACCAATTCTGCTCTCCATTCACAACATCACGTACTACCAGCGGCTCCTGGCCGATGCCCGCTCGGCCATCGCCCAAGACCGATTTGAGGAGTTCTTCCGCAATAAAATGGATAAGTGGAGAGGTATGGACAAAACGGATGACGAACCGAGTCACGGCTCTTAGTGGCGGTCTTGCCGCGATCTCTCGTTCCCACGCTCTGCGTGGGAACGCACGGTCTGGCCGCTCTGCGGCCTGTGCGAAGGAAGGACGCAGAGCGTCCCCGAGCGGACGTTCCCACACAGAGCGTGGGAACGAGGGAAGTCGAGGTGCCCTTGTCCCTTGGGGCGCAAGCTTTTATGATACTGGGCTATGATCGTCGAGCGAGGCCCGCTGCAACCGAGCGGTCGGGCCGTTTGTGTTAGAAGGCGTGGTCACGGAAGGCTCGTCAGGATCGGCTGTTGGATGGCGCCTCTTCCTATCGCCAGTCAGGGGGACACCGTGGGAAGTTCATTTGGAAGCTTGCTCTGGTTGGTTGCCCAGGCCGACAACGGGAAAGGCGCCGGCGGTGGGCCCGGACAATGGTTTTCGCTCTGGCCCATTGCGGCCATCTTGTTGCTGTTCTACTTCCTGTTCATCCGGCCGCAGCGCCAGGAGTCGACCCGGCGGGAAGCGATGGTCCGCGCCTTGAAGCCGAACGACCACGTGCTGACGCATGGGGGCATTTACGGCGTGGTGACCAACGTACACCGCGAGGCCAACGCCGTGACCATCCGCGTGGACGAGAACACCAACACGAAATTGAAGGTCTCTTTGTCGGCGATCGCCCGGGTCCTCAGCGAGGAAGCCGCCGACGAGACGCCGTCGAAGAAAGAATAATACAGAGGGTTCAGGACTTGGAGGGAATTGCAAATTGCAAATATCAAATTGAAAGGCACCAATGCAAGGCCGCCTTCTGCCAATGGTGGTCGGGGTCTCAATCTACAATTTGATATTTGCAATTTTCAATTTGATATTCCCCGAACCCCTGTCCCCTAACCCCTAACCCCTGAATCGACCCATGGCTTGGTACGCGAATCTGCTGATGGTCCTGGCCGTTCTCATTGTGCCCTTTGTGCTGAGCTATTACCTCTCCCGGCTATGGCGCATGCCCGAGTACTTCGGCAAGATCTCGCTGGTGTTGTTTACCACGATGGCCGGGCTGGTGATTTGCGTTTTCGGATGGCCGCCGAAGCTGGGCATCGATCTTCGCGGCGGGGTGATTCTCGTCTATGAGATTGAGGCGACCGACAAGCTGAAACAGGCGATGGGCCCCCAAGGGCAGGCGTTGGATGCGGACCCGGGCGAGCAACAGGCGGTGCAGATGGACAAGCTGATCGGCGCGCTGGGGCGCCGCATCAATCCGGGCGGGGTCCGCGAAATCATCATCCGCCCCTACGGCGCCCGGCAGATTGAGATTATCGTGCCCGAGGCCGACGAGGCCGAGGCCCGGCGCATGAAGTCGCGCATCAGCCGCATCGGCACGCTGGAGTTCCGCATCCTCGCCACCACGTTCCGGCAGCAGTACCGGTCGTATATGGAGCGGGCCAAGGCCATGCCGGAGAACCAGATGGAGCTCCGCGACGAGGAGGAGCATCTCTTGGCCTGGTGGGTGCCCGTCGCCAGGGGCAAGGAGAAGAGCTTCGATCAGCCGGACATCGCCACGCGAAAAGCCAGTCGCCGCAACCCGGAGACCGGGAAACTCGAGGACACGCTGGAGGTCCTGGTCGTCAAGGACCAGTTCGACGTCAACGGGGGCTACCTGACCCAGGCCACCGTCTCGGAATCGACGGGCCGGCCGTGCGTCAACTTCCGCTTCAACAGCGCCGGCGCCCAGCGCTTCGGCCGCCTGACCGGCTCGCACCTCCCCGACGCGGAACAGAACGCCAAGTACCTCTTGGGCATCGTGCTGGACGGGTATCTGCACTCGGCCCCGTTCATCAAGAGCGCGATCTTCGACAGCGGCGAGATCACCGGCGACTTCACCCAGGAGGAGGTGCAGGAGCTGGTCGACGTGCTCAACGCGGGGAGCCTGCCCACGGCCTTGAGCCCCCAGCCGATCAGCGAGACCTTCACCGGACCCACGCTGGGCAGCGACACGATCCGCATGGGCACCAACTCGATGATCCTCTCCACGATCCTCGCCGCGGCGTTCATGGTGGTCTACTACCGTTTCGCGGGCATGATTGCCTGCGCGGCGCTGGCGATCAACATGGTGCTCCTGCTGGCGTGCATGATCATCGTCAAGGCCGCGTTCTCGCTGCCGGGGTTGGCGGGCTTCGCCCTGACGATCGGCATGGCGGTCGACTCCAACGTGCTCATCTACGAGCGGATGCGCGAGGAGCTCGACCGGGGAGCGGCGCTCCGCATGGCGGTCCGCAACGGTTTCGATCGCGCGTTCTCGGCGATCTTCGACTCGCACGTCACGACGTTGATTTCGGCCGCCGTGCTTTACGCCATCGGGCAGGAGCAAATCAAGGGCTTTGCCATCACGCTGTTCTTGGGCGTGGCGATCAACCTCTATACGGCCGTGTTCTGCGTACACGTGGTGTTCGACGTCGCCGAGCGGCAGAAATGGGTCAAGCGTCTGAAGATGATGCGGTTCTTCACCAAGGTGAACTTCGACTTCTGGTCCGTGCGCTACCGATGCTACGTCCTGTCGATCGCGGTGACGGTGATCGGGCTGATCGCCGTGTTCGCCCGGGGGCCGGGGCTGTTGAACATCGACTTCACCGGAGGGGTGTCGGTCCAGGTCGTGTTCGACCATCCGCAGGACATCGCCGGCGTTCGCGCCAAGCTCGAGGCCCTTCCCGATTTCCGCGATCGCGACTTGGTGGTCAGCGACATGAAGCTCCGCGACGAAGAGGTGGGACTTCGATTCGGCATCAACACCTCCAGCCCGCCGGACGAGGAAGTCGCCGATTACCTGAAGAAAGTGCAGACCCTAATCCGCGATACGTTCGCCGGCCAATTGACCACGAACACGGTCACGGTGAGCGGCGTGCAGTCGATTGCCGGAGCCGCCAAGCCGGCCCCCGGCCCGGCGAAGCAGCCGTCGGAGCCGGCCGGCAAGAGCCAGCCGGCGCCGAAGACGCAAAGCTCTAGCGATCGGGCGCCGGCCACCTTGTTGGCTTCGAGCGATCCCTCGTCGGTGCTCTTGGCCCTGGCAGAACCGGCGGGCGCCCCGGCCGGCAAGGCCGCGGCGGAGAAAACAGCCGAGAAGACGCCGGAGAAGACGGCCGCCAAAGCACCGGAGAAGCCGGCGGAAAAGGCGTCGGAAGCGGCCGCGGAGAAAGGGGCCGCGAAAGCGTCTCCGGCGGCGCCCGCCCCAGCCCCTTCGGCGCCTTCCGCGCCGCCCGCGACGGCCAAGCCCGCCGCACCCGCGGGCCGGTTTGTCGGCGGAACGGAAGCCACGCTCGATTTCGCGCACGAAATGCGGCGCGAGGCCGTGGATCAGGTCATCCGGGCCGAGCTCGAGGCCCGCGGTGAATTGGCCACCATGGTCGATTTCGAGGTCACCAACGAGGAGTATCGCGAGGGCGATCCGACCCCGTTCCGCACCTGGAACCTGCGGATCAGTCTGCCCAAGGAGAAGGCCCAGCCGCTGCTGGCAACGATGCAGGAGCGACTCCGCAGCTCGCCCCACTTCCCCTCCTCGAACACGATCGGCAGCAGCGTGGCCCAGGGCACGCGCGTGCAGGCGGTGTACGCGATTATCGTGAGCAACCTGCTGATCATGCTCTACCTGTGGGTGCGATTCCAGCGGCTGAGCTTCGGGGTCGCGGCGATCGTGGCCTTGGTCCACGACGTGCTGGTCGCCTTGGGGTGCCTCGCGCTGAGCGCCTACCTGGCTCCCATGTTCAACGCCATCGGCCTGCGATTCCTGCTCCTGGAGCCCTTCAAAATCGGCATGACGGAAGTGGCGGCCTTCCTGACGATCGTCGGTTATTCGGTGAGCGACACGGTGGTGGTCTTCGACCGGATCCGCGAAGTCCGCGGCAAGTCCCCCGACGTCACCCCGCAGATCATCAACACCAGCATCAATCAGACCCTAAGCCGAACGCTGCTCACCTCGCTGACGGCGTGGCTGGTGTGCTTCATCCTCTATTTCATGGGTGGTCCGACGATCCACGGGTTCGCGTTCTCGATCATCATCGGGATTCTCACGGGGACCTACAGCTCGATTTTCGTCGCCGCCCCGCTGTTGCTGGTGGGCCAGAAGCACGCGCCGGCCAAGGCGGCGCCCGAGCACAGCCAGCGCGTGGAGGGGACGCGCGGGCGATCCGCAGATCGCGGGCGCCGATCGTAAAGCGTTTGGTGAGCGCGCCGCAGAAAGTGTAGTCCCGGAGGAAATGAATACGGAATAGTGAATACGGAATACGGAAGGAGGAATGAACAGGGCCTCCTGCACATTCTGAATTCCGTATTCCTCATTCCGTATTTCCTGGTTCCCACGCTCTGCGTGGGAACCCACTTCCGCGACGCTCTGCGTCGGTGGTGGCGACGCAGAGCGTCGCGGACGGTCCGTTCCCACGGAGACCGTGGGAACGAGGGAACACACGAAAAAGAAAGCGGTAACAAGTTACCGTACTCCAAAACGCCGCCACAGTCTCATCATTCTGGTCATAATCGCGCTGCGAGCTCTTCGTCGGCTTCCTGTTGGGCGGGCCCGGGTTCGACGGGTCGGATGTCGGCCAGCGATCCGATGGAGAGGATTTGCGGCCACTTGCGGGCCGCGACGAGGACCACCAGGATCGCGCCAAAGCCGCCGAAGACCACGGAGAGGACCGGTCCGAAGAGCTTGGCCGTGACGCCCGACTCCAGCCCGCCCAGATCGTTCGAGGCCACGATGAACACGCTGTTGACCGCCGAGACGCGGCCCCGCATTTCGTCGGGCGTGAGCATTTGCACGAGCGTGTGGCGGACCACGACGCTGACGTTGTCGAAGACCCCGATCAGAAACATCATCGCCAGCGAGACGGGGAACCAGCGCGAGAGGCCCAGGCCGATGGTGGCCGCGCCGAACCCGGCCACCGCCCAGAGCAGCGTGCGCCCGGCGTGCCGCATGGGCGGCAGATGGGCCAACAGCACGCCCATGATCACGGCGCCGACGGCCTCGGCGGAGCGCAGGAATCCCAGCCCCGCGGCGCCCACCCCCAAGATATCCTCGGCGAAGATCGGCAGCAGATACGTCGCCCCGCCCAACAGCACCGCGAAGAGATCCAAGGTGATGGCCGCCAGGATCAGCTTGCTCTGCCAGACGAAGCGGATCCCCGCGACCAGGCTTTGCCAGGAGACGGCGGATTGCGACACTTGCGTCGGGGCGCTGCGGACCCTGGAGAGCGTGGAGAGCGATACCAGGCGGCAGGCGGTCACCAGGGCGAACGCGGCGGTCGTGTTCGTCTGCATCCCCACGATCAGCCCGCCCACCGCCGGGCCGGTCATGGAAGCTACGTGAAACACCGTGCTGTTCCATGCCACGGCATTGGTGAAGATGCCGCGGTCCACGATCTGCGGCAACAGGGCCGCGCGCGACGGGGCCCCCAGGGCCTGACTCACCGCCCCCAGGCCGAGCAACAAGTAGAACCAGGAAACGTCGAGTGCATGCCGGGCAGCCAGCGTCAGCCCGACCGACACGACCGAGCTGACCGCAAGCGTCGTCATCATCACGCGGCGGCGATTGCACCGATCGGCGATTTGCCCGCCGGGAATGGCCAAGAGAATCACCGGCAGGGCCTGCACCAGCCCGATGATTCCCAGGCTCAGGGCGTCGCCGGTGTGGCGGTAGATGTGTACCCCGACGGCGACTGTCTCGACCATCTTGCCGAAGATCAGGAGGAACCAGCTTCCGGCATAGAGGCGGTAATTTCCGTTCCGCCAAACGGCGTAGGCGTCCGCAGGAATGCTCATGGGTAACCGCATTATCGGCGGCACGCGCCCGGATGACAAGTCACAAACCCACGACCGCCGGTCGCGCCTTTGGAGTGCGGCGACTTGTCGCCGCTTTGAATTGGAGAGGTCCGCGTGGCGAGCAGCCGCTGGCGTTGTCGCAAAAAAAGAAAGCGGCGACAAGTCGCCGCACTCCAAAGTCCCGCAAGATTACTTCTTCGCAGCCGCGGCCTGGCGGGCTTTGGCCAGGACGCTTTCGATCGTGACCGGGGCGCCGCCTTGGCGCTTGCTCTCGTCGGCGCCCTCCATGAAGGCGAACAGCTCGATCGTCTCTTCGGCGGCCACGGGCGGCTTTCCGGTTTTGAAGAATTTGCACACGTCCGCGATCAGCGGCTCGTAGCCCGGGTATTTGCTGATTGTCCCTGTGCCCTTCGTGCCTTCGACTTCCGCGCCGTAGGACTTCTTGCCTTGGTACGTCCCCTCCCGGCCGTCGGCCCAAACGCCGACGACTCGATCGGGCGCGGCCCGCGTGACGGTCTTGCAGCCGGTGCCCATGATCGTGTAGAGCAATTCCACCCCGTGTACGCCGTACCAGAAGAGGTCGGGATGGTGCGGCTCGGTGTTGTAGGGGCCCCACGCGACCACCTTCTGCGGCTTGCCCAGGGGCGAGGCGCCGTTGCGGATCGCCTGCGCCTCGGAACAGTAGCGCAACGACGAGCTGGAGAAGCACGGCACGTTGGCCTTCTTGGCGAGCTCGAAGATCGCGATCACGTCGGCCAGCGAGGCGGCCATCGGCTTGTCGATGAACAGCGGCTTGCCCGCGGCAATGACCGGCCGGGCCTGCTCCAGGTGCGGTCGCCCGTCGACGCTCTCCAAGAGCACCACGTCGACCTTCGTGAGCAGCTCCTCGATCGAAGCAGCGATCTCGACGCCCGACTTGCGCAATTGCTCCGTGTAGCCCTTCACGCGGTCCCGGCTTGACGGCAAATCGGGGCTCCCGCCGGGAAATGCGGCCACGACCTTCACGCCCAGTTTCTCGGCGTTCTTGGGATCGTTGAGGACATTGGTGAAGGCGATCACGTGCGAGGTATCCAGGCCAATGATCCCGGCACGAAGCGGCTTGTTCGGCTCTGCC
>CAYTJV010000377.1:0-7868 GCA_964438165.1 uncultured Planctomycetaceae bacterium | reverse complement strand
TCTTTGGCAACTTGGCCCTTCGGGACTTCGTATTGCGAGGTCCCTCGCGCGCTAATGCGTTCGTTCGAGAATTGGTGGCCCGGATAGGCCGCAGTCGCTCGATTTCCATGTCCGCCTGCTGCAAAGGATTCGCGGCTCTCTAGCACCTGCCATAGGGACTCCAAGAAACACCGGTTTCTTGGGGCCTCTAGCCGTGCGGTCCGTCCCCATGCCGGGCGACGGAAATCCCCTGCGGCTGGGCACGCCAGCGTGTTCTCGGTCGATCGCTACAGTTCAACGGGCCAGACTGTTGGACCAACGTGAGTAAGGCACGGTGGCTGGGAAAATCTTGGCCGCCACCGGCGGCGCGTGCTGCGCTCGGCGCGGGTCTCCTGACCCCGCCGGGAGTCTGACCGAAGGTCTCCTTTTCCTCTGGAGACCTTCGGTCGGCCTATGTGCGGGGTCGGGAGACCCGCGCACAGCGCACACCCGCGCCGCTTGCCCGACACGCGGAACGATTGCACCCCGCGGTCGCTTGCGCATCCAATTTTCCGCCCCGCGACCGGCCCCTCCACGGCGCCACAAGCAGGCCCGGCCTACACCGTCTTTGGTCATGCTAAGAGCTTTAGCCTCTGTGCCTTACGGTCCCTTGGCCCATCCTCGCTTGAACCCTCTTGCGACGCGCGGAGTCGCAGGAATTATTGGCAGCCGGGCCGGAAAATCTGTCGAACAATGCCGCAACCGGCAGAGCCGAAACAACTTATGGTGCATCGGCGCTGCCTACCGCAGGCCGCTTCGCCAAATCGCGTGGGGAGAACCGCCGAGCCAAGTCGCGTTTGGGCAAGCACTTCGGCGCAGCGCCGGGGGTGCGCGCCGAACCGACTCTACCTTCGGGGGGCCGTGGTGCGTCGAAAAAAGCAAAAAGTCGCACACCCACTCGCCCCCGGTCGGGTATCACGCCCTGAGGCTTTGCGAAGGGCGTGGTTCGGGCCTACTCGCGATGCATCACGCCCGTCGAAGACTCCGGGCGTGCCACCCGACCGGGACGCGCCGATCAGCCAGCGTGTTGTGGTGCGGTCTCCGCTCGATCAACCTGCCACTTCGTCGGGGACGCGGGGCGAGGACACCAGGCAGACGCGGCACGGGGCCGAGCGCAGCAGCAGATCCACGTCGAGAAGCACCGGCTCACCGTGCCGCGGCTTTTCGATGGACCTCAGAGCGATCAAGTCGCAGCCGAGTTGGCGGGCCAATTCGATGACGTGCGCGGCGGGCTTCTCGTCGGGCACGCGGCGGAGCTCGATTTCGCGATTCAGTCGCAGCGCTCGCTTCATGTCCTGCTCCACGCGGCCGAGATCGGAAAGAGCGAGCGGGACGGCCGCCATGGACACGACCGTCAGGGCAACCTCCGGATCGAGCATCGTCAGGGCCGCAAAAAAGAGGTCGCTTCCCTCCGGGGTGCCGTCGTGGACCAACAACACGTGCCGCACGCCCACGCCTGCCGAGCGCAACTCGGCCACGCTGCGGGCCTTGCGCTCGCCGATCCTCGGGATGCGATTGCCGCCTGCCAGGTCGAAGGAAATATCGCGGGTCTGGCTCAGCAAGCGCACGGTCAGCGGACGCGGCTCGCCTCCGTGGAGCTCGATCCAGTAGAAGGCGATCTGATCGACCTGCTCGTCGGCCGTGTAGACGTTCGACGTCCCCAGCACCAGCTCTTGCGCCTCGATGTCCTTTGCCGTGTGAACGACGGCGTAGAGCGGGTTGTTCGTGGCCAGGATGAGCGGCTGAACCGGCTTACCGCTTTTCTCCGCCCGGGTGACCACGGCCGTCATCAGCTCACGGTCGTACGGTTCCAAATCGAACCGCGTTGCCGACGTGTCGCCGCGGCGGGTGACGCGGGCGGTCATCACCACGACGGCGGTGGTGTCCGGGTCGGTTTCCGCCAGGGCCCGTTCGAGCATGAAGAGGTTGTTCGTGGAGCGAATGGCCACCAGCTTGCGGTACGGCTTGGTGAGACGCAGGGCAACGGGCGAGATCGTGTCGACGGACTGCTGGTTGAACTGCTCCAAATGCCGGTGGACAGCGCCGCCGCGGAGCTTCTCGTGGTAGCGCTCCGAGGCCATGAAGACGCTCAAGAATACCGCGGTGAAAGCCGATCCGGCCACCGTGGCCACCTCCTTGGTGAGCAGGTTCAGGACCGCCGTAATCAGCAGCACCAGGAAGATCATCCCCAGCCCGATCGGCACCTCGACGCCTCGAATGCGGACGTTCAAGGGGACCTTGAATTCGCGCGGGCTGGGATCCTTGAAGCGGAGCACGACCATGGCCAGGGTCTTGAGGACGAAACTCCACACCACGCCGAACGCGTACGCCTCGCCCAGCACGTACATGTTCCCGCGGCTGGCAACGATCGTGAGCAACTGCAGCCCGGCGATCAGGGTCAAGACGCGATAGGTTGTTCCATACCGCCGGTGCGGTTTGAGGAACCAGTCGGGCATGACGCCGTCTTCGGCCACCCGGTTCAAGACGCCGTTGGACCCGATCATCGCCGTGTTCACCGCCCCGGAAAGGATCAGGAAGCCGACGATCACCACGAAGGCGTTCAACGCCAGCCGCAGCACGGGCGGGCCGATCACCTGCATCGCCAGTCCGCCGATGAGGTTGTCGGCGTAGTCGTTCATGAAGCCTTCAAGCACCGAGCGCTAGGACACCCCGAAAGGCCCCTTCGCCAGCGCATCGACGCGAAGGCCCTTTCAAATCGGTCGAGACTCCGCGTCTCGACTCGCCGACGGGGTTAGCTGACGGGCTAGGGCTTGAAAGTACCCCGGTCGATGATCGAATACCTATCCGATAATCCGGACCTGCGCCCCCGAGCCGGACGAACCCTGCTCAATGGGTCCCCCGCTCCCGTACTACGGAAGTATGGGATTAGGCTGCACTTATTCAGGATAGACGCGAATCGCCGTCTACTGCTCTCGGTCTGCGGCTTGGTCCACTGCTTGCTGCAACTCCAAGAACCGCCCACGCACGTAGGGATCGAGCTTCTCCGCGAAATCGCGATCCAATCGGAGCGCCCGGATCACCTCCTGCACGTCGGCAAGGTCCTTGAGTCGATCCGGAGCGGTCATTCCCGATGCGAGCTTGAGCTCGATGAGCTTTTCCAACCGAAGCGTCCGGATTCCCGCAATGGTCACCGACGCATCCGCCGGCTCGGGAAACTGAACTGGCTTCGGCTTGCCATCCCCGGGGTACTCACCGGCGGTGATGACGTCGATCGGGACGTTCTCCTTTACTGCCCGAAAACGCTTCCTCGCTCCCTCAAACGCCGGCCGGTATCCCCGTCCTGTCAGTTCCTGCCGAAAGCGCTCCAGCCCCTCCTTCGACAGCAGCAGGTCGATATCCACGGTGAACCGCTTGTATCCATGCTGGTTGAGCGCCACCGCACCGATCACGCAGTAATCGATTCCACGCTCTTCCAGGTCGGCGGCCAATCGCTCTAGCGTACTCTGCATCATCCCCTTCCCGGCAAAGAATGCGAGCCCCTCCTGATATGTCTCCAACGGACACAAGAGCACGTCCTGGAAATCGCCCTTCACCATGCTTCGGCCTCCTTGGTATTCTACCATCGTAGCGATTCTCAGCGGTCGAGGCAGCGATTACACTATTATAGCCGCACGCGATACGAAATGACAAATCGGCGGCAGCGGATCGTGGGTTGTCGGTTTCCTGGCTGTGGGGTTTTGGGAGAAATACTGTGATCGTCTGGAATCGGATCTTGCTTGCAGTGGGATGTGCGTGGTGTGTCCTGAGTTGTGCCAATCCGTCGGCTGCCGAGGACTGGCCGAGTTGGCGAGGGCCGAACCGGGACGGGATCTGCACGGAGACGGGGCTCTTGAAGCAGTGGCCGTCCGGCGGGCCGCCCCTGGCTTGGAAGACAACCGGGCTGGGCGAAGGCTACAGCGGGCCGGCGATCGTCGGCAAGTTGCTCTACACCATGGGCAATGCCGATGGCAAGGAATGGGTCATGGCCCTGGACTGCACCCGGAAGGGCGAGAAGGTCTGGACCACGCCGATCGGGCCCGTGCGACACAACGGCGGTGGGTACGCAGGCCCTCGCTCCACGCCCACGATCGACGGCGAGCGGCTCTACACCCTGGGCGCTGCCGGCGATCTGGTGTGTCTCGACGCTGCCAGCGGCCGACCGATCTGGGGCCGTGATCTGGTCCGCGATTTGGGCGGCCGGGCCCCGAATTGGGCTTACGCCGAGTCGGTGCTGGTCGACGGCCCTTGGGTGCTCTGCACGCCCGGCGGGGAGCGGGCCACGATTGCCGCGCTCGACAAGGTCCGCGGCCAGCCCGTCTGGAGCTCGCCGGTCGGCGACCCGGCCGGCTATAGCTCGATCATCAAGGTCTCCATCGGCAAGGTGAAGCAGTACGTGCAATTGACCCACCGCGGCGTGGTCGGGGTGAACGCCAAAGACGGCACGCCGCTGTGGCGCTACGACAAGCCAGCCAACGGCACGGCCAACTGCACCACGCCCGTCTGGTTCGGCCAAACGGTCTTCGCGGCCAGCGCCTACAACACGGGCGGCGGCCTGGTGTGGGTCAAGAAGGCCGGCCGCGGCTTCCAGGCGCAGGAGATGTACTTCACGCGGCAAATGAAGAACCACCACGGCGGATTGATTCTCTTGGACGGCTTCCTCTATGGCGCCGACGAGGGCGCGCTGACCTGCCTCGACTACAAAACCGGGGAAGTGCAATGGGCCGACCGCGGGCCCGGCAAGTGCTCGCTCCTGTACGCCGACGGGATGCTCTACGCCCGCAACGAAGGCGGGCCCGTGACCCTGGTGGAAGCCACGCCGGAAGCGTGCCGCATCAAAGGCCGCTTCAACCAGCCCGACCGCAGCGGCAAGAACGCCTGGCCCCACCCGGTGATTGCCAACGGGATGCTGTACTTGCGCGACCAGGACGTGCTGTTGTGCTACGATGTCCGGGCGGGGAAGTGAAGGAGGCAAGCGGCGATTCCCATCCTCCGTGCCCTCCGTGTCTTCTGTGGTGAAAAAATGGATTTACTACAGAGGACGCGGAGGAACACGGAGGAAAGTGCATGGAATTCTATGACGACTTCGTCTCCCTCGTGCTTCTGGTTCTCGGCTCGATCCAATGGGGAATCATCGGAATGCTCTTCGCCATTCCGGATCTCTTGAACAAGCCCAAATGATAGAGGAGTTGTGATGCATTGCCTCGCGTGTCTGCTGGCGGTGATTTTTCCCGGTGACGCCCCGTTTCCGGATTGGCGATCGGAGATGCTTGGCGATCGGTCGCTGCCGGCTTCCGTCGGCCAACGTTTGACGGCCGAGGAGTTGGCGAACATAGCTCAAGGCCGACCCGTTACTCCGTATGCCGAGTTGACGGCCGGCATTCGCGCGGCCGACGGCACACTTTGGGTCGGATCGTCCGGCGGGCTCATGCAACTTGTGCCGGGCCAGAATCGCTGGCGGCTGTTCCATTCGCGCCGCTGGCTGCCCGCCGACCGGGTGCTCGATTCGGCCTTGGCCGCCGACGGCTCGGTTTGGGTTCGCACTCCGGCCGGCGCCGGGCGGCTGTTCACTCGGCCGATCACGCTCGACGCGAAGATGGCGGAAGTCCACGCCGCCTTGCGCAAACATCACGTCTGGAAGGGACTGGTCAAACACATCGTGCTCAATCGGCCGGGCGACGTGGCGGCCGGGTACGCCCAGCCCTCCAACGACAACGACGGCCTGTGGACCAGCCTGTACGTGGCCGCCGAGGCCTTCCGCTACGGCGTCACCGGCGATCCCGAGGCCAAACGCAACGCCTGGGAGTCGCTTCAGGCCCTGATGTTTTTGGAAAAGATTTCCGGGATCCCGGGCTTCGTTGCCCGGAGCTTCGTCCCCCGCGAAGAAGGCGATCCGGCAAAGCGGCACGGCGGCGAGTGGCATCCGTCGGCCGATGGAAAATGCTGGTGGAAAGGCGACACCTCCAGCGATGAAGTGGTGGGCCACTACTTCGCCTACGCGGTGTACTACGACGTGGCGGCCACGGAAGATGAGAAACGCGAGATCCGGCCGGTCGTCGCGCGGATTACCGACCACATCATCGACCACGGCTTTTATTACGTGGGCCCGCCGGGCAAGCCCACCACCTGGGGCGTTTGGGCGCCGGAGCAGCTCAACCGGAATCTCAAGCGGGCCGGGGACCGGGGGCTCAATTCGCTGGAGGTTCTTTCGCACCTCAAGGTGGCCGAGCACATTACCGGCCGCCCACGCTACGCCGCCGCGGCCCGCGAGCTGGACGAAAAGCACGGCTATGCCATCAACACCGTGCTGCAGAAGATGGACTGGCCGGCCGAGCTCGTCAATCACAGCGACGACGAGCTGGCCTTCTTGGCCTACTATCCGCTCCTCCGCTACGAGCGCGACGAGCGGCTGCGGGCGATTTACCTACTCAGCCTGGAGCGTTCCTGGCAGATCGAGCGGCCCGAGGGCTCGCCGCTATGGAACTTCATCTACGCGACGGGCCATCAGGCGAGCCGCTGGAAGAAGCCCTCCGAGCGCCCGCCGGAGGCGTTCGTCAATCCGGGGCGCTACGACCGCACGATTTGCCTGGAGTGGTTCCGCGACGTGCCGGCCGACACGATCCACTGGTCCGTGCGCAACAGCGACCGCCGCGATCTGGTCGGCCGTGCCACGAACCGTTTCGGCCGATCCCGGACCCTCGAAGTCCTGCCCATCTCCGAGCGGATGATGCTCCGCTGGAACGCCGACCCTTACGAGCTCGACCAAGGAGGCGACGGCCGCGAGCGCGGCGACGGCGTGTTCGTCCTCCTGCCGTACTGGCTGGGGAGGTATCATCGGCTGATCGATTGTCTAGAATTCGCCGGCGTGCTTCGGACCAAGGCACCGGACTGACCCACCCGTTGTCCAATTCCGCGAGCCGCTTGAGCACTTCCGATTCCCACGCTTGCTGGCTCCCTTCGGGTCCAGGCTGTCGATCAGAGAAGCCGCTAGCTCGGCACGCTCCTCGTCGGGGAGACGAAGAGCATCCGCGAAGATTTTCTGGGCCATTGCGTTCATGCGAGGATCCCGTGGAATTCGTCCACGAGAATTGCCGGAGCATCATCATCCAGCAGGAGGTGCAGACCGACGTCAAGCGGAAAGAGCACATGTGCTACAGCGAGATGCAGATGGGGCGCAAGCACCAGATGCAAACCATGGATAGCGCCCTGTTGGAACTCTATCAGCGGGGCGAGATCACCTACGACATGGCCCTTTCCCATGCCCGCGAGCCGGGTTTTGTTCGTCAGCGGACTGGCGAGGCGGCGGGTGAAAGCCTGCCTTTCGAGTTGGATCGACAGCTCCGGAGAGCCGAAAGGTGAGGAGCCTCAAGTTCGGCAAAAGCGTGCTTGAATTCCCTTCGCCCCAGGGTGTATGATGGAGGGAAATCCGCCATCCGAGGCAGTGTCATCTCAACACGGGAGACAACGCTTATGAGCCAGGGCGAAATGGGTCACGCCGGTGAGTGGCGAATCGCGGTGAAGGGAGAGCAGCGCGGTCCGTTCACGTCGGATCAACTGCGGGCGATGATTGCCGAAGGGAGGCTGCCGTCCGATTCGCTTGTCTGGAAACCGGGCATGGCGAGTTGGACCCCGATGGGGAGCGTGCCCGAATTGACCGCGCCCGTCAGCCGCGGCCCGGCGCCCGTCGCGGCGGCCAGCCCAACGCCCAGTGCGGCGGCCGGTCCGACGCCGGCCGCTGCGCCGTCCGTCCCCAGCCCGCTGGACGATTTCCTCGCCTTCCGGCGGATGCTCACGCCCATGCTCATTAAGGTCTTATTCTGGATTGGGATCGCGGGCTGCTTGCTCGCGGGGCT
>CAYTJV010000376.1:0-7880 GCA_964438165.1 uncultured Planctomycetaceae bacterium | reverse complement strand
AGGCGATCACCGTCCGGCGGATTTGCTCCTCGGTCAGGCCGGCCAGGGAACCGCTCACCTGGCGCTGAATGACGTCCATGGTCTTCGCCGCCTCTCGCGCCTCAAGGGTTTCTCCCACACAAACAATGGGAATCAATCCACCCGCGAGTACGGCATGGACCTTCTTGTGTACGCTTTCGTCGCTTTCGCCGAGGATGTGACGCCGCTCGCTGTGGCCGAGGATGGCGTACCGGCAGCCCAAATCCCGCAGCATGGCGACGCTGATCTCGCCCGTGAAGGCCCCGTTCGATTCGTGATACACGTTCTGCACGCCCCACGCGACCGCGGTGCCGGCCAGGACCTGGGCCACCGCGTCGACGTACAAGCTGGGGGGGAATACGGCCAAGTCCACTCCGTCCACCTTGGACGCCTGTTGCGCCACCTGTCGGGCCAGTGCCACGGCCGAGGCCCGGTCGAGGTTCATCTTCCAGTTGCCGGCAATGAACTTGCGTCGCATGAAGGAAACTCCCTGCTGAAAAACGGCGCGATGCTGAACGCCCATCCCGCGCTGGTGGGACAAACCCCAGATGATCCCGCAAAACGCCCCACATGGCAAGGGGAGGGGAGAAGCGGAGAAGGAAGAGGGGTGAGGGAAGACGCGGGCCGCATGGGGTGCGGTTTCACTACCGGACGTGTATGATTGAGTGGATGCGACATGAATACCACAACCGCTGATCCTAGATCGGCTGCGGAACCCACGGCACTTCGTGTCTGGACGGAAAAACGCATGGTTTTCCTGGAACTCAGCGACGGGCGCGTCGTAGGTTTTCCGGCAAACCGTTTCACGCGCCTGAAGGCAGCCTCGGACGAGCAGTTGCGGAAGGTGACCCTCGAGTTGAACGGGTATGCCTTGCGATGGGAAGATCTCGATGAGGACATCACAGTGCCGGGCGTTGTCGCCGGCCGGTTTCAGCTTCCCCCGGAACGCACCGCCTGACGGGTGAGCTGGCACGCGCAAAACCTTCGCTTGGCGTGGTTTGCGTGCGTCGCCCCCATAGACTACCGGGTGGGGTGGCACGCTCTCTGAGGCTTTGCGAAGGGCGTGGTTGATCGGTCGATGCTCCAAAGCAACACCCGTCGACAACTCTGGACGCGCCACGCTCTCTGCGTATCCGCGCCTTTCCTTACGAGGATCCGATGCTACAACATGCTCAGCGGGTCTTTTCTGTTCGCCAGCGGAATGGCGACCCGCTGGACCTTCCGTTGCGACTCGAAGACGGCAACGACCATTTCCAGGGCGGTGCGGGCGTCGGTGATGTCGGCCACGGGTTTGCCGTCTTTTTCGACCGCCTCGATGAGATCCTTCACGGCCACCACGTTGCCGTGGTGGGGCGTGGTGTCTTTGAGCGTCTCGGGTTTCCCTGGCCCGGCGGAACTGATTTCCAGCCAGTTCTTCTTGGCCCGCGGCGTCGACCAGGAGGTGTGCGGGAGGAAGTACGCCTGGGGCATGAAGTTCGTGCCCATTTCGATCACGCCCTTGGAGCCGAAAACCCAGATCCCGAAGCGCGGTCCGCCGCCTGCGTCGCGCAGGGAGTCGAAGGAGCCCATCGCCCCGCCGGCTAGCCGATAGGTGGCGTGGACTTCGTCGCCAGCCAAGAGGCCGATGCCCTCCTTGCCGGGTCGGATGTCTTGCTTGCCGATCGGCCGGCCTTTGTCGAGCACGCTGGCGAAACACCACTGAGGCGCACCGCCCAAGTGCTGCATCAAGTCAAGCACGTGCGGGCCGAGCACCCAAAGGTCTTCGGCGCCGCCGCGGGAGTCCTCCTTTCCCCGGGCACGAATCTCCAGCAGCTTGCCAATTTTTCCCGAGGCGATTAAGTCGCTGACGACCTTGAGTTTCGGGCTGTAGCGCGTCTGGTGGGCCACGGCCAGTTTCACTTTGTGCTTCTGGCAGGCGGCGACCATGGCATCGGCCTCCTCCAGCGTGCGGCACAGCGGCTTTTCCATATAAATGCCCCGCACGCCGGAAGCGACCGCGGCGAGGACCATGTCGTGATGCTCATCGATAAACCGCGGGCAGATGCTGACCAGCTCGGGCTTGGCCTCGTCGAGCATCTTGCGATAGTCGGCGTAGGGCTTGGGATTGCCGAGCCGTTTGGCCGCTTCGGCAAGCCCCTTGGGATCGGCGTCGGCCACGGCGACGATTTCCGTGCCGGGCACGTCGCGCCAGACGGCGTCGAGCCCGTGCCCGTAGTCGCCTCGCCCGGTATGGCCGATCACGCCCACGCGGTATCGCTTTGCGGCTTGCCCGCCGCGGACCAGCGCAGGACAAAACATCGCGCCTGCCGCAGCGCCAGCCCCGGCCAGGAATGTCCGGCGGGGCAACGCGTTTGAAGGATCGTAGTCGGTCCGTTCGTTCGGAAATTTCGTTGTCATGGACTGAGTCTCCTTCATGGTCATCAGGTTCGAGGCTTGCTGCCCCGGAGGGGCAGTTGACAGTTACCCCGTGAAGTAGAGGTACGCCGCGACGATGCAGACCATCACCAGGACGGACGCCGCGAGGTCGGCCCAGGTCCAGCTCTCGCGGGTCTTGCGTTTCTGCTCTTCCGTTGCGGTGCCGTACGTCAGGCCCTGGATCCGCTCGAACGCAGGCGGGGCCGTCATGTAACTGACGGCGATCATCACCGCCACGCCCACCAAAAAGATCCCCAGGCTGTAATACTGGAAGTAGATGTTGTTGACGATCCAGAGGAAGGAGCCTCGCGGGTATCCGTTCTCGTAGCCGGAGAGTTTCAGCAAAACGGGCGTATCGACCGCCAGGCGGAAGACTCCGAGGATGAAGCCCACGATGAGCGCCGCCAGGCAGCCCTTGCCGTTGAGCCGCTTCATGAACACGCCCAGGAAGAACACCACGAAGATCGGCGGCGCCAGATAGCCCTGGACTGCCTGGAGATAGAAATACAGCCCGCGCTGGCCACGAATCACGGGAATCCACGCCAGGGCGATGAGCACCATGATGGTCGTCGCCATGCGCCCGATCCACACCAACTGGTGCTGCGAGGCCCCGGGCCGCATTTTCTGGTACAAATCCATGGTGAAGAGCGTCGAGGAGGCGTTGAACGCCCCGGCCAGCGAGCTCATCAGGGCCGACAAAAGCCCGGCCACCACCAGCCCGCGGATTCCGACCGGCAGGACGGTTTTGACCATCAGCGGAAACGCCGCCTGGCATTGATCGGCCACGGGCTTGCCGTCGACGACGAGGTGGGAAAGCCCGTTCGCTCCGCTCTTGGCTAAGGCGTAACAGATCATGCCCGGGATGATGAAGATGAATACCGGCAAGAGCTTCATGAACGACGCGCAGACGCTGCCGCGGCGGGCGACCCTCTCGTTCGGAGCCGCCAGGGCCCGCTGCACGATGTACTGGTCCGTACACCAATACCATAGCCCGACGATCGGGGCGCAGAACAACATCCCCAGCCACGGGAACTTGTCGTTGAAGTACCAGGCAATCTGGTGGCCTTCTTTGATCGGGGCCCAGGTGCCCTCCATTCCCGCAGGCACCAGCGGCTTCCAGAGATTGAACATGTCGGAGCCGCACACGTCGCGAAGTTGCTGCCAGCCGCCGAGCTCGATGAGTCCGAACACGGTGACCATCGCGGAGCCGATGATGAAGATGATCGTCTGCAAGGTGTCGGTGTAGGCCACGGCCCGCAGACCGCCGATCACCGTGTAGAGACCCGTCAGCACCACCACGGCCACCGAGCCGATCCAGAAGGCGTCGAGCACCGCGCCGCCGCCCAGATCGAGCCGCAATTCGGGCAAGAGAACCTCGAACACCTTGCCGCCCGCATAAATGCCGACGGCCAGCTTGGTGAGCACGTACGCCACCAACGAGATGATCGACAGCACCCAGCGGGCCGCGGGCGTGAACCGCTTCTCCAAAAACTCGGGCATGGTGTAGACCATCGACCGGGCGTAAAACGGGATCATCACCCAGGCCAGCACCAAGAGGCACCATGCGTGCAGCTCGTAGTGGGCCATGGCCACGCCGTCGGTGCAGCCGGAGCCGGCCAAGCCTACCAGGTGCTCCGAACCGATGTTCGAAGAGAAGATTGAGGCAGCCACGACGAACCAGCCGAGATTCCGCCCGGCCAGGAAGTAATCGTCCGTCGTATCGCGGTTCTTCAAGACCGACCACCAGGTGAGCCCGAGCAACGCCAGGAAGTACAGGGCGATGACACCCCAATCAAGGCCGCCGAGGGACGATTGGGCGGTCGCAGCCGCTGGGGATGCTTGTGCGGCTGTCCCAGGCGCCCCGGGAACCGGACTGCCGGCAGAGGCGTCGTTCCATCCTCCCAGGACCACAATGATGATGATCCACAATGTCAAAACGAGTCGTGAAGCGCGAAGGAACATCAACCGGTCTCCTAGGTTTACTCCCACTACCCGTCGTACCACTCAGACTGTAGCCGCCACCGCGGGGTTCACCCCCGCGGGGCAATGATTGGTGGCTACGCCGGCAGCCGCGCGCCGCCCGTAGCTGTCAATCATCGCCCCGCCGGCACGGGGCCGGCGGTGGCGTGTGTATCTGAAGCGTTCCTTTGTAGCAGCCAATCATCGCCCCGCCGGCACGGGGCCGGCGGTGGCGTGTGTATCTGAAGCGTTCCTTTGTAGCAGCCAATCATCGCCCCGCCGGCACGGGGCCGGCGGTGGCGTGTGTATCTGAAGCGTTTCTTTGTAGCAGCCAATCATCGCCCCGCCGGCACGGGGCCGGCGGTGGCGTTTGCGGTTTGAGTTACCAGAAGATCGCGTAAAGGGCCAACGTCGCTAGGACGACTACTACCCCGGCCAGCTTCGCGCCGCCGGAAGAGACCAGCGCGATCTTCGACGTCTCGGGCAGCTTTACCGGCTCGGCCAGCGGCCGCATCACGGTCATGATGCCGAGCACCACCAGCACTACGAAGAAGCTGATCGCGATGCGGTCCAGGAAGGCGAGGGTCGGCAGCGCCAGCTTCAGGCACCCGTAGACCACGGGGCTCAGGACCAGGCCCACCACCGCGCACGACCGCGGCGCACGCTTGACAAACAGCCCAAAGATGAACACGCCCAGGATCCCCGGCGAGATGAAGCCCTGGAACTCCTGGATGTAGGTGAAGATCCCGCCGAACCTCGGGTCATCGAGCAAGGGCGAAATGAAACAGCCGATGGCCGTGAAAACGAGCACGCACACCCGTCCCACGATCACCAGAGTGCGCTGCGAGGCATTCTTC
The DNA here is from genome assembly GCA_964438165.1 of uncultured Planctomycetaceae bacterium. GTDB lineage: Bacteria > Planctomycetota > Planctomycetia > Pirellulales > Thermoguttaceae > CALFBP01. The sequence goes on along the minus strand of CAYTJV010000376.1, from coordinate 2,631 downwards.
TGGAGATACTCGCGGTAAAGGTCCATGGTGAAGATCGTCGAGGCGGCATTGAGCATGGCGGCCAGGGAACTGACCACGGCCCCGAAAATGGCGGCCAGCACGAATCCGCGGAGCCCGGGCGGAACTAGCTTCTTGATCAACAGCCCGAAGGCCGAGTCGTACTGGTAGCCGATCAACTCTTTCTGCACGACGATCTGACGGGCGGGGGACAGGGAGTTCTCCAACTCGATGTTCCTGAGGAACGATTGATTTGTCGCGAGGATGTCGGGACCTCGAATATCAATCTTGTTTGGTGCGGCCTGCGAATTGAACTCTACGATTTGCTTAGCTACCGCCGGATAGAGCTTGGCGAAATCGGCATCGAAAGTGAAGGCGATTCCCGACGCTCGCGAGTTGGCCTTATGCCGCTCCAGCAATGCCAGCGTCTGGCGGTTGTCGCCCGAGGCCGCGTCGGCCTTCATGTCCTGGCTGAACAGGGTGAAGGCCATGATGCCCGGGAAGACCACAATAAAGGGGACGATCAGCTTCATTGCCGCGGCAAACACCACCCCCTTCTGTCCCTCGCTAAGCGAACGCGAGCCCAGGGTCCGCTGCACGATGTACTGGTTCAGCCCCCAGTAATAGAAATTGGGGATCCACAGCCCAAGGACCAACGCCGTCCACGGGACAAACTGATCGGTGGCGGGTAGGACCATGTGGAGTTTGGGGGCGCTGACCGCCCGGAACCGTTCCAGGGCCCCGGCGCCGGCCATGTCCGGCGAGAGCCCGATCGCCGCCGGCTCGGCTGCGCCCAAAGCCATGAGCGCCAGCACGAGAATGACCGCCCCGCCGAGGATCAGCGCGGACCCTTGGAGCAAATCGGCCCAGGCGCAGGCCTTCAATCCGCCGGCCACCACATAGGCGGCTGCCATGATGCCGATCAGCCAGGAGGCAAGCGTCACGTCGATTGGCACACCCAGGATTTCGACGTCCTTGGCCACGCCGGCGGCCGTCGTCTCCTGGAAGATCACGTCCACGGTCTTCGCACCCGAGTAGATCACCGCGGCGATGGTCACGCACACGTAGGTGAGCATCATCAGGAACGACATGATCGTCCGGGCGTGTCGGGTGAAGCGGTATTCCAGGAACTCGGGGATCGTGTAAATCCCCGCGCGGAGAAACGCCGGCAGGAAGAAAAACGCCACAAAGACCAGCGTGATCGCCGCCATCCACTCGTAGCTGGCGACCGCCAGGCCCACGTGCCGGGCCGCCTGGCCCGACATCCCCACGAACTGCTCGGTCGAGATGTTGGCGGCGATAAGCGAGAAACCGATCAGCCACCACGCCAGGCCGCGGCCGGCGAGGAAGTAGCCCTCGGTATCGGTCTCGTGGCGGCTCATCAGAATGCCCACCGCCACCACGGCCACGATGAAGCCCACGAACACCAACACGTCCAGCGCGATCAGCATCGAATTTCCTTCGTTTCGGAAGTTTTGGCGTTCGCAGCCCCGTAGCCGAATTCGCCAGAATTCGGGGCCTGGTAAGGACTCAGCCCGAATTCTGGCGAATTCGGCTACCACTGTGTTCCGGATCGCATCCGTCTGCAAATCATCCGGTCTATACTACATTTCCACAATCGCCTTGACCACTCCGTCCCGGTAGTCGGCGTTCAAGGCAAATGCCTCGGCGACCCGCTCCAAGGGGACCCTGTGGCTCACCAGCGGCGCCAGATCGACAGCCCCCCGAACGGCCAGCCGGATTGCCCGGGGGTAGACGTGTTTCATCCGCCGGACCATGACGATGGTCAGCCCTTTTCGCCGGGCGGTGGAATGCTTGAGCGATAGATGGTCGTCTTCGGGTATGCCTGCCACCACGAGCCGGCCGCCGTGGACGAGCATTTCGGCGGCCTGATCGACGGAATGATCGCACCAGGCGGCTTCGATGGCCACATCCACCCCCCTACCGCCGGTGGCCTCCCGAACCGCGGCCACCGCATCGGTTTGGTCGCAGCACCAGGCGGCGGTCGCCCCGAATCGCTGGGCCAGCGCAAGCCGCCAGGGGAACTTGTCGGCCACGAAGACGGCGTCCGCCCCGGCCAACCGCACAAGTTGTAGGATGCACAGCCCAATCGGCCCTGCCCCGAGGATTGCCACCCTATGGCCGACCCGAATCTTGGCCAGATCGACCGCATGGATCGCCACGCCGAGCGGCTCCAGGAGGACGGCGGTCGCGTCGTCCAACGTATCGGGGATCGGGAAACACGACCGGGCCGGCATGTGCATCCACTGACAGAGCGCCCCGTGGTCGGGCCACAGCCCGCAGAAATGCAGATTCAGGCAGAGGTTTGGATGCCCCCGCTCGCACAGTTCGCACTGCCCGCACGGCTGGGCCGGATCGACCGCCACCCGCGTGCCTGCCCGAAGCGGTCGGAACTCGCCATCCAATTCACCGTCGCTCACCGCCTCAACCACGCCGGCAAATTCATGCCCCAAAATCAGCGGCCCCTCCAGGCGTGTGTCGCCGATCCTGGCATGACGGAAAGTGTGCAGATCGCTCCCGCAGACCCCCACTGTCTTAACGCGCAACAGCACCTGCCCCGGCGGCGGCGGACCCGGCACGGGAACTTCTTCCATCCGCATATCCGCCGGCCCA
>CAYTJV010000375.1:0-7886 GCA_964438165.1 uncultured Planctomycetaceae bacterium | reverse complement strand
CGCCGCAACTGAACGCCGCGGACAACCACTTCGACTACACGTTCATGGGCCTGGAGCCGGGCACCACCAAGGACGACGTGCGCCGCTGCCTGGAGAACTGGGACAAGGGAGATAACGGCATCCTGGATCTTACTCGCGCGTACCGGCTCAAGGCGGGAACCGGTTGGATGATCCCGGCCGGCGTGCTCCACGCCCCGGGCTCGATGTGTACCTACGAGCCGCAGTGGGGCAGCGACGTTTTCGGCATGTACCAGTCGTTGGTCGAAGGGCGCGAGGTGCCCTGGAGCCTGCTGGTCAAGGACGTTCCGCCCGACAAGCATCAGGATCTCGACTTCATCATCGAACAACTCGACTGGGAGAAGAACGTCGATCCGCATTTTAAGCAGTCCAACTACGTCGAGCCGATCGTCGACCCGGAGGCCTCGGGCGATGGCTACACCGACCGCTGGATCGACTACGGCCACTTCGATGGCGAGCAACTCACCTCGGCCAAGGAACTGACGGTCTTGCCCGGGGCGAAGTGCCTGCTCCGCGATCCGGGCCCGAGCGGCTGGATCACGGTCCAGGGTTGCGGCCGCATGGGTCCGCTCCCGATCCAGACGCCGGTGATGATCCGCCACGGCGAGGAGCCGTGGGACGAGCTGTTCCTCACCGCCGAGGCGGCCGCCGAAGGGATCGAGATCGAAAACACCGGCTGCGAGCCGCTGGTGAGCCTCCGCTACTTCGGGCCCAACACCCACAAGAACATGCCGGCGATCGGCGATCATCGGAAGAAGTGACGTGATGTCTTCCCCTCTCCCGTCCGCGGGAGAGGGGGTGGAACATACGCGAGGTGAAGCCACGGCGAGTTGAACCCCTTCGTGGGTCGCGCGGTCCACATTTGTGATGAGCCGGACGTAATCCGATGGCGGCGAAGAAGGCCGGAAGAACTGGCGGGCGGCAAGTTGGCAAGCGGCCCCAGCCGCCGGCAGCCAGACCCAAGGGGGCAGTTCGGCCACAACCGGCGGCCGAATTGAAGGGAAGGACCCAGAGCGATGACCATGGCGACGACGCATTCTGCCGATGACGAGTACGTGCTGATCTGCGGGGTCCCGTGGGACTCTTATGAGCGCATTCTTGAGGCGCTAGGCGAGTTCCATCTCCGACATACGTATGACCGGGGGACGCTGGAGATGCGGCGGGTCCTTCACGGCGTGCCGCCTAAAGCCTACCGGGAGTTTCTCGAGGCGCTCCCCGAGCACCACTTGCGACACACGTACGACGGCTGGACCCTGGAAATGATGACACCGAGAATGGATCATGAGTGGCCGTCGGAACTGATCGGCGGCATGTTGCGGGCCCTCACCCTGGCTCTGGATATTCCTATCAAGAGCGTCGGATCGACGACCTTGCGTGCAGCGAAAGGCGATCGCGGGCTACAGCCGGACAAATCGTTTTACATCGGCGAAGATTCGCAGTCTCGCGTTGGCGAAGTCTACCGACCAGGAAAGGATCCGCCGCCCGATCTTGTGATCGAAGTGGACGTTACCAATACGTCGGTGCCACGACTGCCGATTTTCGCGCGAATCGGTGTTCCGGAAATCTGGCGATACGTGAACGATGAAGTCCGCTTCTACCGGCTTACGCGGCAACGCAAGTACGAGCCGATCCAGCATAGTATCGCGCTGCCCTTCCTCACGCCGGACGACGTGACACGGTGCGTGAACTTGCGTCACGAGACGGACGAGAACTCGGTCATCCGGGCATTCGTCAAACTGGCCAAGAAGCGCCGTGAGGAACACCAGGCCAAGTCCCGCAAGGCGGGGCGAGCGAAGAGGAGATTCTCGCGGGAGGAGTAACATTCGTCTAGGAACTACAGGAACCATTCGATGAGCAACCAGCATCCCAATAATTACCCCAAGCTCCACAACGCGGCCTGGCCCGGCGTGGTCGGCAAAGGCGACGGCGGCGAGCCGCCGATCGACTTGGACACGATGCTCGACCTGACCGCCGCGGCCGAGGTCGACGGCGTGAAGTTCGATGGCTTCGATTTGTTCCTCTACCTGCCGCACATCAACATCGACGGCAGCGACGACGACATCCGAGAGCTGGCCGACAAGGCCCGGTCGCGCAATCTGGACATCGGCACCGTGGTCGCCCCGATCTGGCCGCCCACGGGCGGCGGCTCGGCCATGGGCGACGCCGCGGAGCGCAAGAAGTTCCTCGGCCAAGTGCGCAAGGGCTGCCATTTCGCCAAGCGGCTTCGCGAACTGGGCGCGCGGCCCAACGGCGTCGTGCGCATGGACTCGGCCTGCGGCGTCGAGCCCTGGCTGGCCGATCCGGAGGGAAACCAGAAAAACATCGCTGAGACGTTTCGCGAGGCCTGCACCATCGCCGAGGACTTCGGCGAGAGGTTGGCCGCCGAAGGCGAGATCTGCTGGGGCGGCATGCACAGTTGGAAGCGGATGCTCCAGCTTCTGGAAATGGTCGACCGGCCCCAGACCCTGGGGTTCCAGGCCGACATGGCCCACACGCTCCTTTACGTGCTCGGCTACAACGCCCCGGAAGACGCTATCCTGCCGCAGGACTTCGACTTTAACGACCAGGCGAAGTTCTTCGAGGGCTACAAGCAGCTCACCGACGCCCTGCGCCCCTGGACGATCGACCTGCACATCGCCCAGAACGACGCCACGGTCCACGGTGCCGGCTCGCACGACAAGACCGGCCGCCACTGCCTGGCCATCGATCCCAACGGCAAGCTCGACATCACCTGTTGCGCCGGCTACTGGATGCGGGACAACGGCGGGCAAATTACCAAGAAATTCCGCCACGTCTGCTGGGACGGCTGCATGTTCCCCAACGCCGTGATGATGGACCCCAAGACGTGGAACGACATCCTCGGGGCGATGATCGCAGTGCGGGATGCGCACGGGTGGGAGGAGTAGGAATTCCCAATGACCAAGCACCAATGACCAGTGAATTCCGAATGACCAAGCACCGATGACCAATGGAGATAAGCCAAGGGTTGACTCGAAGGGAGAGGCCGGTGGATCAATGGATCACGCCGTGCCGCAAACGGGCCATAGGTACAACTTGGGCGAGCGCACCGCCAGATACGGCGAATCGGTGATTGGATTCGCCAGGCGGTTGAAGTCCGACACGGTTACCGGGCCCTTGATCCGGCAGGTTGTCAGATCAGCAACAAGCATCGGCGCTAACTACTGCGAAGCTGACGAAGCAGGATCAAGGAAGGAGTTTCGCTATCGTATCAGCGTCTGCTGTCGTGAAGCTCGGGAGACGCAGTATTGGCTCCGGATGCTCGCGGCCGCGGCGCCCGGCCACAAGGATGAGGCACGCCTGCTATGGAAGGAAGCAAACGAGTTGACTCGCATATTTGCCGCGATTTTCCGCAGGGGGAGCCCTGAGGGCTGACGCGTCGATCGCGCCGGTTCTGATTGGTCATTGGTGCTTGGTCATTGGTCATTTTCGATAGGTTAACGCACTCTGCAATGTGGAGGAAACTATGACAAAGCCACTTCGCGTCGCTGTGATCGGTTGCGGTTTCATGGGCAAGGCCCACTCAAATGCTTATTCACAAGTGAACCACTTTTTCCAGCGCGAGCACAAGCCGGTGCTCAAGGTCGCGGTGGCGCGGCCGGAGGAGAAGGACAAGCTGGAGAAGTTCGCCGCGGCCTGGGGCTACGAGTCGATCGAGCTCGATTGGCGCAAGGCCGTTGCCCGGCCGGACGTCGATCTGGTTGACGTTTGCGTGCCGAACATCATGCACCACGACGTGGTGATGGCCGCGGCCGAGGCGGGCAAGATGATCATCTGCGAGAAGCCCCTGGCCATGAACTTGGCCGAGGCCAAGGCCATGGTCGCCGCGGTCGAAAAGGCCAAGGTCCCCAACATGGTCTCGTTCAACTACCGTCGCGTGCCGGCCATCGCCCTGGCCAAGCAGGTCGTCGACGAAGGCCGCATCGGCCGGCCGTTCCACTACTGGGCCACCTACAACCAGGACTACACCATCTCGGCCGACGTGCCCCAAGGCGGCATGGCCCTGTGGCGGCTCGATGTCAAAGTGGCCGGCTCGGGCGTGACCGGCGACTTGCTGGCCCATTCGATCGACACCGCCGAGTGGATCAACGGCCCGATCGCCCGGGTGACCGCCGCCACCGAGACGTTCGTCAAAGAGCGCAAGCACGCCGAGACGGGCAAGATGGAGCCGGTCGGCATCGACGACGCCTGCCTCTTCCTGGCCATCTTCGCCAACGGCTCGATGGGCACGTTCGTTAGCACGCGCTATGCCCGGGGGCGCAAGAACTACAACACCTTCGAGCTCAACGGCGAGATGGGCTCGGTCCACTTCAACCTCGAGAATCCGCACCTGTTGGAGTTCTTCCGCTACGCCGACCCAAAGACGGGCGCCAAGATCGAAGACCATCTGACCGGCTGGCAAACGATCCACGTCACGAACTTCGAGCACCCGTACATGAAGAACTGGTGGGTGCCGGGCTGCACGATCGGCTACGAGCACACGTTCATCAACGGCCTGGCCGACTTCCTGGCCAGCCTCGAAGGCGGCCCCAAGTTCCAGCCCGACTTCCGCGCCGCCATGCGCACCCAAGCCGTCTGCGACGCCGTGCTCGACAGCGCCAAGAGGCGGCAGTGGGTGGAGATTCCAGAGAACCCATAATTGAACTGCTATGACAGACAGGCCCAAGAACGATGCTCGATTGAGCCTTCGGCTCCCTTCGGATAGTAAGCGAGTCATCGAAGCGGCGGCGGCCGAGTTCGGCCAATCGGCGAGTGAGTTCGCCGTGTCCACCTTGGTGCGAGCGGCACACAATGTCATTGACCAGCCAAGCACGACGCAGCTCTCGGCTCGTGACCGGGAAATCTTCGTCGCCATGCTCGACGACGTCGAGGCCAAGCCGAACAAGTCCCTTGCGGCCGCCGCAAAGCGGTACAAGAGGAATGCTCCCATCGCAACTGAAGGCGAAAGCGACATCGCGCGGCTGTTTCGCGAAGGAAAACCCATTGACGATGCCCTGAATGCCGCCGTCAGGGAGGTCGTGTTGCAGCATAAGCAACTGGGGATGCCTTTGGTCGTGTGGCGCGACGGGAAGGTCGTCTGGATTCCTCCCGAGGAGATCCCTCCGATCGAGGTTTCAGATTGAGGCTGATTGCGTCGAGTGTTCGCACGCCGCAATCGGACCTCCAAAGCTTACATGTCCCTTGGCCAAGAAAAGTCCAGCAACCCCCAAATAGCCACGGCAATCTGCATCAGGAGAGGAATCAGGAAGTGGGTGCGCAATGGCGGGATGAACTGCATTGCGAAGGCCGCGATGACGATTCCCACGGCGATCGACTTCCAGAATACCGCCCGCTCGCTCGTCAGCAGCCACACGGCGGCCCACACACTCGCGGCCATGGGAATGACGAAGATCAACATGTTGGCGCCTCCCACACGAAGAGCCTATCCCGAAATGGGGACTGGCTCCGAGCAAGCAACGATTATTCCCGCTATAGCGATCGGCTGCGAGGTGCCTGTCCCCATTTCGGGATAGGCTCGAAGTATGAAAAGGCAAAACGGCCTCAAGCCCCACAAGACCCTGTTACAATGTCCACCCCGTCCGGTACTCGCGATGGAGCAGCGGGTTGGCCTCGGGGTAGTTGACGATTTTGCCGCTGAGCGGGTCGTACTCGATCGCGCGGCCGGCCAACGAGGCCACATGGCCCAGCAGGATGATCTCGGTCAAGGGGCCGCCCAGCTCGAAGCTGGAGAAGGTCTTGGGGCCGCCTTTGCAGGCGGCGATCCATTCGGCGTGATGGTTGGATGGGCGCGGCAAAGTCGGTGCAGGGCCTTGGTATCCCTCGAACTGGGCCTTGGGCAGGAGCAGGAACCGCGTGTTCCACGGGCACGAGGAGAGGATCGCTCCCTTGGCGCCGCTGACCAGGCAGCCCCATTCGGTCATCGGGTGTCCGAGCAGGACTTCCTTGGGCGGCTTCAACCCGCCGTTGTACCAGGTCATCTTGAGCGGCGGGAGATTGCCCCGGGCGGGAAATTCGTACTTCGCGGTCAGCCGGCGCGGATAGCTTTCCGGGTGCATCTCCGAGACTTCCGACGCGACGCGGATCACAGCCGGAGAGGCCGGCTTGGCCGCGGAGTCCGGTTTCCACAGCAGGTCCAATCGCAGGGCGCGCATGGCCAGGTTGGCTGTGTGGCAGCCCATGTCGCCCGACCCGCCCGTGCCGAAGGCCCGCCAACTCCGCCACGAGCCCGGCACGTAGGCGGGGTGATAGGGACGATGGGGCGCCGGGCCGAGCCAGAGGTCCCAGTGCAATCCGGGCGGGATCGGCGGCTGCTCCTTGGGGCGATCCTGCGGGCCGTTGCCGCCGGCCAGCCAGAGATGGGCCTCGCGCAATTCGCCCACGGTCCCCGCCCAGGCCAATTCGGTCGCCCGCCGCAGGGCCTCGCTGGCCGAGCCCTGGTTGCCCATCTGCGTAACGACCTTGTGCTTGGCCGCGGTCTCGCGCATGACGCGGGCCTCGCAAACCGTGCGGGTCAGAGGCTTCTCGCAGTAGACGTGCTTGCCGAGCTTCATGGCCGCCACGGCGACCACGGCGTGGGTGTGATCGGGCGTGCTGACCACGACGGCGTCGATCTGGCGATGGATTTCGTCGAGCATCTTGCGGAAGTCGGCGAACCGCTTGGCGTGGGGAAACTTCTTGGCGGTCCCGTCCGCCCGGCGCTCGTCGACGTCGCACAGCGCCACGAGGTTCTCACTGGCCACGTTCATCGTGTTCGATTCGCCCTGCCCGCAGGCCCCGATGATGGCGATATTCAGCTTCTCGTTGGCGTAATACGCTCCCACCGAGCGGCTGTCCTTGAGGATCAAGAGCCCGGCTGAGCCGAGTGCGGAGGCCTTGACGAAATCGCGGCGATTGAGATGGCTCTTCATGTTTTCGCTCCTGATGCCTTTGCGAGATTAACCCACGTGGGCGCGTCACTCCGTGACGCGTAAACTCGGTCTCGGAGAGACCGAGCCACGTGCCCGCTATTCTACCTTCATCGCCTCGATGACTTCCAGCAGGCGTTGGCGGGTGTGCTGGATTTTGGCCGGGTCTTCCACTTTGCGGCCTTGCTGGTCGGTGACGTAGAACACGTCGACCACCTGGTCGAGATACGTGCCGATCTTGGCCCGCCAGACCGAATAGCCCAAATCGAACAGGGTGCGGGTAATCGCGTACAGCAATCCGCGGCGGTCGACGGTGAAGACGTCGATCACCGTGTAATTGCCGGAGGTATGATTGTCGACCAACACGCGGTCCTGGGCGTGAGCATGGGTAGGCCGAGCCGAACCGCCCAGGGTCCAGGTGCGGCGGAACGTCGGCGTCCGGCCCTCGGTCAACAGGGCATCGACCAACGCCCGGTTGATCTGCTCCAGCCGTTGCGGGGGCGGTTGGCCGGCATAATCGGGATCCACGACCCAGAAGCGATCGAGCACCAACAGGTCGGCCAGCGTGTTGATTTGCGCCGAGAGGATCTCCAATCCCTGGCTGGTCAGGGCCCCCGTGAGCCGATGGAAGATGCCCGGCGCCACGTCTTCGGTGGCGCCGATGGTGAACTGGACGGTGCGGGTCTCGGGCTGGTAGCGGCCTTGGGCCTTGACCTCGCGCGGGCCGAGGCGGGCCAGGAGCCTCAGGTCCTCGGCGATCTGCTCCGGCGCCGTGCTATTGAGATAGGAGATCGGCAGCAGGGCGATGTGCCGGAGGAACCACTCCTGGGCCGCCTCCGGCCCGAGGGCCTCCCGGACCGCCTGCTGCCGCGGGTCGAGGTATTCCTCGCTGCTGGTTCCCGGGCTCCTCCCGGCCAGCGCCGGCCTGGGGCGGGTGTAGAGGGG
>CAYTJV010000374.1:0-7905 GCA_964438165.1 uncultured Planctomycetaceae bacterium | reverse complement strand
TCAGGCCGCCCAACTCGCCGACGGCCTTGCCGCCTGCCCAATGGGTCGGGCTCCAGCCGAAGTCGAAGCGCGGCCGGATGTTCGTGGTCTCATATCTGCGGCGGTTGTTCCGCTGGTCCCAACGCGGGTCCTCGCGGAAATCGAATCGTTTGCCGTTGACCGTCGCGTCGTCGATCCAGACCTCGCCGGCATTGTCCCAGCTCTTCAGCAGCGGCAGGATGCCGAAATGAGTCAGCGCGGCGCCGTCGGCGCGGTGCTCCTTGGCGATGGAGCAGGTGGCGGTCTGGCCGTCCAAGGTGAAGGTCAGGAGGCCGCGGCCCTCGGCGCCTTTTGGGTCATAGACGAGCTGCCACGGATAGATGCGGCCGCCGGGAATGTCCGCGGCGTCGATGCGCTGGCCGGGCACGATCTTGCCGATCACGCCGGCCTCGCACCGCCAGCGGCTGGTGCAATACTCGACGTGGCAGTGGAAGCTGTCGCCCCGGCCATTGATGCGTGCCACCAGCGTGTTGGGAGTGCGCCACTCGTTGAGCGTATTGGTGTTGAAGAACCCCAGCAGGAAATGACCCGGCCCGCGTGGGATGAGCATCTTTCCCGAGGCGCTCATGGGGTCATCCAGCGTGAGCGGCTTCGGCAATCGGTATCCGTAGTAGGCTGCCTCGCCGGCCGGGTTGATCTTGCCGCCGATCTCCCCCGGCTGGCCGCCCGCATGTTGGGTCGAGGCGCTGTACCCGAAATCCTGGGTGACGATCTTCGGGGTGAAGTGCGTGTTGCGGCTATTGACCGCTTCCCAATGGACCGGCTCGCGGTCGAAGTTCTCCTCGCGGAGCGTGCCCTCGGCCGGCCACGCGGGCGAAGCGAGCTCGGTCAAGACCAACAACACGAAGAACGCTTTTTCGGCCATGGTCTCCTTCCTCCGGATCCTTGGTGAAAGCCCGCATCACGCTTCCAGCGGCGGCCGTAGCCGCACCTTCGTTGCCGTGGCGATGGCCAGGCGCCCAGGCAAGGATTCGACCAGTTCGGGCTGGTCCAAGAGGTTCCGAAGCGCGGCAAGTTTCTGGTCGATGCTATTGTCAGTGGTTTCAAACACCACGATGCCGAAGTAATCCGCTGGCGCGTAGCGGCGGATATCGGAGAAACCCCAGTCCTCGGTCAGCAGGCAGAGCCGGTTCGTGCGGGCATGAGCGGCGATGTCTGCGTCATCCGCTCGGCGCATGCCGATGTCACGAACATCGATGGCGATATGACCGTAAGAGGTCAGCACTACTGCGAACTCGCGAGGAAGGCAAGCGTCGATGAGAAACCGCACGCGTCACTCCCGGGCCGGGGCATGATTTCAATCGCTCACAAGCTGGCTGGCAAACGCGATCGCGGCGCGCACATCCTGGACAGTGATCCCGTAGGCCTCGGCGACGCGGTCGGCGCTGTCACCGGCGGCCAACGCGCCCAAGATAGTCCGGACGAGCACACGTGTGTCCTGAATAACCGGCTTGCCGTGGCAACGATTGGGGTCCACTTCGATTCGATCAGCGATTAGGGGCATGGCTTCACCTCCCACGCATTCTACACCCGGCCGGACGCGCCGTGAAGAGGGCTCGCCGCCAATGGCTTCAGTCCCACCACACGGAGAGCAGTCCGTACTCGTCTCGGCCCGTTCCGAGGGCGCGGTCGATCTCCTCCTGGTTCTCTATCACGCGGACCTCGCCGCCCCAATCCTCTTCCTCGATGATCCGGGCCAAGCGGCGCGCGTGGTCGTGCGTTGGGGTAAGGATGAAGAGGGTGTCGGCGTTCCAGAAGTTGTCGGGCAGGTCGCGGAGCTTGATCAATCCGGACATCAGCAGCAGCGTGGATTTCGCGTAGTTGGGAACGCCCGGCCGGTCCAACAGCGCAGCCAGCCAAAACTCGCGGTGATCGAGGAGACTTCTGACAACCCGCTCTCCGTCGAGGGCGTTCCACTGGGCACGGCTCAGAAGCTCAAGTTGGATCTCCTGCACCGTGGCGTCACGCAGACTGAGCAATTCGTTCATGGGTTGCCTCAAGTCGTAGCGGTCGTTCATTCCTGCCAACGATTCAGGCAATCGGCGAGCCAGTCGGCCAGTTCAGGGCGGACGGGTGGATCGGGCGGGGCGCCGTAGTCGACGGCTCCACGGGCGTACGGGCCGCCGTCATACGCCTGGCGGAACGCGTATTGCACGTCCAGGGGCACTTCCGCTTCTCCCTTGCGCAAAGGTACGGGAATGCAGGGCAACGGCTCCTCCAAGCAGACGGGAAACAATTCGTAATCGAACTCCGCCCCACGCTGCCAGGAGCGATTGACGCCCACCAGGTAGTTCGGCCGGGGCTCCAGGCGGCTGGCCATCTCAAGGATCGCGGGGCCTCCGACCAGCGGCTGGCCTCCGCGCAGCAAATCCAACTCGATCAGCGAAGTATCGCTCTCCAGAATCTCCTGCTGCTTCGCCTCGTAAGCGCGGCGGTCAGGCCCGGGGCGCTTGTTCGACGGGCTGACGATCTCGATCAGCGTGACCAGCGCGTGGCCGCGGGAAGCATCGCGAATCTCCACAAAATGGTGCCTCAACGGCTCGTTGGGGACGCGCATTCGCACAGAGGGCGACAGGTCGGTCCGTGGGCGGTCCAGCACGGCCAATCCGGCGTCGCCTGTGGCCCGAGCCGGCCCTCGTGGCCTGACCACGGCAACGTAGGGGACAATCCGCCGCGGCTCCTCGCCTCCAACGATGCCCACCTCGGGGCGCATTACCAGACGTGCGTAGTACGGGCGAGGGAGCGTGCGGTTCAGGTCACCCCTCATCGCGCCTGCGAAAGCGTCATGGAAATCCGGCCAGATGTCCGGAGCTTCCAAATAGGGATCCATGCCGGGAAACGGAGAAGGCATTGTACGGCTCCGGACGCAAAAGAGGCTCTTGTCGTCAGGCCGGCGGCCGACGCTTGTTGTGGACCGCCACCAGACCGGACGCTTTCCACCTTATCTTATATTGTACGACCAGCCGTACCATCATGGAACGCCTGCCGGTCATCGATGCTGGCGGTCACGCGACGGGGTTCTCGACCGCCTCCCTCAGCGCATCGGGGCATTTGGCCCAGACGGCCTGGTAGGTCGTCTCCAGCGGCGCAGGGACGTAGGTGCCGGGATCGAGAAAGATGGGCAGTCCCGGCAGCGGGTCGCCGACCGCCACGGGCTCCACGTAGGCCGTCTGGGGCATGCCGGCGGAGTAGGCGGCGACCGTCAACGGCTTGTCCGGCGGGAGCTCGAACGGCTCGTCGCGGATCTCGTCCCAGATCGCCTTGTGAATCCCCTGCGGATCGCGCGGCGAGGGCGGAAACAGGTCCACCACCAACAGGTTGATCCCCTGCCGGAGCAACTCGTACGCCTTCTCTACGAACGAGCGCATTGCGTGCAGGCTGCTCTTGTTCCCCGGCGAGACGATCTCGATCACGGCCACGACCTGGCCGAGCTGGTGCTTGATCGCGATCCGGTTAGCCTTGCGGGCGTAGAGATCCTCTTCCGCCGAAGTGACGAACCGGGCCTGCGGCGGGGCGTCCGCGACCGCGACCCCGCCGGCGGGTTGACGTGAGTCGGTCGGCGTCGCCCGCCGCTTCAGGGTCACTACGTCGGGGATGGGGCCGCTGAGGATCTGCTCCGCCATGGCGAAAAAGCCACGCGGGAGCAAGCCACCATTCAGCGCGTTCCGGATCTCGATCGTCCACGCCTGATGGAAGTCGTGGAAGATCCCGGGATCGACGCGGGGCCAATCGTGAATCGGCATGGCGGTGTCCTCCGCACAAATGGCTTCGAGGGAATCCAACCTCAACCATTATACCCGCAGGGTGGTTGCCCGTCCTGCCATCTATTTCTTCGGCTGGGCCTCCTTCAGCTTCTGCTCGACGCGGCCGAGCACGTCGTTGGCGAGTTGTTTGAGGCCTTCGTTCCTGGAAATAGCGATGGCTTTTTGCACGGCCTCCTTGACCGCCTCGGGATGCTCGTTCCAGATGTAGTGGCCGATGTACACTGCCGCCACGGCGGCCTCCTCCTTGAGGGCCTCGCTGGTCATGCAGGGCACGACCGTCTGGAGGGCCGAGATGTGGGGAACCTGGGCCAGCCCGCCGAGGGCCTGACGCTTCTCGTCGGGCCGCTTGGCGGTTTCCAGGCCCACTATGAGCATTTTAGCTGTCTCGGCCGCCGGGCGATCGGTCCGAACCGAGCACACGCGGATGTAGCCGCGCAGCGCCAGCACCTGGTGGGTCTCGCTGGCGGCGCTCTTGGCCAGGGCCAGGAGGTCGTCGGCTGCGGAGGCGTCGGGCCATTCGGCCAGCGCGCGGATGGCGGCGTCGCGGACCTTTTCGTCGTTGTCCTTCACCGCGGCGCGCATGCATTGGAGCGAGTTGCGTCCGCCGATTCGCCCTAGGGCACTGAGAAGCGAGAACTTTGCCGGACCGCTGGACGCCTCAATCGCTTTCAGGATCGGCTCCGTCCGGTCGTTGAAATCCCGGTCCCGGTTGGCGATGTTCACAAGCGTATTGGCGGCCTCGTTGCGGGAGCCGGCGTCGGCGGTTTTCACCAGAACCGCAGCCACGCCGGCAAGGGCGCTGGTGGGCGCCACTTCGCCGAGGGCCCGGAGCGACTCGTTGCGCACGCCCGCATCGGCGTCCTCGGCCGCCTTCAAGAGCGATCGCGTTGCGGCGACCACGTGGCGGGCGGCCAGCGCGCGGATGACCTCGATGCGGACCTTCGGATCGTGCTGGTCCATCAGGCCTAGGAGGGCCTTGTCGACGTCCGCGCCGGGCAGCGACTGGAGGGTTTGGCGGGCCGTTTCCTGGGTCTTGCCTGCGGCGGCGATGGCTTTCACCAAGAGCGGCACGGCAGCCGCATCGCCCACCGTGCGTAGGCCGGCAATGGCCGCCATCCGCACGTTCTCGTCGGCGTCCTCGGCCGCGGCCATGAACAACGGCGCGGTGCTCTTCTCGCCCCGTCCGGCCAGCGTCTGCAAGAGCGCGGGCTTTGTCTGAGCATTGGCCGCGCCGAACTTGGCGGCGATGGTTCCCGTCACGTCCTTGCCCTGCAAAAGGCAGAGGGCCTCGACGCAGGCGCCGCGGACTTTCACGTCTTGATCGGCCAGGGCCTCCAAGAGGATGGGCAGATCGCCCGCGCTCCCCACCCTGCCAATCCCGATGATGGCGGCGCACTTCGTGTGGCCCGCGGAGGCCAGCATCTTCCTGTAGATCTCCAGTGCGGCGGCCTTGTCGCCCTTGGTGGCCAGCGCCTCGGCCAGACGGAAGTAGGCGTCGGTGGCGATCCTCCTGGCCCTCGGCGAGCCCTTGGCCATGGCGGCCGAGACCGCCGCCGTGGCCGCGCGGTCGCCGAGTTTCGCCAGGCCGATGATTGCGGCCGTGCGGCCGTCGTCGTTGTCCGACCCGGCCTCGGTCGCGAGGAGGCCGAAGTTCGACGGGTCGCGGCGCTCGGCCAGAGCATTGATGAGGGCCACGCGCCACGCGGGCACATTGGCCGCGCCGAGCGCCTCCCGCAGGGCAGTGTTGGCTTCCAGGGCGGAGTTCTTCTGGAGCGCCCGGCGGGCGGACTCGCGGATCAAGGGATCCTTATCGGCGAGGAGTTTGGCGACTTGCGACACGGCCTCCGCGCGGCCGATGCGCTCGAGTTGCCTGAGGAGCCAGACGCGAGCCAACGGCCCCACCTCCGGTCCCAGTCGCCCGGCGATGGCCTTGGAGCAGGCGGCCCGGTCGGCCTCCGCGCCCGGCCGGCTGGCGTGGAAGGCGATCCTTTCGAGCGTCCCCTGGGGGCCGCCGCGCTTGCCCGGGTCCTCGTTGCCCATCTCCGGCATGAGGGAGTCGAGCACCTGGGCGTAAGCCGCATGGAGTTGCTCCGGGGTCCGCGCTGCGGCCGTCTTCTCTCCCGCGAGTTCCCTAATGAGTTCGCCAATATTCGGTTCCGCGGCCAACAGGATTGTCGTCGTGCGCAGAACGATTACAGCCACAAGCAGTCCGATCTGGTGGAGTCTCATGCGTGTTCCTTTGCTTCATACGATTTTACATTCCTGGGAGAATCGGCTGTAGGGAACGGCCTCTGTGCCGTTCCGGGAATCGCCAATCGACGCCGCAACTTACGTCCCGGAACGCCACGGAGGGCGTTCCCTACAGTCTACAGCACCCACGGCGCCCGTTTCGGCCGGTCGATCCAGCGGTTGAGCTCCTCGTCACCGACGATTTCTTCCTTGACCGGATCGAACTTGAAGGCCCGGCCGCTCCAGAAGGCGATGTTGGCCAGGTGGCAGGTGGCCACGGTGCGGTGGGCAAGCTCGATGTCGCGGAACGGTCGCTCGCGGGTCTTGACGCAGTGGAGGAAGTCGCCGAAGATCCCGCCGCGCCCTTTGTAGTTCGGAATGTTGATCGCCGGCGGCGCGGTGCGGGGAAAACGGCGGTCCGGGACCTCGCCCAGCGTGCCTTTGAACGACAGGGGGCCGTCGCCCCAGGTGCCGCCCAGGTGCAGCTTGACGCCGCTGGCGTATTTGTAGGTCAAGAGCGGGTCGTCTTTGCTGGGCGGAATCACTTCGATCGGCAGCGGCTTATCGTGCAACTGCGCGGCGAACATCGCGCCGCCGATGTGATGGGCGCCCCAGTCGGTCATGCCGCCGCCCGAGAAATCGCGGCAGCCGCGCCAGTTGGCCGGGTGATAGCCCTTGTTGTACGGGCGCCAGGGGGCCGGGCCGAGCCATAGGTCCCAGTCGAGCCCCTCGGGCACGGGTTCGGCGGGCAGGAGCATCTCGCCCGACGGGCCGCCGATGCCGACAAAGACCTCCCGAAGCTCGCCGGCCGCGCCGGACCACATCATCCGGTGGTACCAGTTGTAGTCTTCCCACACCCGCTGGCTGCCGCCCGAGAAGACGCGGCCGTAACGCCGGGCCGTCTCGACCATGATCCGCCCCTCGCGGATCGTGAGCGTTTCGGGCTTTTCGCAGTACACGTCCTTGCCGTTGCGCATCGCCTCGCAGGTGACCAAGGCGTGTCAGTGGTCGGGCGTGCCGCAGAAGACGGCGTCGATGTCCGGCCGGGCACAGAGTTCACGGAAATCGTTGTAGTCGGCGCAGCCTTGGTAGGCTCCGCTTGCCTTCTCCTGGGCATAACGCTGCTCGACCGCCTGTTTGGCCCTGGCACGGTGCCGGGAGTCGACGTCGCAGACGGCCACGACCTGGACTTCCGGGAAGCCCATGAAGCCGCCCATGTCGCCGGCGCCCTGGCCGCCCACGCCCACGAAGCCCATCACAATCCGGTCGCTGGGCGCCGGCCGGCCGTCGGCGCCGAGGGCCGAAGCCGGAATAATGCACGGAGCCGCCGCGACGGTCGCCGAAAGTTTGAGGAACGAACGCCGAGTTGGCCGAAACCTATTCATCACGGGGACTCCTCCTTTGAGGACGCTCTGGTCAGATCGCCTGTCTAGTCTAAGGAACTGTTTCAAGAATGTCCACCAGAACGATCCGCAGATGCACGCAGATGGACACAGATCGAGCTTTTCCCACGTTTTTCGTGTATCTGCGCAAATCTGTGTCTATCTGCGGATTGATGTCCTCGTTTCTTGAAACAGTTTCTAAGATGTGTCGCGGAGTGGTGTCAACGATGACGAGTACCGAACTCACGGGTCGCGCACGTCGTCGTTGGGGGAATTGAGGAACCAGTCGTCCCCCAGCCCGCCGAGCAGCGCGTCGCGCAACCCGTCGTCGAGCACCGTCCCCTTGGGGTTCTTCTTGTCTTTCCGCCTCAGTTGGATCCAGCCGGCCGCGGGCTCCTGAAAGCCTTGGTCCAGCTTCTGGCACCGATCCGCAAAAGACAACTCTTGCGACTTCCATACCTCCATCACGGCGGCCAATTTCGTGGGCGTGC
>CAYTJV010000373.1:0-7907 GCA_964438165.1 uncultured Planctomycetaceae bacterium | reverse complement strand
CCATCGGCGACGCCACCACGCTGACCGAGGCCGGCTACGTGGGCGAGGACGTGGAAAACCTCCTGCTGAAGCTCCTGCACGCCGCCGACTTCGACCTCGAAGCCGCCCAGCGGGGCATCATCTACATCGACGAGATCGACAAGATCGGCAAGACCAGCCAGAACATCTCCATTACCCGCGACGTGTCGGGCGAGGGCGTCCAGCAGGCCCTGCTCAAGATGCTCGAAGGCACCGTGGCCAACGTGCCGCCGCAGGGCGGGCGCAAGCATCCCGAGCAGCAATACATCCAGATGGACACCACCGACATCCTCTTCATCTGCGGGGGGACGTTCGTCGGCTTGGAGAAGATCATCGCCAAGCGCCTCGGCAAGCGGACCATCGGCTTCACCCAGGACTCGGGCCTGCGGACCAACGAGTTGGAGCTGGCCGAGCTTCTGCCCAGGGTCACCAGCGACGACATCCTCCACTTCGGCATGATTCCCGAGCTGATCGGGCGCCTGCCGGTCGTTTCGCCGCTTCTGCCGTTGGACGTCGACGCCCTGTGCCGCGTGCTCCGCGAGCCCAAAAACGCCCTCTGCCGGCAGTACCAGGAGCTGTTCGGCATGGAGAACGCGAAGCTCGAATTCACCGAGACTGCCGTGCGCGCGATCTCTGAAAAGGCCCACACCAAAGACACCGGGGCGCGGGGCTTGCGGTCGATCGTCGAGGAGATCATGCTCGACATCATGTTCGAGCTCCCCGAGCAGCCGCCAGGGCTGACCTACGTGGTCACCGAAGACGTGGTGGCCGGCCACGCCAAGCTCTTCCCCGTCGCCGACGCGAAGCACAAGAGTGCATGACGAAACACGATGGCTGAGCATCCGAATAAGGCCATTCGAGAAGCGATTCGGGTGATCCTCGTTTTCGCGTGGGACTTTCGGTCTTGCCTGTTACGCTGCTGGTGGTAACGTTGGTTGTTCAGTTCTTTCTCATATCGTTCTTGGCGTGCGGCGGGCTTCAGGTCGGCGGCCGAGAGCCAAGTGTTCGCCGCGCTGCGGACTTGTTCCACTCGGCTCAATGCCCACCCCTCGACACAGGGGCGCAGCCTGTGCTATAGTGGCACGTACCGGAGGATCGGCGGGTGCCGGAAAAGGTGTCAGGAATCTTTTTCGACCCACGACTTGCGGTGGCCGAAACACGTTTCTCCGAAAAAGGTTCCTGACACCTTTTCCGGTTGGGAGTAGTTCTCATGACCGAAAGACTGTCACGGCGTGATTTCATTCGCGATGGTTCGGTGGTGGCCGCGGGCGTGGCGGCGGGATTGGCTGCCACTCCGGTCGTCCGGGCCGGCAATCCCGAGAAGGCCGATACCTCGAAAATCCTCAACTACAACCCCGACATGGAATACCGCCCCTGCGGCAAGACCGGCCTGATGGTTTCGGCCGTGTGCCTGGGCGGGCACTGGAAGCGGGTCGATACGGTGGTCAGCGGCATCGAAAAGGGAAACGCCTGGGGCATGGTCAATCTCGGCAATACCGAGTTCCAGAAGAACCGCGCCGAGGTGGTCAGCCGCTCGATCGAGCGGGGCATGAACTACATCGACGCCTGCACCGGCGGCGAAGTGATGGCCTACTCCAAGGCCCTCCAAGGCCGCCGCGAGAAAATGCACCTCGGCTTCTCCTGGGCCGAAGGCGAGGTCCGCAATCCCGACTGCCGCACCTGCGAGAAACTCAAGGCTACGTTCGACCAGGGGCTCAAACAGGCCGGCCTGGAGTACGTCGACCTGTGGCGGATCACCTGCCTGGAGAGAAGCGGCGATCACGACGAGCGGACCCTGGACGAACTGGTCAAAGCCCTCGATTGGGCCAAGAAGTCCGGCCGCGCCCGGTTCACCGGCATCTCGTCGCACGATCGGCCGCACATCCGGAAGCTCATCGAGAAGTACCCGCAACTGGAGATCATCGTCACGCCCTACACGGCGAAGACCAAGGTGATCGAGGACGAGGCCGGCCTCTGGGCCACGATGAAGAAGCTCGGCGTCGGCTGGTTCGGCATCAAGCCCTTTGCCTCGAACTCGGTATTCAAAGGCACCAGCGCCCCGAATGACCCGAACGCCGAACACGACAGCCGCATCGCCCGGCTGGCGATCCGCTACATCCTCTGCAACCCAGCCATCACCGCCCCGATCCCCGGGCTGATCACGCCGGACCAGGTCGACAACGTCGCGTTGGCCGTCAAGGAGCGCCGCGAGTTGGACGCCCAGGAGAAAGCCGACCTCGACCGCGCCATGGACCGCGCCTGGGCGAACCTGCCGTACCACTACCAGTGGTTGAAGGATTGGGAGTACGTTTGAGAAGAAGGGAGAGGGGAGAGGGGAGAGAGTTGGCCGCCGCGGCCACGCGGTGGCGTGAAAACATAAAGACCGCTGGTCGCGCCTGAGTCGCGTAGGGCGGACCGAATGCAGTGAGGCCCGCCACCGTGCGAAAATGAATTCCGTCGCTCCGTCCGCCCGACTCGTGCTAATCCGCCGCGGTCAGCCAGGAGAATTTCCACAGCGGGTTGCCGCAGCCGGCGCACTGTTCGCCGTTCTCCAGGACCTTGCCGTGGCAACCGCGGCAGTCGAGAATCGCCGGGAGAATGGCGACCTGCGATTGTCGCAGCCGCGCGGCGCGGGCATGGTCCGCGAAGGCTTGCGCGGTGACGATCTGCACGCACAAGGGATAGAGCAGGAAGACGACCAGCGGGGCCCGCGTCGATTCCGGCAGCACTTTCGAAAGCGCGCTCTCGAACCGTCCGCGACGCTTCTCGGCGGGCTCTGGGAGGTACTCGGCAAGCCGCTTGCAGGCGGTCGGATCGGCTTGGGCTTCCACTTGCCGCAGCCGGCCAAGCCAGCCGACGTACCAGTCCGGCGAGTCGATGCAGCCGAGCTCCTTGGCCGCCGCAGCGGACTCGACGATTTGATACAACTCGATCTCGCGCTTGGTGAGCTTCTGCGCCTTGAGCTCCGAGACCGGAATCAGCATCGAGTCGCGGCCGATGACCCGCTCCACGTCCTCGTGCATGCGCACAAACAGCGAGTCGCGCAACACGCTCAGGCCGGCGGCGAGGCTGCTGGCCACGCGCAGGCCGTCGCTGCGGCGCTGGTGTTGGTTGAACTCCTCGACCGCCTCGCTCTGCCTGCGGGAAAAATCGTCCAGGTCCATGGTCCTCTCCCCAACGAACTGTGACGAAGCTGGGGCCATCGTAGCACTCGGCCGGAAGGCAAACAAGCCGCCCGGCCCCGCTTCTTTCGGGGCATGTAACCCCTATTGTTTTCAGGGGTTTGCGCTGTCCCGAGCTGAACGGCTGAGACTGCGACAGTCCGCCCCGATAGGTGGGGGGGTTTTTCGTTGACAGGCCTTCCGAGCCTGTTTAGAATCGACGTAGGTCTTTGGCCCGCAATCTTGTCTCATACCACCGGGATTGCCCAGTTCGGGCACCGCGTTTGAAGGAGCAGTTCAGTCATGGCGAGAGAAAACCAGGGTCTCCAGATCGCCTTGATCGTGTTCGTCATGTTCACCCTCATCTTGGGCGTGACGACGTTTGTCTTCTACCGCCAGTACGACCAGGAAAAGGACAAGGCGGCCGCGGCCGATCAGGAGAAGAGCAAAGTAGCCAAGGATCTCGCCACGGCCCAGAGCGAAATCGCCGATCTCAAGCGGGTCCTCGGCTTCGGCGCCAGCGACACGCTCCAGGTGATCGGCCAAGAGGTGCTTAGGGACATGCTGCCCTTTGCCAGCCTGCCCGAGGCCGACCGCGTCTATCGCAAGGTCGTTCAGCACCTCAACGACACGGTGCAGAAGAAGAACCAGGCCCTGGCCGCCACGGAGAACGACAAGGCCCAATTGCAGAAGCAACTGGCCGACCGCGAGCGGGATGCCGGCACGCGGATCCAGCAGCATGAGGAAGAAGTGAAAAAAACCGGCGCGGACCTGGCGCAAGTGACGGCCGGCTTCAAGAAGAGCGAGGGCGAGCTGAACGCCGAGAAGGACAAGCTGCTCACCGAGCGCAAGGAGATCGAGGACAAGGGGAACCAGCAGATCAAGGGCCTGCAGGATGCGGTGACCGTGAAGGACAAGGACATCAACCGGGCCCGCACGGTTGCCGACGAATATCGCCGCCAGGCCGAAGCCCTCCAGCACACGACCTTTGAGATCGCCCACGGCAAGATCTTGGATATCATCAATCAGCGGACCGGCAGGGTTTACGTGAATCTGGGCGAGGCCGACGGACTCCGCCGCCTGACTACCTTTGGCGTGTTCACCTCTGCCACCGACGACGTCTCCCAGGCCGAAAAGAAGGCCAGCATCGAGGTGATCGAGATCATGGGTCCGCACCTGTGCGAAGCGCGGATCACCGACGATAAGCCGGGGAATCCCGTGGTGAAGGGCGACCTGGTCTTTACGCCCATCTGGGCCCCCGGCAAGCGGATCCACTTCGCCTTGGCCGGAGCGATCGACCTCGACGGAGACGGCCGCAGCGACCTGGAACGGGTCCGCAGCATCATTTCCACCAACGGCGCGATCGTCGACGCCTACCAGGAAACCACCGGCAAAGTCATTGGGCAGATCACGACGGAGACGAACTACCTGGTGATGGGGGCGCCCCCGGACGAGAAGTCCAACAAGGACATGCGCAGAGGCTACACCAAGCTGATTGATGACGCCAAGTCGAACCTGGTGAAACCAATCAAGCTCGATGAACTTCTCCAGCGCATGGGTTATCGCGACATGGAACACGTAACGCGGTACGGAAAGGGCGCCAATCCGGTCGACTTCCGCCCCAAGGCCCCGCCCGAGGGCGTCCGCTCCTCCACGGGAAACGTCTCGCCGCTGTTCCAGCCCCGCCAGCCCCAGCGCGGCTCGCGGAGCACCTACTAACGCCGCCGTCGTAGGGCAAGCTGCCAGCTTGCCCGCGGGGCGCGTTCCCGACCTGGGTAGGTGAAAAATCGGCCGTTGAGAGCCGCCGCTTGTATCCCGGTTTTGTTCCACGCAACTCGGTGTCTGGCTGTCTTCCGGAGCCCCGAAGGGGCGGAATATGACAGCCCAGGGCAACGCCCTGGGGAAGCGGCTCGCCATGAGCGCCAAAGCCCTGTAAGGGCGAAATATGCGTCTGCGTGGCGCCTATGTCGCCCTTTCAGGGCTTCCATTATCCTGCTCGACTCCTCTCCCCAGGGCGTTGCCCTGGGCTATCATATTCCGCCCCTTCGGGGCTGAAAACGCCGCCACACGCCGAATCGTCTGGAACAAAACCGCTATCCCCGCAGCAGCCCTCAAGGACCGATTTTTCACCCCCCCACTCCCGACCCCTTCGCTCGCGGGCAAGCAAGCTGCTTGCCCTACGACTGGCCTAAGATGCTCCGATACAGCGCGATCGTGTCGTGCGCCATCCGCTCGGCGTGGTAGCGTGAGTGGACGGCCATCTGGCCGCGACGGCCCAGTTCTGCGGCCCGCGCAGGGTCCCCGACAAGCTCTTGAATCGCCGCGGCCAGCGCCGAGGCGTTGCCGGGCGCGACGAGCAACCCGCCGCCGGTGTCGCCCACCAGTTCCGCCAGCGCCCCGTGGTCCGACGCCACCACCGGAACGCCGTTGGCCCAGGCTTCGAGGGCCGGCAGGCCCTTGCTCTCCGGCAGCACGGTGGGGAGGCACATCAGGTCCAGCGACTGGAGGAAAGCGATCTTCTCGCTTCGCTCCAAGCACCCGCGGTACTCGAAACGATCGCCCAGACCGCGGGCCGCCAGCCGGGACGTGATCTCAGCGAGGTAGTCGCGGTCGGCATCGGCCAGGTAGCCTGCAACCACCAGACGGGCCGGAAAAGGTGACAGGCACCTTTTGCCTGCAAGGCCCGGAGGGTGCTTCGCACAAAAGGTGCCTGTCACCTTTTCCGCCGCGATCGCGAATGCCTCGGCCAGCACGTGCAGGCCCTTGTCGGGGCAGACTCGGGCCAGGAAACCGATGGTCGGCCCGGCCGGTCGCTTGCCCTCCGTGGTCGTCGGCGACGGCGACGCAGCGCGATGCCCGGCCAAATTCAGGCCCGGCTCGATCACGCAAATCCGCTCCCGCGGCACGGCCAGGTACTCGGCCATGACGTCGGCGTAGTAGCGGTTCAGGGCCACCAGCGCCGCTAACTCGCGGCACCGCTGGCCGAGCGCCGCTCGGGCCTGCGAGGCGTAAGGCTCCGGCAGACGATCGACGAAGCCGTCCTCGCCGGAAAGCGTGCTCACCACGGGCACGTCGAGAGCACGCGCGATTTGCCGGGCCATCCCGACCAAGAGCACAGTCGAAAGGTGTACCACGTCGGGCCGCAGCTCGCGCTTCATCCAGTCGAGCAGCTTTCGCAGTTCTTTGCGCTGGCGGCCTTCCTCGCCTTGGAGCATGGAAACGCACAGCGGTCCGAGACTCTCCGGCCGCGTGTTTCCGCCGCGCCGGCCGAGCCAGCGGAGCAGGGCAGGGTGATCCAACAGGCGGTCGAGAAACCACGGCGTGTGCCGGGCCAGCGCCGATTTTTCCTGCAAGTAGACGTTCAGCCCCCCGAACACCACGCGGCCGGTCGCAAGGCCCTCCTCTTCGGTCTCTTCGGTGCGTACTGGGGTGTAGGCCGGCACCAGCAGCACATCCTCACCGGCCCGCCGCAGCGCCGCCGCCAGCGTGCTGGCGTGAAGACACGCCCCGCAGTACATGCCCCCCGCGCCGGCGACGATGGAAACGATCTTCATCCTTCCAACACCGTGTCGGCCAGGTAGTGGAGCAACTGGGCCAGCGGCGGCGGGGAGAGCGTGCCGGCGATCTCGTGGGCTCGTTGGCGATGCTTGGCCACCAGCGTCCTGGCCTGCTCGAACACGCCGGCACGCTCGTAGAGGCGGCGCACGGCGTCGACGACGGGGGCCGACCGATCGGGCGGTTGGGATGTGAGCATCTGCAACTCGCGGCGGCCTTCGGGATCAAGATTCTCCAAGGCCAATGCCCAGAGAACGGTCGGTCGCCGGCCCAGGGCGTCGCCGCCGCCGGTCCGTTTGTTGGGCTGATCCCCGGCCCAGTCGTCCAGGTCGTTGAGGATCTGGAAGGCCACGCCCAGATGCCGCGCCAGGCGCGAGCCGGCTTCGCGCTGCACCACAACCGGCCCGGCCAATCGCAGGCCGGCGAACAGGGCCGCCTCGAAGGCCGGGGCCGTCTTGAGGGCGTAGATCTTCAGTGTTTCCTGCGGCGAGAGGGGCTGGTGCTTTCCGTCCCGCCAGGCCAATTCCGCGCCCTGGCCCTCGCAGAGCTTGGTATGGGCCTCGGCCAGCCGGATCAGCACGTCGGCCACGGCCTCGGTCGGCAGCCATTGCCGCTGTTCGGCCACGAGCCGATAGCCCAGTCCGATCAGGTAGTCCCCCACGTTGATCGCCGTGGGCACGCCGTGCTTGCGGTGCAGCGTCGGCTGGCCGTAACGGAAGGGGTCGTCGTCCTCGATGTCGTCGTGGACCAAGGATGCCTTGTGGAAGACTTCAATTGCCAGGGCGATGCGGCGCACCGGGTCGCCGAGCCGGCCCGCCCACACCGCGCCGTCCTTTTCCAACGCTTGCCCCCCGCGCATGGCGTCGTAGGCGGCCAGCGTGATGAACGGCCGCAGATGCTTGCCGCCGCGGAGGAGGAAATCGTGGGCGAGCGCTTCGGTGACGGCCGTGACCAGGTCCGGGTGGCCGACGACCAGGTCCGGAAGCCACGGGTCGGGGCAGGCGTAGCGGAGCGGCGACCCGTCGAGCCGGGTTGCTCGCAGTCCCGAGGCCAGCGCCACCGCCACCGGCGCAGCCGAGTCCCATTCGTACTGGCCACCTGCGTGGAGATACCCCTCCCCCTCCCCCCGGAGGACCGCGGCGATCCTCCCCCCGGCGGGGCCCCTCGCGACCG
>CAYTJV010000372.1:0-7908 GCA_964438165.1 uncultured Planctomycetaceae bacterium | reverse complement strand
GCGAAACCGAACCTCGAAACCGGGGACAGTCACCTATTTCGAGAACACAAAATAGGTGACTGTCCCCGGTTTAAACAAACGGCCGCCGGCAACGGGCTGTTCGAGAAGTACGTTTATGACGGCCTCGGGCGCTTGGCGGCCTCCTATGTCTGCTACGACGCGGACGAAACGGCCTACGCCGATGCCGACGACGTGACGGGCGACACGGTGGTCGAGCAAAACCAGACCTGGTACGACCCAGCCGGCCAGACGGTCGCCGCGGCCACGTACCAGCGGCTGCCCGACGACACCAGCACGACCGGCGCGCTTTCGGCGGCCAACAGCTACGCCACTGCTTCGGTCGTTTGGCACGACGGCCTCGGACGCGCCATCGCCACGGTCAACTACGGCCGCGAGGACGTGGATTCCGGACTGACGCACTACTTCTTTAACGGCAGCACCGGCGCGCTCATCGACACCGACTCCAATGGCATCCCGGACGTTGCCGAAGACGCTCCGCCCGCGCCGGACTCTTCCGACAACTACATCGTCGCGCTGACCGGGTACGACGCCGCCGGCCGCGTATACCGTGCGATCGACAACCTCGGCCGGATCAAGGAGACCCAGTACGACGATGCCGGGCGGCACGCCTCCGCCGTTTAGCGCCGCGAAAAGAGAAGCCCGAAATTCAGGACGAGGTAGCATGATGCCCGACGACGCCAGCGGCCAGACGTGCGGCGACTACCAGCCGGCAGAGGGGGGGGAGGCATGACGGCAACCAGCCCCCCATGAGTTAGGTTCTTCCGGGCGGTCTTACGTTTCGGTTCCCACCTGGGGGTTGCGTTAGTCACACACTTTCCGTCCCGCCTGCCCCCCAAAGGTGACACATGACGAGTAGCGAACAAATCACCGAGTTGCACACCCCGGCAGAACGCAGCGGCGTTCCTACTGGGCATCGGCTCCCGGACACTCAGGGACCTTGGCGGCGTGCCTCGTGGCACAGACGGCACGTACAGCGGCCCCCGGCTACTGAAATGGCGACTCTCGAGAGGCCAGCGCTGGGGTATCCCAACCGTCAGCCCGGTGTTTTCATGCGAACGATAGGCGATTTTGGGATTTGCTTACTTGTCCCCCTCCCCTCAAGCCAAGGTGACACGGATGACAGCCGACCCACACCCCAGTCGAGCCACTCCATCGCTTGAGCCAGTCGGCAGCGGCCTGGCTGGTGAACATGAGCCCCCGGAATTGGACGAATGACGCCCGACCCGCCCGTTTCCCGACGAGAGCGACCGCCACTTGTGTTCGCTGTACGGCCACGGTGCCCCTCGTGCGGTTCGGTGCGACTGAGGGCTGATAGAACGTTTCGGAACGGTGACGGCACGGTCATGCGATACAGCCATTGCCGGGACTGCCGGCAAAAAATTCACCTGGTGCTTGAGTGATTTTGTCCAACCGTTGGAAATCCTGGTTCTTTGACCGGCTACCATAGAGAGCGAAAGGAAAACACCATATGTCCTCATTCCCTCGCCTTTTGTCCCTTGGGGCGATTGCCTCGCACTGGCAACGGCCCGTTTCGACCGTTGAGCGTTGTCTGGACGCCGTAGGGGCCGGCCCAATGCTGTCCCTAAACGACGTGCGACACTACGCGGCTTCGGACGCAAACCGGGCCCTGACGTACATGATTGAAAGTTCTCGACAGCCCGCCAAACCGCCGTCCGAAATGCTCTACGGCCCACCGGAGCCCGTCGAGTTTGTGCAGGACGACGGCGGCGACGACGACGACTCCGATGCCGACACCGAACCGGGGCCGCCGATTGTCCAAAACCGGCTGGCCGGAATTTTGGGGGCAACCCATGACTGACGCCACGATCATCCTTGCCGCCGGCCCTGTCGAGCTACTCGCCGCCGGCGACAAGAGCAAGCCGCCGACGTTCCATATCACGGCGTACACGGGCGGCGTGATGATGATTGCTGGCTATGGACCCGTGGTCATCGATCTGGCCGGGGCCGACGTTTCCGGCGTGGTGCCGATTTTGGTGGATCACAATCAGGGCCTCGACTCGCTTGCGGGGCAGGGTGTGGCGACGATCAAGAGCAACGCGATCCATGTGGCCGGCAAGTTGACGGAGGCCACCCCGAGCGGTGCTAAGGTAATCGCCCTAGCCCGGTCAGGGATCGTCCTTCAGGCATCGGTGGGCTACATGCCGAGCAAGAAAGAATTCGTTCGTTCCGGCGAAAAAGTTTCGGTCAACGGCCGACAATTGACCGCACCCGAGGCCGGTTTGAACCTTGTACGCTCCGGCCGACTGCGGGAAGTCTCCCTGCTTTCCGTAGGTGCCGATTTTGAAACGCAAGTTTCGATTGCCGCCAGTGCGGCACAGAAAGGACAGAGAACCATGGAACCGAACGAAACCGAAACGATTCTCAAAGCCGAGCGTAGCCGAATAGCCGCACTCGAGGCGGCTTGCACGGGCCTGGAGTTTATCTCCGGCGACGGCTTGCAGCACCGCGTTGCGGAATTGCGGGCCCAGGCGATGGCCGGCGAGTTGTCGATGGATGGCCTCCGAGCCGAAATTTTTCGTGTCCAGCGGGACGATATCGCCCTCCACAAAATGCGAAGCGAAAGGCCGCGGATGCCGGCGATTCATGCCAGCACGAAAGACATTTCCGGCGACGTAATCCAAGCGGCTTTCTCCCGGACTGCCGGTTTGCCCGATTTGGAAAAGTCCTTCAAGCCCGAAGTGCTGGAGGCCAGCGACCGCCTTGGCAACATTGGACTGCAAGAGACGCTCATCATGGCCGCGGGCGCCAACGGCTACCCGGGTGGCCGACACCGAATCGACTCGGGAAATATGCGGGAGATTCTCGGATACGCTTTCCGCCCGATTCAGGCCAGCGGCTTCTCCACCATCGACGTGTCGGGCATCTTGAGCAACACGGCGAACAAGTTTCTCTTGAGCGGATTCAACGCCGTTGAACAGACGTGGCGAGCCATTTCCCGCATCCGGCCGGTGAACGATTTTAAGACCGTGACGAGCTACCGCTTGACGGGCGATGCCGTCTACGAAGAGCTGGCACCCGCCGGGGAAATCAAACACGGAACGCTTGGTGAAGAGAGCTACACGAACCAGGCCCGAACGTATGCCAAAATGTTTGGCATTTCGAGGACCGACATCATCAATGATGACCTTGGGGCGTTCGACGATTTGTGGAATCGCTTGGGGCGTGGGGCGGCGCTCAAGCTGAATGACGTGTTCTGGCGAGCCTTCCTCGACAACTCGGCTTTCTTCACCGCGGGCCGAGGCAACTATCAAGACGGAGCCAACACCGCGTTGACGGATGCCGGGACCGCCTTGACGGCTGCGGAAATGCTGTTCATGGACCTGACGGATGCCGATGGGAACGTGTTGGGAATCGAGCCGGCAATCCTGCTGGTGCCGTCCGCTCTGTCGGCCATCACCCGCCGCTTGTACGTGGCCGCGGAGATTCGGGACACGACGGCCAACACTAAGTACCCGACCGCGAATATCTTTCAGCAGAAGTACAAGCCGCTGACAAGTGCGTACTTGAGCAAGTCAACCTACACGGGCTACAGTTCCACGAGCTGGTACTTGCTGGCCGACCCGGCGAACTTGGCGACGATGGAAGTCTGCTTCTTGAACGGCGAATCGCCAACGGTGGAAACTTCGGAAGCCGACTTCAACACGCTCGGAATTCAATTTAGGGGCTACCACGATTTTGGGTGCGTTCAATCGGAATGGCGGGCCGGGGTCAAGAGCCTTGGGGCCGCACCTTGACGAAACTTCTTTGAGGGCGGCGGGAGTCCATGTCCTCTCCGCCGCCGCGACGTTGACGACCGGCGTGTTCTGATCCATGGCACGTCGGCCGCCACGAAAGAGCCGGCCGGCGTGAGTAGAGCCGCGTCGGCCGGTTTTCATCTGGGTAGCTTCCACCGGTCAGGGGCGCACGAGTTTACCTCCCGCGCCGTCCCTGACCGGTGTTTCTCTTCGCCCATCGCGTAGCGTGCGATTCTAGGGCACGTGCCGCCGAAGGTATCAAACCACGTCCAGACCCGTTTGCGTCGATTCTAGCCCCATCCTTGCGTGTCGGTTTTGAGGCTGGAGGAGCGAGAGCTTTCCGGACTCTACGGCCTTGCGGTATTCGGATGCCGCGTGCTTGCCCAAAAATAGTGCGCCGGGCGCACCATTTTTCTCCCGAGCCCCACCGCACCCGTGGGCGACTCTCTCCCGTGGGTGGGCAGCACCTCGTGGCCGTGGCCGTGGCCGCCGGACGGGGAGCGGCGACGGAGCGGCGGCACTACTGGACACGCGACCCCGCCGGGAAGAAAATACCGGGTGTCAGTGACACCCGTTGCCCGTCAGAAACGGTTCTTTTCGGACGTTTCCCGCCAAGTCGGCATGATGCGAGAAAATCCTAGAAAACAAGGCATTTCCCGAGGTTTTCGCTTGTGATAGGCGGGTGTCTACGGCCTATTGGCAATCTGCCCCACGTTGGCATGCTGCAATATTATTGGAACGGGCCATACGTGCGGTCGACGGTCTACCAATTCGTGTAGCTTCCGTCGGGCCGGGAGAGGTGCGGGTGCTCGTGAATGAGGAATGGGTATCGCGCCAGGGCGTTCTCGTCGATCTCGACGCCCAGGCCGGGCCGCGTGGGGAGCGGGTAGTAGGGCCCGCTGCGCTCGAGCAGGACCGGAAACACCTCGCGGGCGCTCTCGCTGAGCTGCGGGATGCACTCCATCCAGGTGAAGTTGTTGGTCGCCGCGGCAAGATGGACGGTGGCCGCCGTACACACCGGGCCGATGGGGTTGTGCGGCATCAGGTCGATGTAGTGCGCCTCGCACCAGCCGGCTACTTTGCGGGCCTCGCTCAGGCCACCCACGCAGCACACGTCAACCCGCGCGTAGTTGGTCAGTCCGCGCTCGATGTACGGCAGGAAGGCCCACTTGCTGGCGAATTCCTCGCCGATGGCCAGCGGCACGTCGGTCATCGAGCGGAGCGCGGCATAAGCATCCGGGCTTTCGCAACGGATGGGCTCTTCCAGGAAGGCCAGGCTGCCGCGGGGAATCCGCTGGCAGAACGTGGCCGCCTCGGCGACCGACAGCCGGTGGTGGAAGTCGATACCCAAGGGGATGTGCCTCGGGAGCCGGGCCTGAAGCTCCGTGAACCGCTCCGCCGTCTCCGCCACGGAGGACCAGGCGTCGAAGACGTTGCTCGGGTCCGGCTCGTGAATATCGGTGCGCAGGGCCCGGGGGACGATCCGGTCGGCCGGCGCGAAGCGCAGCGCCGGCCATCCTTCGGCGACGGCCTCTTCGGCCCGCGCCAGGCAATCCGGCGCGGCGAGCGATCCGAGGGTGCGGAAGGCGAAGATTTTGTCGCGGCAAGCCCCGCCCAGGAGCTGATACACCGGCACGCCGAGGGCCTTGCCGGCGAGGTCGTAGAGCGCCATGTCGATGGCGGAGATCACCGCCGCCAGGATCCGCCCCCCCTCGTAATACGCGCTGCGGTAGAGGATCTGCCAGATGTGCTCGATCCGCATCGGGTCCATGCCAAGGAGGAACTCGCGGAAATGCCGCAGCACGCCTTCCTGGCCATACTCTCGGGTCGAGCAGCCCGCCTCGCCCCAACCGTAGAGCCCCTGGTTGGTCTCGACCTTGACGATGTGCAGATCGCGCGGGGCGGTGAGCAGGAAGCTCTTGATTTCGGTGATCTTCATGAGTATCTCACCCGCCCAGAAGCTCGCCGGCTAACTTGCGGTAGTCTTCGGCGCCGTTGGAGGCGGGCGCGTACTGGAAGATCGACTGGCCGAAGCTCGGCGCCTCGGCCAAGCGCACGTTGCGGCGAATCCGCGTTTGGAAGATCCTCGCGTCGGCCCACGGCGATTGCTCGTTCTGGGCGCGGCGGAAGAACTCGTGGACGTCCTGACTCACTTCCTGGGCCAGCCGCGTGCCCGAATCGTACAGGCAGAGGATCACCCCGCTGAGGCGCAACCGGCCGTTAAGCCGCTTGGCCACCAGCTCGATCGTCTCCAGCAGCTTGCTCAACCCGTGCAAGGCCAGAAAGTGCGGCTGAAGCGGGATCAGCACCTCTTCGACCGCCGCGAGGGCATTCAGGGTGAGGATCCCCAGCGAGGGCGGGCAGTCGATGAGCATGTAGTCGAACGTCTCGGGATCCTCGTCGAGCTTGTCGCGGAGGATGATTTCCCGCCCCACCACGCCGGCCAACTCCAGCTCGGCCGCAGCCAGATCCAAGTGCGAGCCGACGACCCACAAATTCTCCCCCACCTGGCGGCGCACGTCGGCCAGACGGGTGTTGCCCACCAGCACGTCGTAGACCGACGCGCTCTCGGGGCGCGGGTCCATTCCCAGGTGCAAGGAGGCGTGCGCCTGGGGGTCCAGGTCGATCAGGCACACCCGCTGCCCGGTGGCGGCCAGCGCCGCGCTCACGTTCACGGCGGTGGTGGTCTTGCCCACGCCGCCTTTCTGATTCATGATCGCAATCGATCGCATCCGACACCTCCTGCGTCGCTCGGGACAAGTCGTCACCAGCACCAAACGGTTGTAGGGCCATACGGCGTCAACTTTGGACACGGATGATCTTCTGTTTTTCCCCACCGGCCCCGTGCCGGTGGAAACGGGTTTGGCAACTACGGCGGCGATGGTAGTCGTCAAACCCGCTTCCACCGACGCAGGGTCGGTGGGGATTTCGCGGGATCGGTTTCCTCTCACGTAGTCCCCAAACCCGCTCCCACCGACACGAGGTCGGTGGGGACATCCGCTGAATCCGTCTTTCATTGCCGATTCGTTACCCGGCCGCCGAGCGGTGGAAATGGACGTGTTGCCACCGGCCGCCGATGCGCTGCCAGACCCGCGTCTCTTCGCATTGCGATATCGTCGGTTTGCCTTCGGCGTCGCAGCGCTGGGTCAGACGCACGTAGCTGACCACCGCCGCGTCGCCCATGACCCGCACGCACGGAGCCACGAGCGTGATGTTGCACGGCCCCGGCGACGCCCCGAGGTTGAAATAGAAATGATGGAAGTCCATCCCCTCGACCAGATGCCCCTGCGACTCCGGCTCGAAGGCCGAGATGCTCGGATCGCACAGCGAGGCATACGCCTCCCAGTCGGCCGCGGCGATGCTCTCCAAGAGCCGTCGGCTCAGGGCGAGCAATTCTTGTGTCGTCGATTCATCGTGTGGCATCATGTCCTCCGTATAGCTGCCAATCATTGCCCCGCCGACGCAGGGTCGGCGGTGGCGTTTACCGTTTGATTCATGAGTCCCAATCGAACGAGTTTCGCGCGGCATTCGTCGCGCTCGCGGCATCGGGCGAGGCCGGCCCAGCTCGGGTCCTGGGCGGCGAGGAAGTCGGATTCGCCGGCTGGCAGCCGGCCGGCGGCCGCCAGCCGGGCGATGACCTCCCGCTCCAGGCGCGTCAGCACCACCGCCTCCACCCGGTAGTCCACGAACGCCTCCCAGACCGCGGGAAACAGCGGCTGGATAATCTCCTGGCCGATCGTGGCGGCGAACTGGCGGATCTCCCACTGCGCGCGGCGATCCATGCGCAGCTCCAGGAAGTGGAGCAGATTGTGCAGGTCCATCTTCCAGTAGGCTTCAGTGTACGTCGCCAAGGGAAGATCCGTGCGTGCCTGCTCCCGGGCCACGCCAAGCTCGAGCCGCCGCCGATAGACCCGCCGGGCCGACTCCTGCAACTCGGCCTCCGAGGCGGTCAGCTCAGCGCCCGTTTGGAGATCCAACGTCCCTTCGCTTCCCTGCCGGTTCGTGGTCTCTTGCAGGCGCCATTGGTCCGGCCTGGTGGTTTGCGCGGCGTCGATGGCGCTGGCGTACCGGGTCCTCATTTCGTTCACCGGAGCAGTCCGGGGGCGAATCCACCTGCGCCAACAACCCACTC
>CAYTJV010000371.1:0-7914 GCA_964438165.1 uncultured Planctomycetaceae bacterium | reverse complement strand
AGGTGATTGACACCGCGCGCGAGGCGCGCACAATGCTCTACTATCGGGTGGTTTCTATTCCGGAAGTTCCAGCTAGTGGGGAGGTAGCCATGTCACGAGGAGGTCGAAGTAGACTGGGCGTCCTGGCAATCCTGACGTTGTTGGCGGTCGCGCGAGCAGCCAGCGCGCAAGCCGACAAGGCCAAACAGGAAGTCACTCTCCAGGACGCGATCAAGGCCCGCACCGAGGTCACCTTGGCCCGGCAGGAAGTCGACGACCTTTCCGCCGACGTCCGCGGACCTATGCGCAAGCTGATCGGCAAGGGCGGGGCGAAGGAAATGGAAGGGAACATTTTCCTCACCAAGGACAAGTACGCCGAGGCGGTCGATGCATTCCAGCAGGCGGCTGCCCTGTACCAGCAGGCAGTGGACGGCAAGAAGGTGCTGGAGCGGCTGGCAACCGCGCGGCGGAAGGTCGCCCGCGCCAAACTGTTGGCCGAGGCCTCCGCGCCCGCCGAGAAGACCGCCGAAGCCAATCGGATGCTGATCAACGCCGAGGGCTACGTGGAGGCCGCGGAGTTCGAGCCGGCGATCACCGAGCTGGAAAAGGCGCGCAAGGCCTACGAGGCGCTGCTCGCCCCCGGCGAGGTGGTGACGCTGGAACAAGTGGTCGCCGCGCGCACGGGCATGCTCGCCGCTCGGAAGACGGTGAAGGGGCTTCCCGCCCTTGCTGCGTCCGAGCCGGGCAGTCGCGTGCGTCGTCCCACGCGCCTTGAGGAAGAGAAGAAGGTTGCGGAAGAATCGCCCTCGATCGAGGCGGCGCCCTCGGGCAAGGGGCCCAGGCGCGGGTCATTGCCCGACGTCCTCGGCCGGGCACGCAGCGCGGATCTGGCGGCCACGGAAGCCCTGGAGCAGCGCGAATACCCGCCCTCCTTGGCCCTCTTCCAGACGGCGGAGAAGCTGTATCGTGAGGCGGCCGGCTTGCAGGTCAAGCGGGAAAGCGTGCAGGCCTCGCAGAAGGCCGCCGAAGACTCGCTGAAGCTGGCCGACAAGGCATTCCAGACCGAGGCCCGGCCCGCCTCCTTCGAGCGCGGCAAACAATCGTTCGACGACGGCAAGAAAGCCCTCGACGAAGAAGACTTGGACTCCGCCAAGCAACTGTTTGGCCAGGCGGTCGAGCTGTTCGCCAAGGCCCAGGCGGGGGCCGAGCTGGCCAACCAGTTGTCCAAGGCGCAGGAGGCGTGGTCCGCGGCCCTGGCCGCGGCCGACCAGCGGTTGCTCGCCCAACACGTTGGCGAGGCGTTCGAGGCTGCCAAGAAGCAGGCCGCCGCGGCGGAAACCGAGGCCACGGCAGACAAGCCGGAAGCCGCCGCCAAGCTCTACACGGAGGCCACTGCCGCCCTGGCCGACGCCGTAGGCGAGGCATCGACCAAGCAGAACCTGACCAAGGCGGCGCCGGTGGTCGAGCGGTTGGAAGCGGCCGTCGCCAAGAAGGACAAGTTCGCCGCCGAAGACCTGCTGGCCGAAGTCGAGAAGCTCATCCCCAAGGATGAACGGATCGCCGCGCTGCGCAAATCGGTCGAGGCCGTCCCGGGGCTGAAGAAATCGGTGAGCCTCGATCTCGGCGGCGGAGCGACGATGGAACTGGTCCTGATTCGCCCCGGTTCCTTCATGATGGGCGATGACAAAAGCGACCAAAAAGATGAGAAGCCGGCGCATAAGGTAACCATTACCAAGCCGTTCTACATGGGCAAGTACGAGGTCACCCAGGAGCAATGGCAGGCCCTGATGGGGAGCAATCCCAGCCAGTTCAAAGGGCCGAAGAACCCAGTTGAGCAAGTGAGTTGGGAGGACTGCCAAGGGTTCCTCAAGAAGTTGGAGGAGAAACTCGCCGCTTCCTCCATGAAGTGCCGCCTGCCGACGGAGGCGGAGTGGGAATACGCCTGCCGCGCCGGCAGCGCGACGAAGTACAGCTTCGGCGAAGAGGAAGCCAAGCTGGGCGACTACGCGTGGTTCAGCGGGAACGCCGGCGCCAAGACGAACCCGGTGGGCCAGAAAAAGCCGAACGCCTGGGGGCTGTATGATATGCACGGGAACGTGTATGAATGGTGCGCCGATTGGCACGGCGAGGCTTACAGTTCACAATCCTCCCCAGAGGACCCAACTGGCCCATCTTCCGGCTCCTCCCGCGTGTTGCGCGGCGGCTCTTGGACCTACGGCGCGTCCCGCTGCCGCTCGGCGCGCCGCACCAGGTTCACGCCGACGTACCGTGACTTCACCTACGGTTTTCGGGTGGCGTGTGTGCGGTGGGTTTTTGGCCGTGTTGTCCTCTGTAACTCTGTTCTCTGAACTCTGACGGGGGTGCAGGGGGCGGAGCCCCCTGCTCGCGCAAGAAATGGCGATACCGGATACACCGCTGTTTGTGAAGACCCACGACTTCCTACTGTGGCTGGTGCGTCACACGCAGCGATTTCCGAAGAACCTGCGGCAGACGTATACTCGCCGACTGGAGGACCTCGGGTTCGAGTTTCAAGAGGCGATTTTGATGGCGAATTCGGTACGGGGTGACGCGCGGCGGCGTTGGCTGGAATCGGCCGACGGGAAGCTGGTCTGCTTGCGTGCGATGCTCCGGTTAGCGTATGATCTTGAATTGCTCGCCGGCAATCAGGTGAAGTACGCCGCCGAGCACGTGGATGAACTGGGGCGCCTTTTGGGCGCATGGAAGAAGGGGACGGACCGCTGAGCGCCGGCTCCTCCCGCGTGTTGCGCGGCGGCTCTTGGAACAACGACGCGTCCAACTGCCGCTCGGCGAACCGCAACAGGAACACGCCGACGAACCGTAACAACAACTACGGTTTTCGGGTGGCGTGTGTGCGGTAGGTTTTTGGCCGAATCGTCAGCACTGCCCGATGCCGGGTCTGCACCGCCCAGAGCGCGCCATGCACGCCCGGCCCGTGCCAAGAGGACGACACGGTCCGTATCCTGCGTACCCGACCCGGCGGCGACACGACGATGGAACGCACGAGACGCAGCCGTCTGGGCGACGGGGCCAAAGCCGCGGCGGCGGGCGGGGACTGGTAGCCTTTGCGCGAACGCCCCCGCCCGCCTCTTTCTTCATGGACTGGCACCGTGGTCAAGACCTACCACAACCTTTGGCCGCGGGTCATTTCCTGGGAGAACCTCGTCGGCGCGTACCAGAAATGCAGGCGCCGCAAGCGATACAAGAGCGGCGCGGTTGCCTTCGATTTCCAGTGGGAAGCCAACCTGCTGGCATTGCAACGGGAATTGGCCGACGGGACCTACCAACCGGGCGCGTACCGGCACTTCCGCATCTTTGAGCCGAAGCCGCGGACGATCAGCGCGGCGCCGTTCCGCGACCGCGTCGTCCATCATGCGGTGGTTCGCGTGCTGGAGCCGCTCTTCGAGCGCCGGTTCCTCGACGACAGTTTCGCGTGCCGGCGCGGGAAGGGAACGCACCGGGCCCTGGACCGGGCGCAACACTACTTGCGGCGCTATCCGTACTATCTGAAAACCGACATTGTGCGGTTTTATCCCAACGTAGACCATCAGGTGCTCATCGGTGTTCTGCGCCGGTACCTGCACGACGAACGGCTTTTCCGGCTGATCGATAGGATCCTGGCTTCCGCTGTTGGCGTGCTCGACCACGAGGCAACACCGTCCTACTTCCCCGGCGACGACTTGTTCGCCGCCTGCCGCCCGCGCGGTTTGCCGATCGGAAACTTGACGAGCCAGTTCTTCGCCAACGTGCTGTTGGACCAGATCGACCACTTCGTGAAGGAAGAACTCGGTGCGGCGGGCTACGTGCGTTACGCGGACGATATGGTGTTGTTCGCCCCGTCTAAACGAACGCTTTGGGAGCACCGCGCCGATCTCGTCGAGCGTCTTGCGGAGTTCCGGCTACGACTTCATCGAGACAAGACCCAAGTCCGCCCGAGCCGCAAAGGCCTGAAGTTCCTCGGTTTCGTGCTCCTGCCCGAAAGTCGCAGGCTCCAGCAGAGCGGTGTGAGGCGGTTCAACCGTCGATTACGCCGCCTGCGCTGGCTCAAATCGCGGCGTTTGATCCGACCCGAGGACATCGCTCGGTCGTTGCGGGCGTGGCTGGCACACGTTCAAGATGCCAATTCGGCGGGGCTTCGGCGGGCACTCTGGAAACGAGTCCGGTTTTGACGCTCGCGCGGCGGCAATGGAGTCCCGAGGATCCGGAGTCCCCTCACCCCCTGCCCCTCTCCCGCTCGCGGGAGAGGGGAGTTGTGTTAGAACTTCTAATACTCGGCCGGGGCGACGAAGCAGACCAGCGAGCGGGACTCGAGGTTCATCACGCCGTCGACGGGCGGGGCGGGGCCGTCGAGCCGGGGGTAGATGTCGTGCGGGGTCTTGTTGGCGGTGTTGATGAACAGGCGCCAGGGCAGGTCGCGGGCTGCTGCCGGGAGCGAGAACCGGCACGCATCGAACCCGGCGTGGAACATCATGAGCATGTGGTGGCCGGAGCTTCCCTCGGGCTCCAAGGGACCAGCCGAGCGGGAGCAGCAGTCCAGCACGCCGTCGCCCATCACGTCGGCCCGGGGCACGGCGGCCAGGAGGCACGTCAGGCTCCGGTCGTCGTTGCCCCAATCGACCGGTCCGCCGTGGGGATTGTACCAACTGACGTCGTTCAGGCCGCCGGGAAAGACCGGCCTGCCGGTGAGGAAATCGGTGTGGCGCACGGCCGGCTCCGCCTTGCGGAAGGCGACCAGCGTCTGGCAGAAGCGCCGCAGGGCGCGGTGCTTTCGGACCAGGCGCCAGTCGAACCAGGCGATGTCGTTGTCCTGGCAGTAGGCGTTGTTGTTGCCCCGCTGGGTGCGGCGGCACTCGTCGCCGAACAGGAGCATCGGGGTGCCCTGGCTCAACAGCAGCGTGGCGAGCATGTTCTTGATCTGCCGGAGGCGCAGCCGGGCCACGTCGCGGCGCCAGGTCGGTCCTTCGACGCCGTAGTTGAAGCTGTAGCTGTTGTTGTCGCCGTCGCGGTTCTCTTCGCCGTTGGCCTCGTTGTGCTTCTCGTTGTAGCTCACCTGGTCGTTCAGCGTGAAGCCGTCGTGGGAGGTGACGAAGTTGATGCTGTGGTAGGGGCGGCGTCCGCCGGGCTGGTAGAGGTCGCTGGAGCCGGCCAGGCGCGTGGCCAGGGGGGCGACCATGTGCGGATCGCCGCGCCAGTAACGGCGGATGTCGTCGCGGTAGCGGCCGTTCCATTCCGCCCAGCGGTGGGTGGCGAACGTGCCCACCTGGTATGCGCCCGCCGCATCCCACGCCTCGGCGATGATCTTGGTGTCGGCCAGCAGGGGATCTTCGCCGATCGCCTCGACGACCGGCGTATTGGGCAGCAGGTTCCCGCTACGGTCGCGGCTGAGGATCGAGGCGAGGTCGAAGCGGAAGCCGTCGACGTGGTAATTGTGTACCCAATAGCGCAGGCAGTGAAAGATCAGCTCGCGCACGATCGGGTGATTGCCGTTGAGCGTGTTGCCGCAGCCGCTGTAGTTCCTGTACTGGCGGCCGCGATCGAGCATGTAGTAGACGCGGTTCTCCAGGCCCTTGAAGCTCAGGATCGGGCCGTCCTCGTTGCCCTCGGCGGTGTGGTTGAAGACCACGTCGAGGATCACTTCGATTCCGGCGCGGTGCAGGGCCTGGACCATTTCCTTGAACTCGCGGACCTGGCAGCCCGGCTGATCGCCGGCCGCGTAGCCGCGGTGCGGGGCGAAGAAGGCCAGCGGATCGTAGCCCCAATAGTTCTGCCGCTCCGGCTCGTTGCCGAGGCAGTCGTTGATGGGGAACTCGTGGACCGGCATCAATTCCACGGCGGTCACGCCCAACGACTGGAGATAGGGAATCTTCTCGATCACCCCGCGATACGTGCCCGGGTGCTTCACCTTACTGGTTCGCGACTTGGTGAAGCCGCCCACGTGCATCTCGTGGATGATCGTCTCGGAGAACGGGCACCGCAGGTGGCGGTCCTCTTTCCAATCGAACTCGTCGTCGACGACCACGCACTTTGGCGGGCGGAGGATGCCGTCACGGGCGGGGAGGAAGTTTCCCGCCAGGGCCTTGGCGTAAGGATCGATCAGTCGGGCCCGAGGATGGAACAGGTGGCCCACCTCCGGGGCGTACGGGCCGTCGGCCTGAAAATGGTACAACTGCCCGGCCGCCATTCCCGGCACGAACACGCTCCACACGTCGCCCCAGCGATTCAGCTCGGGGTCGAAATCGATGATCTCCGATGGCTCAAGATCCTCCACCTGATCGTACAACAGGACCCGCATCCTCGTCGCCGAGCGGCTGAAGACCGTAAACTGCACCCCATCGTCGTGGAGGATCGCCCCATACGGTAGGGCGTGTGAGAACCTCAGGGATGGAGGCCGCTCGAACATGGGTGCGGGTGCGAAGGGACGCCCCAGGAGGAAACCTACATGCGGTGGACACCAAGCGTGCAAGTCAGTAGCCATGCTGCATCCGTGGGCCAGTTCTTAGTTGCAACGCCAAAAAACAATAGGACAATCGCGGAAGCAGTGTCACCCGTCCAGTCCATATTGTTCGGTAACTCCTGTCGGGAAATGGAGTTCCAGCGGGACGGCCCCGCCAACCGGCATGATCCCACCGAGCGCGCGCCCTGGTGGTCCGATAGCGGTGAGTTTAGGAATCCTAGAAGAAATCGGCTCTCCGGGCGACCGTCCGTTCTGGGCCAAAAAGAACGGACGGCACGCCTCCAGGGGCTTGCCGTCCTAGATCTTGGTGACAAGGTGATTACAGGATGCAACATGATTAGGTGACCGGCCGATTGCTCTAGTTGCGTTGACCTGGCAGGCCATTCCGACCTTGTCACCTCTTCACCTTGTCACCTCTTCACCTCTTCACCTCTTCACCTTGTCACCCGGCCACAGGCAGGGTCCGCTACTCCTTCTCGGACTCTTTCTCCGCCTCCTTGTGGAAGACGGCGTGGCAATCGTCGCAGCTCTGATTCAGGGCGCCGAGGGCCTTGTCGGCCGCGGCCTGGTCGCCGTCGCGAATCGCCTTATTCAGGGCGGTCGCCGCGTCGCGCATTTGAACGCAGAAGCCGTGCCACTTCTTGATCTCCTCGTCGTTCTTGGTCTCCGCGGTGTCGGCCAACGAGCCCTGGGCGATCACGGCCAGGGTCGCGGCATCGCCGGCGTTGTCCTTGGCCTTGCTCTTGAACTTCGGGCCGCGGAGGTTCCGCTTCAGCCGGCTGTTGACCAGCGGCACCTGCTTCATCAAGTCCGGAAGCGAAGCCGACTTGACCCACTTCAATTCGGCCGCGTTTCCCTCCGTGGCTTCCAGCGCCTTCTTGAC
This sequence comes from uncultured Planctomycetaceae bacterium, assembly GCA_964438165.1. GTDB lineage: Bacteria > Planctomycetota > Planctomycetia > Pirellulales > Thermoguttaceae > CALFBP01. Next base: position 580 of record CAYTJV010000371.1, on the reverse strand, counting down.
CGCGGCCACGCCGGCTTTCGTCGCCGCAAAACCCTTGGCCTTGGTTAGTTCCTGGGCCGCTTTCATGATCGCGGGAGCCGCGGCCTTGAACTTGTTGTCTTCGTCGTGCAATCCGGCGGCCAGCGCCAAGAGGATCAGCGTATTGGAGTCCTTGGCCAGCCTCGCCTCGGCCTCCTTGAACTCGTCTTCCGACGCCACCGATTCCTCCAAGCGTGCCACGTACATATTGATCTGGGAGGCTACGTCCTTGGCGGGGGCGAACGTCGAGACCTTGGGCGCCGTCGGCGGTTCCACCGCCATGGCCATCCCCGACACCGCCACCACCGCGGCAGCCACCACCAGCACCCCCAGAACCTTGCGGCATGCGAATCTCATCGATTTCTCCTTTGCACTTCGCCCTCTTGTCACTTGTGTCAGCGGGAACCGGACCCGTTAGTGTCGCAACAGCCCCGGGCAGTGTCAAGCGATTCCGTCCGGCGGGTGGTAAGGCTTAGCACGATCGTAGGGCAAGCTGCTAGTTTGCCGATCCTCGTTCCCACGCTCTGAGCTTGTGAAAGAATTGGTATTTGAGCGTTTGCTG
>CAYTJV010000370.1:0-7937 GCA_964438165.1 uncultured Planctomycetaceae bacterium | reverse complement strand
ACTCGGTCGTCGAAGGCATGGCGATCGGGGCCTATGCCGTGGGCGCCTCGCGCGGGTACGCGTACATCCGGATGGAGTACCCGTTGGCCGTGGAGCGGATGCTCAAGGCCGTGGAGCAGGCCAGGGAATTTGGTTTGTTGGGGAAGGACATCCTCGGGTCGGGGTTCGATTTCGACATCGAGGTCTTCAAAGGCGCGGGAGCGTTCGTGTGCGGTGAGACCACCGCGCTGGTGCTCTCCATCGAAGGCAAGCCGCCCGAGCCGCGACAACGGCCCCCGCGCACCGAGCTGTGGGGCAAGCCGACCGTCATCAACAACGTCGAAACCTGGGCCAACGTGCCGGCGATCATCAATTGGGGCGCCAAGTGGTTCGCCCAGATGGGCACGGAGAAGAGCAAGGGGACCAAGGTCTTCTCGGTTGCCGGAAATATCAACAACGCCGGACTGGTGGAAGTGCCCATGGGCATCACGCTCAGGGAAATCGTCTACGACATCGGCGGAGGAATTCCCAACGGCAAGCAATTCAAGGCCGTCCAAACGGGAGGGCCCTCCGGGGGCTTCATTCCCGAGAGCCTCCTCGATTTGCCCGTGGACTATGAACGCCTGCAGGACGCGGGCGCGATGATGGGCTCCGGCGGGATGATCGTCATCGACGAGGATTCCTGCATCGTCGATGTGGCCAAGTATTTCATCGCCTTCACGACCGACGAGTCTTGCGGCAAGTGTACCTCCTGCCGGGAGGGCTCCGAAGCCCTTTTGCGCATTCTTGAGCGAATCTGCGATGGGCACGGAGAGCAAGGCGACATCGAGCTGTTGGAGGAGTTGGGAGAAGCCGTCCGGGATGCTTCGCTTTGCGGACTGGGGCAGTCGCTGCCCAATCCCGTGCTGAGCGCCGTGCGGCACTTCAAGGACGAGTTTGTCGCCCACATCCGAGACAAGAGCTGTCCGGCCGGCGTCTGCAAACCCCTGTTCCAGTACGAGATCAACGCAGTCAAGTGCAAGGGCTGCGACGCTTGCGGGAAGAACTGCTCCTATCAAGCCATTGAAGGCGAACCGAAAACGGTCCACAGGATCGTGCTCGATCGCTGCACCAAGTGCGGCGCTTGCTATGACGTGTGCCCTTCGGGCGCCGTGAAAAAGAATTCCCGCGCACGATGGGGGGCACTTGTTGCCACGTGAAAGGGGTAGGGCGCGGATGACGCTGGAGGAAGTAAGGGAAATTTTGGAGGCGGAATTGATCGCAGGCGAGAACCTGTCACAAATCCGCGTGGAGATCGGCTGCGGCGCGGACCTGATGAGCGATGTCCTGGCATTCAGCAAGAGCGGCTCGCTTTTGCTGACCGGTTTGACCAACCCCCAGGTCGCTCGCACCAGCGAGATGGCGGAAGTGGCGGCAATCTGCTTTGTACGAGGAAAAAGGCCTCCCCAAGAGACGATCGCCTTGGCTGCGAAAAACGGCCTGCCGCTCCTGACGACTCAATTGCCGATGTTTGAAGCCTGCGGGCGTCTGTACGGTCGGGGGTTGAAGGGGTGTTCCGAACGGAACGGGTGACGGAGTAGGATGGGTCTCCAGACCCGTCCCGGACGGCTCTGGAGAGCCATCCTACGAGTAATGAACGTGAGCGCAAACAGTCGGGTAACGAAGACGCAGGAGATGGTGTACGAGATGCGAGTCGGGGACGTGATGACCAGAAAGGTCATCACCGTCCGCCCGACGGACCTGATGAGCCGGCTGAGGAGTATCTTCAAAGACAATCGCATTTCCGGAGTGGCGGTGGTCGATGGCGACCGACTGGCGGGCCTGGTGAGCCTGGAAGACTTCATTAAGTGGATGGCCGACAGGGAACAGGACTGTGCGGTAGAGAAGAAGATGACCATGAGAGTGGAAACTCTCTACGAGGATGAGCCCTTGGTGGCGGCCATTGGAAAGTTCGAGCGAACCGGCCTGGGGAGATTCCCCGTGCTCCAGCGCCAGCCGAAGAGGCTGGTCGGCATCGTGACCAAGGGAGACATTATCGAGGGACTGTTGAAGAAATTCGAAATCGACGATCACCAGGGGGAAAGCGTGAGCACACGGCCAAGCGACGTGGTTGGGGGCGTCGAGGCGGACCGGGCCGCGCTGCTGTGCCAATACGAGGTGAAGGGGCAGGATATCCAGCGGGCGGGAGGGTGCTCCAGCCGGCTCAAGAAGACGCTCCTACGGCTGGGCCTGCCGCCCGATCTGGTCCGCCGCGTGGCCATCGCCAGTTACGAGGCGGAGATGAACGTGGTCGTCTTCACCGAGGGGGGGAGCTTGCGAGCCAAGGTCGAGCCGGCGCAGGTCTTGCTGGAGGTGGAGGATTCCGGACCCGGCATCGCCGACCTCCAGAAGGCGCTTCAACCCGGCTACTCGACCGCCCCGGAATGGGTGAGGGAACTCGGCTTCGGGGCCGGAATGGGCTTGACCAACATCCAGAAGAACAGCGACCGATTTGACATACAATCCGAGTTGGGAGTGGGAACGGTTTTGAAGGTTGCTTTCCTCGCCAACGGAATGACCGATGCAACTGGCTGATCTGGTGCAAGAGTTGTGCTTGGAGGTGCGCTCCGGGCGCGGCCGCCTGACAAGCAGCGTGCGCGGAGGTTACGCCAGCGATTTGCTGAGCGACGTGATCGCCCACGGCCGCGAAGGTGACATTTGGATTACCCTCCAGGTTCACCAGAATATCGTCGCCGTGGCGGTCATGAAGGACCTGGCAGGGATCATCCTGGTCAACGGCAGGGAGCCGGAGGAGGACACCTGCCAGAAAGCGGAGAGCGAAGGGATACCGATCATGGTGAGCGGTCTGCCGACCTTTGATCTGGTGGGAAGGCTTTGCGCGCTGGGAATCCGGGGCGCAGCGGCCCGGTCTTTGGAGTGCGGCGATTCATCGCCGCTTTCAGAGGGACCAAAGACGTGACGAGGGGATTTTGTCCGAATCTGCGACAATCTGTGCAATCTGCGGATCGCGGACTATCCGCAGATGACGCAGATTTGCGCAGATGAACGCATTTCGCTTGTGTAATGAGGGAACTGACGGCAGACCTGCACATCCATACGTGCCTTTCGCCGTGTGCGGAGGCCGAAATGGTGCCGACCGCCATCGTCCGTCGCGCCAAGGCGCTGGGTTTGAACATGATTGCCATCTGTGACCACAACTCGGCCGAGAATGTCGCCGCCGTGACCAGGGCCGGCCAGCGCCGGTCGCTTTCCGTCATCCCGGGCATGGAGATCACCTCGCGGGAAGAGGTTCATATCGTCGGTTTGTTCAAGACCGCAAGCGAGGCGTTGCGGATGCAGAGCCTGGTGTACGAAAACCTCCCCGGGGAGAACGACGAGACGGCTTTCGGCCCCCAGACGATTGTCGACGAGCGAGACCAGGTGGTCGGCCGCAGCGCGAGATTGTTGATCGGGGCTAGCGAGCTGACGTTAGAGCAGATTGTCGACGCGATCCACGATTTCGGCGGCCTGGCGGTCGCGGCTCACATCGACCGGCAGTCGTTCGGCCTCGTCGGCCAGTTGGGTTTTGTCCCCCAAGGACTGAAACTCGACGCCCTGGAAGTGTCGCCGAGGGGCTCGGCCAAGAGGTGGCACGACCTCCCCGTGATCACGTCTTCCGACGCGCACTTGTTGAAGGATATCGGCAAGAGTCGCACCCTGTTCCATGTGCACGGGGCAAACACGGACGAGATTGGAAAGGCGCTGCGTCGAGAAAACGGCCGGAAGGCATGGATCCCTATGGAAGACCTGTCGCTGCACATCCTGGATATCGTGGAGAATGCGCTGGCTGCCTCGGCCGATCGAATCGAGATCTTGATCGTCGAAGACACAGGCCGGGATTTGCTGTCCGTCCAGATCGCCGACAACGGCAAGGGCATGGACGCCCAGATGCGCACGAAGGCCCTGGACCCGTTCTTCACCACGAGGACCACGCGAAGGGTTGGCTTGGGCCTGCCCTTGCTGGCCCAGGCTGCCCGGGACACCGGGGGCAGCCTGGAGCTAACCTCCGAGCCCGGCCGGGGGACCCGAGTGAGCGCTGTCTTCCAAGCAAGCCATCCTGATCGGAAACCTTTGGGAGACATCGCCGAGACGTTGCGAACGATATTGGCGGGCCGGCCGGAACTGGAACTCCAGTTCGAACACAGGAAGGATTCCCAAGTTGTCGCCGAGTTCCGCAGCAGGCATGCCCACAGTGAGGAGTTGAAGCATGGTTCGTTTGACAATTGACGACAAGACGGTGGAAGTGGAAGAAGGCCGCTCGGTGCTCCAAGCGGCGCAGCAGGCGGGGATCGCGATTCCCACGCTTTGCCACCATAAGTCGCTCTTGCCCTACGGCGTCTGCCGGTTGTGCCTGGTGGAATTAGAGACGTCGTGGGGGGGGCAAATCCAGGCCTCGTGCGTCTATCCGGCTCAAGAAGGCATGGTGGTGAACACTGCGACCGAGCGCGTGCTGCGGACCCGCAAAATCATGATGGAGCTCCTCCTCGCCCGCTGCCCAGAAGTGAAAGCCGTCAAGGAGTTGGCCGCGGAGATGGGCATCGAAGATAGTCGGTTCCCAAAAAAGAACGAGGAGTGTATCCTCTGCGGACTGTGCGTGAGGGTCTGCCAGGATCGGATGAAGGTGGGCGCAATCAACTTTGTCCACCGGGGCACCAAGAAGAAAGTCACTCCGGCGTACGACAAGCACTCGCCGGTTTGCATGGCCTGCGGCGCGTGTACGGTGATCTGCCCGGCCGACTGCATCGATCTGTCGAAAGTCACCACCCACGCCGTCCGGCCGATCCCCTCGGAATTCGACGAGGGGCTCAGCAGCCGGGCGGCCATCTACGTCCCCTTCCCTCAGGCGGTGCCCAATAAGCCGGTAATCGACGAGGAGAACTGCGTCCGCCTGCGAACTGGGGCCTGCGGCGCCTGCGAGGCGTTTTGCGATGCCCACGCCATCATGTTCGATCAGGAAGACGTCATGGAAGAGATCGAAGTCGGCACGATCATCGTGGCCACGGGCTTCGAGCTTTTCGACGCCCGCCAGATCGCCCGCTACGGCTACGGACGCCTGAAAAACGTGATCCACTCCCTCGAATTCGAGCGCATCAGCCACGCCAGCGGTCCGACGGGCGGGGAGATCCTGACCGCCGAAGGCAAGCCGCCGCAGGCCGTGGCCATCATCCACTGCGTGGGCAGCCGCGACGAGCATTACCACGAATACTGCTCGAAGGTCTGCTGCATGTACTCGCTGAAGTTCGCCCACCTGGTCAAAGAGAAGACCGGGGCCGAGGTCTACAATCTCTATATCGACATGCGCACGCCCGGCAAGGGCTACGAGGAATTCTACAGGCGGCTCTTGCGCGAGGGCGTTCACTTCATCCGCGGCAAAGCGGCGGAAGTGACCGACGTCGCCGAGTCGCCCGAGGAGCAGGACAAGCTGGTGGTCGTCTGCGAGGACACACTCTTGGGCGTCACCCGGCGACTGCCGGTGGACATGGTGGTCCTCTCCTCGGCGCTACAGCCCCGCAAGGACGTGGACGAGGTGGCGCGGCGGTTCTCGCTGAGCTGCGCCCAAGGGGGTTTCCTGCTGGAGCGGCATCCCAAGCTGGCGCCGGTGGAGGCGGCGGCGGACGGGCTGTACCTGGCCGGCGCCTGCCAGGGGCCCAAAGACATCCCCGACTGCGTGGCCCAGGGCGCCGCGGCCGCCGCCTGCGCGCTCTCCTTGATGGACAAGGGGGCGATCCCCATCGAGCTGATCACCGCCGAAATCGACTCGGAGCGGTGCAGCGGCTGCCAAGTGTGCGTGTCCGTCTGCCCCTACGAGGCGATCGAGTTCAACGAAGAGAAGCGCGTCTCCGAGGTCCACGAAGAGCTGTGCAAGGGCTGCGGCACCTGCGCGGCCACCTGTCCCTCCGGCGTGGCCAAGCAGAAAGGGTTCGAGGACGTGCAGATTTACGCGGAGCTGGAGGGCGTTCTGGCCTGAAGTCCCCACCGACCCCGCGTCGGTGGAAACGGGTTTGACGACTACGCGAGAGGACACCGACCCAATGAAATCCCCACCGACCCCGCGTCGGTGGAAACGGGTTTGACGACTACGTAGCTGCCTAGTTGCCAAACCCGTTCCCACCGGCACGGGGCCGGTGGGGAAGAGCGAAAACCCGCCGTGACGAAAGGCGACGCCGCACGGTAGTTGCCAAACCCGTTCCCACCGGCACAGGGCCGGTGGGGAATCGATGATTGCTGACTGCTGAAAGCCGATAGCTACCGGGAGGACAAAACAATCATGGCCGATGGTCAATTTGAGCCGAAAATCGTGGGCTTTCTCTGCCGCTGGTGCTCGTACACCGGCGCGGACCTGGCCGGCACCAGCCGCATCCACTATCCGCCAAACCTGGTGTCCATCCGCGTGATGTGTTCGGGCCGGGTCGACCCCGCCTTCGTGCTTTTTGCCTTGGCCAACGGGGCAGACGGCGTGCTGATCGCCGGTTGTCATCCGGGCGACTGCCACTACCAGGAAGGCAACTACAAAACGATGCGCCGCTATCCCATGCTGCTGAAGCTGCTCGACCAGTTCGGCATCGAGCGGGATCGCGTCCGCCTGGAGTGGATTTCCGCTTCCGAAGGCGACCGGTTCGCCGCCGTGGTCAAGGACCTGACGGAGAAGGTGCGGGCGCTGGGCCCGCTGAATTGGGCGAGGAATTGGGAGGAAAACGGCCAGCGGCTCGAAGCGCTGCAGGGCATGGTCCGGGAGCATCAAGAGGCAATGGAGGTTCCAACATGAGTGAGCAACCCACCGCGACCACGGCGCCAACGAAGGGGAAGCTCGCCCTGTATTGGGCGGCCTCTTGCGGCGGCTGCGAGATCGCCGTGCTGGCGATCGACGCGAAAATCCTCGACGTGGCGGCCCTCTTCGACATCGTCCTCTGGCCCGTCGCGGTCGACGCCAAGGTCCGCGACGTAGAGAACATGCCCGACGGCTCGATCGACGTCTGCCTGTTCAACGGCGGCATCCGCACCAGCGAGCAGGAATACATGGCGCAGCTCTTGCGGCGGAAGTCGAAGGTCCTGGTGGCGTTCGGCGCCTGCTCGCACGAGGGGGGCATTCCCGGGCTGGCCAACGCCAACAACCGCCGGGAGATCTTCCAGACCGCGTACCACGACACGCCGTCCACCGAGAACCCCGACGGCGTCGAGCCGCAGCACCAGACCCAGGTGCCCGAAGGGACGCTCCATCTGCCCGTCTTCTACGACACGGTCCGCACGCTCGACCAGACCGTGCCCGTGGATTACTACCTCCCCGGCTGCCCGCCGGAGGCCGACCGGATTTGGGACGCCATCACGGCGATCGTCGAGGGCAAGCTGCCGCCGCCGGGGGCCGTGATCGGCTCCGAAACGACCGTTTGCCAGGAGTGCCCCCGGAAGCGGAACGAAAAGAAGATCAAGAAGTTCTACCGCACCTGGCAGATCGTTCCCGACAGCGAGACGTGCCTGCTCGAACAAGGGCTGCTTTGCGCCGGCATCGCCACGCGGGCCGGGTGCAACGCGCGATGCCCGGAGGTCAACTCCCCGTGCATCGGCTGCTATGGTCCAAACCCGGGCGTCCACGACTACGGGGCGAAGATGATGACGGCCCTCGCCTCGGTCATCGACTCGAACGACCCGGCCGAGATCGACAACATCATCCGCGACGGCATCCCCGACCCGTTGGGAAGTTTCTATCGTTTCAGCCTGCCCGGGAGCCAGTTGCGGCGATCGAAACTCACCAACGGCAAGGGGGCGGAGGCGTAGTGCGTTCCGCCTCGTTCCCACGCTCTGCGTGGGAACGGGAGCCCCGACGCTCCGCGTCGTGGGGAAGGCAGCGACGCAGAGCGTCGGAAAATGCGTTCCCACGCAGAGCGCTCAGTATTACCCACATATACGCACGTACATATTAA
>CAYTJV010000369.1:0-7950 GCA_964438165.1 uncultured Planctomycetaceae bacterium | reverse complement strand
TGGTGGGCCGTGGGGTACGGCGCCCTGATGGCGCTCACGCTGGCCTGTGCGCTGGTGCTCTGGTGGTCGCCGGGCAAAGGCGCTCACGTGGTCGCGTCTCTCCGAGACGCGAATGCTGGCCTCGGAGAGACCAGTCCACGTGAAAGCGTCGAGGAGGAGGCGGGCACGCTGCCGACTTTCGGGCTGCGCATGCGCTGGCTGGCGCTGGCCTTCGCCCCGTCGAGCCTGTTGTTGGGCGTGACCACGTTCATCTCGACCGACATAGCCGCGTTCCCGCTGCTCTGGGTGATCCCGCTGGCCCTGTACCTGTTGACGTTCGTGCTCGTGTTCGCCCGCTGGACGATCCTGCCGCACGGGTTCATGGTGCGTCTCCAGCCGTTCTTGGTGGTCCTCTTGGCGATCTTGTTCTTCCGCACGAGCGCGTCGTGGATGCAATGGCTGGTCCTGATCCATTTGGCGACCTTCTTCGTGACGGCCATGGTGTGTCATGGCGAGTTGGCCCGCTCCCGGCCCGCGGCCAGCCATTTGACCGAGTTCTACATCTGGATGTCCGTAGGGGGCGTGTTGGGCGGGCTGTTCAACGCCCTGCTGGCGCCGCTGATCTTCCGCGAGGTGTTGGAATATCCGCTCGTGGTGGCGGTGGCTTGCATGTTGCGTCCCAGCCCCCAATCGGTAAAGCGGCCCATACTAGCCCGCTGGCTCGATATTGTATTGCCCATGCTGCTCATGGCGGTGCTGCTAGGACTCTACGCCCTCTACTACCACCGCGACCGTTTGAACGACATTCCCACCTGGTTCGGCGCCGCGCGATGGGACTTCGCTTGGAGCTGGCTGAACTGGCTGGCCGGCCTGAACTACGTGCTGGAATGGGCCCGCCAGCACTTGCTGTGGATGAATCAGATTCCCGCCTGGTTCGGGGGCGACCCCTGGCAATTGGTCGGGCCCACCGAATGGCGCATGGGCGTGGAGACAGCGCTCTTGGCGTTGGGCGGGCTGGTGGCCTTCGGTTTCCAGGTCCGCCCCGTGCGGTTCGGATTCGGGGTGGCCATGGTGCTGGTGGCCAAACTGTGGCTGTTCGGCTCGGGGACGAACACGATTTACGAGGAGCGAAGCTTCTTCGGCGTGATTCGCGTGCGGGAGTACGTCAGCGATCTGGAGGACGGCCAAAAACGGATCGAGCACACCCTGGTCCACGGATCGACCAACCACGGCGCCCAGTGGGCCGAGCTGGACGAGGACACGCCCGATCCGCGCCAGCGCTGGCTGGAGGCCAAGAAGGGCCGCACGCCCATCACCTACTATTACCGCACCGGCCCGGTGGGCCAGGTCTTCACCAGGCTCACCGATCCCGTGCAGACGCGGGAAATCGGCGTCATCGGCCTGGGGACCGGCACGACCGCCGCTTGGGCCCAGCCCGGCCAGCGGGTCACCTACTTCGAGATCGACCCGATGGTAGTGCGGATCTCGCACGCCACGCAACTGTTCACCTACGTGACCGATGCCATGGCCAACGGCGTCGATGTGAGCGTCGAGCTCGGCGACGCGCGGATCTCGCTGGAGGACGACCATCGCATTCCGCCCGGCAAGTTCGACCTCCTGATCCTCGACGCCTTTAGCTCCGACGCGATCCCGATCCACCTCGTGACCCAAGAGGCGATCGAGCTTTACTTCCGCAAGCTCTCGGCCAATGGGATCCTGCTGGTCCATATCTCCAACCGCCACCTGAACCTGGCGCCGGTGTTGGGCAACCTGGCCCGGGAACTGGGCTACGTGGCCCGGCAGTGCAACGATTCCGCCAACGACGAGGACGCGGCGAACGGGAAGTTCGGTTCCGAGTGGGTGATTCTCGTGCGCAACGAGAAACGGCTGGGGTCGCTGGCCACGAACTCCGATTGGAAGCCCATCCCGCCCGACCACCGCGTCGGGCTTTGGACCGACGATTTCTCGAACATCATGGCCGTGCTCAAGTGGTTCCGCCACGACGCCGAGGAGGATGAAGAGGAAGAAGAGTAACTCAAACCGTAACCGCCACCGCCCTCTGCTCTCTCTTTCGGGATTTCGTTCTTTCGGGTTTTCGTGATTCGTTTCCTCCTTGAGACGAATCCCAACCCAATTCCGCTGCTACCGATCCGCCCCGCCTTTCGCTGCGGGCTTCAGGCCCGTGGCGTGCAGGTAGTCGCCGAAGGGGCGGCCCAGTTCCCGGAGTTGCTCGTGGGTGATCGTGATCGGCCTTGCCATGGCCAGCTCTTGGGGGCCGAGCTCTACGTCGCCGCTCTCGGAGAAGTGGACGATGCGGTCCTTGACGCCGGGCATTCGCCGGCGGAGCCGGGCCGCCGTGCCTAATCCGTAAGCCACGTGCCCCGACCCACACAGCACCACCGCCGTGCGGCCTTGGCCCGCCGGCGATTGCAGGAACGAGGCGAGCACAAAGGCCATGGCTTCGTCGCGGACGATTTGGGCCTCGATCATCGGACGGAGCCGCTGGGGAGTGGCGGCGGCGTGGACCATCATTTGCAGCCCTAGCAGCTTCTCGTACGCGGGGTCTTGCAGTTGCATGTCGGGGGGCAGCTCGCGGCGGATCGCCGGATCGAGGCGATCCACCCCGCCGCTGCGCGCCACCTGCCGCACGGTTTCACTCCGGGCGTTCAGCGCCAGGATTGGCGATCGCGACTGCCGTGCCGCCTCCATCGCGGGCTGGTACTGTTGGTAGTCGCGCCAGCGTTTCGGCCACTGGGTCGTTTCGGCGAGTTGCGCGAAGGAAAGCTCGCCCTTGGCATACCGATCCAAGGCCGGCTGATGGATCGCCTCCATTTGCTCCAGACCCAAGACGAGCCGCACCTTGCGCTTGACCAGTTGACTTACGATGCGGGCCTCCAGCGCGTGGTGCCGCTGGACCGTGTGCCGCTCGCCGAGGTAGACGACCCGGACGCTGGCCAGATCGTCCGCAAGCTCCTCTTCCTCGATCGGCTCGCCGCTGTAAAGATCAATCCAAAAGCCGCACCGATGGGCCTCGCCCGCGCCTCTTGCCGGCCTCTCCGCGGCTCGCGCAGCACAATGGCTCACTACCCCGGCTGCCGCCAGCGCCCAGATCGCCACAAGAACTCGCCGCCACGACACGCCTCCCCAACGTGAGCACCTTTTCACTGAACCCTCCTCGCGAAAGAACCACCTAAAGGCGGGACTACGAACGAAGCTACAGCGTTCCTGCCGGGCGCACATTCCGGCCCGGCCGCTTGGTGCGCGAGTCGCCCAGGTCGTCCCGGGCCTGTTCGGCGAGGGCTTGGAGGCGGCGGACCACGTCAGGGTGCTCGCTGGCCCGGTCAGTCTTCTCGCCCACGTCGGTTTCCAGGTCGTACAGGGCCAGCCCGATCCGCTTTTGCACGTAAGGGCCCGGTTTCCCGCCGGAGCCGCGTGGCTCGCCCAGGCTCGGATACGCGTGCGGCAGGTGCAGCTTCCACCGCCCGCTGCGCACCGCTTGGATCTCCTGGCCCCAATAGTAGTAATATGCCTCGTGCGGGCTCTTGGCGCCGGGCTGGCCGGACATGAGCGGCCAGATGTCCTTGCCGTCGATCACGCGGCCGGCGGGGAGTTTCGCGCCGACGAGCTTGGCGATCGTGGGGAGCACGTCGATCGTGGCGGCCAACTCGTTGGTGGTTGCTCCCGCCGGGATCTTGCCGGGCCAGCGCATGATGCACGGCACGCGCACGCCGCCTTCAAACATCGTGCCCTTGCCTTCTCGAAGCGGCCCGGCTGAGCCGGCGTGGTCCCCGTAGGATAGCCACGGACCGTTGTCGGAAGTGAAGATCACCAGGGTCCGCTCGTCGAGGCCCAGGCGATGGAGCGTCTGGAGAATCTGCCCCACCGACCAATCGATCTCCATAATCACGTCGCCGTAAAGGCCCCTCGCCGATTTGCCCTTGAACTTATCGGAAACGTGTAGCGGCACGTGGGGCATGCTTTGGGCAACGTACAGCAAGAACGGCCGATCGTGGTTCTTCTCGATGAACTTCACCGCCCGCTCGGTGTACCAGGTGGTGAGTTGCGTCTGATCGGGCATCTCCTCGATGACCTTCTCACCCTCGATCAGCGGCAGGGGTGGAAAGTTCTTGCCGGCGGTCGGATGGCGGGGCCACATGTCGTTGGAGTACGGCAGCCCGAAATACTCGTCGAAACCGTGCCGGGTGGGAAGGAACCTGGGATGATGGCCCAGGTGCCACTTGCCGAAGGCCGCCGTGGCATAGCCCCGCTGCTTCACCACCTGGCCCAGGGTGACTTCCTCGTCGGAAATCCCGTGCCTGGCGCTGGGGCCGAGGGCCCCAAGGATCCCCACCCGGTTCGGATAACAGCCCGTCAATAGCGCCGTGCGCGAAGCCGAGCAAACCGCCTGGGCAACGCAGAAACTCGTGAATCGCATCCCCTGGCGGGCCATGCGATCGAGGTTCGGGGTCTGGATGTCCGGCGACCCGAAGCAGCCGACGTCCTGGTAGCCCTGGTCGTCGACAAAGACGATTACGACGTTCGGGAGGCGATCGGAGGCTGCCCCCGGCGCAGGCCGACACGCCATCTCGGACCCCAAGAATAATGCAATCAGCACGGCAACGCTTCTCATGGCAGGCACCTCGCACAAAGAAGACCCTAACGCGGGAAAGCACCGCCAGCGTACTCCGCCGCGACCCGGCTGGGAAGGACCCCTTTGGCGGCGGCGGGCCAGATGATAGACTGAATCTCTCGTAATCTCTCGTTCCCACGCTCTGCGTGGGAACGTAAGTCTCGCCGCTCTGCGGCGTTTGGAGCCACGGCCGCAGAGCGGCCAAAAGGCCCGTTCCCACGCAGAGCGTGGGAACGAGGATACGGGCCAGATGATAGACTGAGCACTAATGAATTCTTCTACCGATGAACTGTTGGCCGCCTTGGCGGCATATCGCGTCGAATTGCCGGCCTCGCAAGTCGACCTGCTTGCGCGATACTGCGCTTTGCTCTGGGATTGGAACGCGAAGCTCAACCTCACGCGGCACACGGACTACCAGAAATTCGTCGGCCGCGACGTGCTCGACAGCCTGGCCTTCGCGCCGTTTCTCGCCCCGAAGGAAAAAGTGCTCGACGTGGGCACCGGCGGCGGCGTGCCGGGCATTATCCTGGCGATCGTTCGGCCCGACCTGAACCTTTGGCTGTGCGACTCGGTGGGCAAGAAGGCCGAGGCGGTGGCCGACATCGTGGCCCAGCTCGAGCTGAGCGTGCCGGTCCTTCACGGCCGGGTCCAGGATCTGCTCGGGCCGTCGGCGTACAACAGCCTCTTGGTCCGGGCCGTGGGGCGGCTCAAGGACATCCTCCCGTGGTTCCGCCCCCACTGGGATCACTTCGACCGGCTGCTGGTGCTCAAAGGGCCTGCGTGGATCGAAGAGCGCGGGGAGGCCCGCCACCGCGGCTTGCTCCGCGATCTGGCCCTGAGGAAACTCACCAGCTACCCCATGCCCGGCACCGACTCGGAGAGCGTCCTGCTCCAGATTTGCCCCAAGAGCCGGATGGCGGACAAAAAGACCTGCCGGCTCACCCCGCTGGGGTAACGACCGACACGTGGGCCTGTGGAGTGCGGCGACTTGTCGCCGCTTTCTTTTTGGCAGCGCCATGGGGACCGGGCAATCAAGAACGCCCGAAAGGACGAAAACTCGAAAACAACGAAACGGGGTGTTGACGGACTTGCTTATCTGTCTGGGATTCTCCGCCGACGAGGTGCTCGGTCTGGTCGCAGAGCGGATCAAGCAATTCCAGTGGCAAGGGGCGGAAGTGCAAGGCTAATGTGCGGGCCGGAGGACGACTTTCAGACTTCCGAAGTCTCGAAGACTTCGGAAGTCTACAAACCTGGACCAATCGTAGAGAGAATCGCGGCGTCTTTGCCCCGCAGGCGCACTTGAGAATAGCCCAGCGATTTGAGGTGGGTCACGGAGGCCAAGAACAGATCTGGCCGGTGCTGGAGGCCTGCCCAACGTGCGCGAAGGTCGCACCGCGCGATCGCGAAGCATGTGCCCATTGCCGCACGGAGTTCCCTCGTCCCGCGCCAAAGAGGATCGAGGTCTTTGCGTGAGGGTCGCTGCGGCCGCATTCACGTGGCGGCGTCTCTCCGAGACGCCGAATCCGGTCTCGGAGATTCCGATCCACATGGTCGCGGCTTTTGGTCACACCCACCACGAGACCAGCAGCAGGACCACGAAGACCGTGACCATGAAGCCCACGATCCAGACGCCGATCCGCAGGGCGTGCGAGAGGATCGGGCCGATCTGCTCGTGCCGCGTCGCCGCGTAGACGAGGCTCACCACGACAATCAAGGGCAAAGCGTACCAGAGTTGATTCGTCGCCAGGGCGGCTAAGAGAAGTGGATTCATGGGTCTGCCGTGGGCTCAAGGATTCTTCAGGACATGATAGGGTGGAGCCGAGGGCAGCCCCGAAGGGGTGTAGTACGGTAGCCCCCAAACTCGCATAGAATTGTCCCGCATTGTTCAACGATGCTCATGGCTGAGCGTTTCGCCTCGTCGGCCCTCATTTTGCAATTTTCCTCGTCCGTGCGGGCCGGGCAAAGAAACTAAAGCGGTCCTCCGGGGTTGAATGCTTACGGCGGGACACCCGACGTGTACGCCCCAAGCACCCACCACGCACTGCGGAAGACCAACCCCATGATAGCCGCCGAAGTCGAGTTCATCCAGATCCCCCTGATCGAGTTCGTCGAGTCGGACGACCTGTATCTCGAACGCCAGGAGGATATCCTCTTCGTCGGCTGCCGCCACGATACGAAGCGGTTCCTCTTCCGCGCCCCCGAGGACGCCCAAGGCGTTCCGGTTTGCCAGCCCTGCCCGTTGCGAAAAAGAAAGCGATGACGGGTCATCGCACTCCAAAGCTGTCCTCCGGAGCGGCAACAAGACAGTCCGTCGTCTCGGTGGGTAAAGCAGGGTCAGGAGTAAAGCGGAGGCGTGGGGCGGACCGAACGCAGTGAGGCCCGTCGGATTGTGCGCAACGGCCTCGGCGCTCCGTCCGCCCTGCGTTTGGACAGCGCCGGGGCAAGCTGGCAGCTTGCCCTACGGCCGGCCATAGGACGCGGCGAGGCCGAATTTGGGGTATTGCTGGAGGAATCGCTCGACGCGGTCTTGCCGCGAGAAGGCGACCGGCAGAAACTCGATGGCCTTGCGGAGCCGGTCGTTGGGCTCGGCGCAACTGAAGCGGAGGAAGCCGTGGCCGGCGTCGCCGAAGCACTCGCCGCCGAGGCAGGCCACGCCCTGCTTGTCGTCGGCGCCTTCCAAGAGGTACATAGCCAGGCCGTGCGAGGTGATCCCTAGCCGGTTACAGATTGTCGCCACCGAAGGGAACACGTAGAAAGTGCCCCCGGGGTCGAGGCAGCGGATGCCTTCGATTTGGTTCAGGCCGCTGACCAGGATCTCCACCTTCTCGCGGAACAGACGCATGGTGCGGCGGCTTTCGTCATCGTCGCGGCTGAAGGCCGCAATCCCGGCCAGTTGGGCCAAAGGGGGCGTGCAGGAGAGCGAAGTGTTGATCAGCTTGGCGATCATCTCGGCGATCGCGGGGCTCGTGACTGCGTACCCCAATCGCCAGCCGCTCATGCTGTACGACTTGCTGAACGTGTAGGCGGCCACGCACTGGTCGAGCATCCCGGGGATGGCGGCGATGGTGTGATGGCGGCCGCGCCACACCATGCGGTCATAGGGCTCGTCGCTGAACACGGCCACGTTGCGGCCGCGGACCATTTCGGCGATCCCTTCCAGGTCCTCCTTGGCGGCAATGCCGCCGGTCGGATTGTGCGGGCTGTTGAGGAAGATCGCCTTGGGGTGCGGGTCATCGGCCAGAAAGCGCTGGACGTCGTCGAGGTTCGGCCGGAACTCCCGCTCCTGCCGCAGGTCGGAGAGCCACGCCCGGGCGCCGCGGCGGACGATATTGGGCAGATAG
>CAYTJV010000368.1:5825-7968 GCA_964438165.1 uncultured Planctomycetaceae bacterium | reverse complement strand
TGATCGACCGCAAGATCGACGAGGGGCAGACGCTCGCGGCCCAGTTCCAGACGCCCGAACTGTTCGTCGTGGCCCCGGAGATGGACAAGCGGATGCATGTCTTCGCCTCGGTCGACGAGGCCGACATCGGCGTCATCCGCCAGGCCCAGAAGCAAGAGAACCCCGTGCTCTTCACCGTCGACGCCTATCCGGACGACCTTTTCAAAGGTAAGATCCACCAGATTCGCATGAATCCCATGTCGATGCAGAACGTGGTCACGTATACCGTGGTGGTCGAGGCGCCGAATCCCGAGCTGAAACTCCTGCCGGGCATGACGGCCAAGCTCTCCTTTCAAATCGCCAAGCACGAGGGGGTCGTCAAAATCCCCAACGCCGCCTTGCGGTTCTACCCCAAGCCCGAGCAGGTGCGGCCCGAAGACCGAGAGTTGCTGGAAGGCTCCCAGGAGCAGTCGAGCACGGAAGAGGGGACCGAGAACCTCGAATCCCAGCGATCGGCCACAGAGCGATCTCTGGCCCGAAAGAACCGCAATCGCCGCCACGTCTGGATCGTGGAGGGCGATTTCCTCAGGGCCGTGCCGATCGAAATGGGGCTGAGCGACAGCAAGCACACGGAGATGGTCTCCGGCCCGCTTGTCGAAAAACAGGAACTCGTCACCGGCATCCGGCCGAAAACGCCATGAACCTGCTCTTGACGATGCGAGTGGCCCTGCGGGCCCTGGGCAAGAACAAACTGCGGGCCGGGCTGACCGTCTTGGGCGTGGTGATCGGCATCGCCGCCGTGACCACCATGGTCTCCATCGGCCAGAGCGCCAGCGAGCTGGTGCAAGGACAATTCCAAAGCCTGGGCACGAACCTGATCGTAATCTTCCCGGGCAGCCAGAGCAGGCAAGGCGTGCGCCAGGGCCGTGGCTCCAGCCACACGCTCACCGCCCAAGACTCCGACGCCTTTGCCCGGGAATGCCCCTCGGTGCTGGCCGCGTCGCCGATCGTGGGCGCGATGGGACAGGCGATCTACGGCAACTTGAACTGGACCCCCAGGGAACTGCAAGGCGTGGGAACCGAGTATCTCACGGTCCGCAACTGGCAGATCCGGCAGGGCGGCTACTTCACCGATCGCGACATCACGGCCGCCGCCAAGGTGTGCGTGATCGGCAGGACGATCGTCGAAAAACTCTTCCAGACCGCCAACCCCATCGGCGAGACGATTCGCATTCGCAATATCCCGCTGCAAGTCATCGGAGTCCTGGAAACCAAGGGGGCGAACATGGTCGGCGAGGACCAGGACAACATCATCATCGTTCCCTTCACCACCGTGCGCAAACGGCTCCAGGGCTCGAACTTCGAGAACGTCGACGTGATCCTCGCCTCGGCCCGCTCCGTACACCGCATGGCCGAGGCGGAGAACGAAATCCGCCAGCTCCTCTGCGAGCGACACCGCATTCACCCCGGCGAGTCGCCCGACTTCGAGGTCAAAAACACCACCGAGATCGCCAACGTGCTGGGCATCATCACCGGGGTGATGACGCTCTTGTTGTCGTCGATCGCGGGCATTTCGCTGGTGGTGGGCGGGGTGGGGATCATGAACATCATGCTCGTCTCCGTCACCGAGCGGACCCGCGAGATCGGCATCCGTCTGGCCGTCGGCGCCCGCGGCAAGGACATCCTCCGCCAGTTCCTCATCGAATCGACCATGCTCTCTTGCCTCGGCGGCGTGGTCGGCATTCTCCTCGGGGCCGGCGCCTCGGCCGGCGTGACCTGGATCATCAACGCCCTGACCAAGGGCACGCAATGGCCGGTAGTCGTCTCCTTCAAGGCCGCCGTGATCGCCATGATCTTCTCCGGCGCGGTGGGGATCTTCTTCGGCTACTACCCGGCCCGGCGTGCCAGCCGGCTCGATCCGATCGAATGCCTGCGGTATGAGTAAGGACCTCGCACCGCCACCGCCGGGTCTACCCCGGCGGAGCGATGATTGGCAGCTACCAACCCTATTCCTCACACCGCCACCGCCACCGCCGGGTTTATCCCGGCGGAGCGATGATTGGCAGCTAAACGCCGTGAGACCTTGCCACGTTTCGCCAGTGCCACACAACCACGCCGGGAGACGCCAGCGAACAACGACTCGCTGACCCCGGCGTCGTAGCTG
>CAYTJV010000368.1:0-5725 GCA_964438165.1 uncultured Planctomycetaceae bacterium | reverse complement strand
CCAATCATCGTCCCACCGACGCAGGGTCGGTGGTGACGCTCATAGCCTCAGCCGCGGTTGGTAGCTGCCAATCATCGTCCCACCGACGCAGGGTCGGTGGTGACGCTCATAGCCTCAGCCGCAGTAGCGTGGCACGTCCAGAGTCTTCGATGGGCGTGGCTTCCGTGCGTCGATTGACAAACCACGTCCTTCGCAAAGCCTCGGGACGTGCCACCCGCCCTCCCTAAGGTTTCCCCCACAGGACGATAAGGTTTTCCCCGATTGTCGGAGATTACCGACTGAGCGACGATGAATGTAACTTCGCCACAGGCTTTCCTGCTGCCGTATTTGGAGCAGGCCAGCTTGGAGCACTTGATCAATTACAACGTGTCGTTTATTGGGGCCGACACCCCGGCGTGGCCGAACGCGCAGGCCGCGATGACCACGGTTCCGATCTATGCCTGTCCCAGCGACGGGGAGCGAATTCCCGGCTCTTCCTTCGGGGCGACAAGCTACGTGGGCAACGTCGGCAGCGGACTGGTGGCGAACAGCAACCTGAACACGTTCGGTCTTCCGGGGCCGTATGCGGACGGGGTCTTCTTCCAGGGCTCGTCGATCAGCTTCCGCGATCTTACGGATGGAAGCTCGAACACCGTGGCGTTCAGCGAGACGCTCTTGGGGAGCGGCAATCCTTCGCCCTCCGGCGGTCCGCCTCGCGATCCGCGGCGCGAAGTGCTCCTCTTGCCCGGCGGCACGCCCACGACTGTCGCCAACTGCATCCCGGGCGGTGGAAGCTGGTGGGCTGACCGGGGCATCCGGTGGATCCAGGGCTCTTATGGATATGCCCTCTACAACCATTTCTACTCCCCGAACGCTTCGGCATTCGATTGCAACAATCAATCGCGGACGCACGGCTTGACCGCGGCAAGGAGCGCTCATGCGGGCGGAGTGAACGTGCTGTTTTGCGACGGGAGCGTTCGCTTTGTAGGGGAAACGGTCGACCTCAACGTCTGGCGCGCGTTGGCAACCCGTGCCGGCGGCGAGGTGACTGGCGAATTCTAGAGCAACATTCCAAGTCGAGAAAGGACAGAAACCATGATCCGCAACTGTTTGCTTGCCGTGCTGGCGATTGCTTCGCCGGCCCTGGCTCACGATACTTGGGTGGAAACCAACACCAACCTGGTCCGCTCTGGCGACGCGGTCTACATCGACCTAAAGCTAGGCAACCACGGCAACGACCATCGCGACTTCAAGCTGGCCGGCAAGCCCGCCCTGGAAGATTCCACGCTGCAAGTGTTTGCCCCGGAGGGAAAAAACTACGACCTCAAGGGGCAATTGTCGGATACGGGCTATGCTCCCAATGAAGGCTACTGGACAACAAAAATGGTCCCCGCGAAGCCGGGGCTGTACATGGTTGCCCACACGCTCGATCGCGTCGTCCATTATGCCCCGACCCGATCCATCAAGAGCGCCAAGACGTTCTTCATGGTCAATGAAAGCCTGGACCGTGTCCCGCGGGACCTTCCGGGCTTTGATCGGGTGCTGGGCCATCCGTTGGAAATCGTGCCGGCCGGCAGTCCGATCACGCCGATGGGCCCAGGAAAGCCGATTCGCGTGCAACTTTGGTACAAGGGCAAGCCGCTACCCAGCGCGAAGATTTCGTTCATCCCGCGAGGACACAATCTGAAGGAGGGCTTCGATCCGGAGTACGAACGGATGACGGATTCCGATGGCCGGGCCAACTTCACGCCGAAGACTGGAAACGCCTTCCTGGTCGTGGCCCATCACAACGAGCCGCGCGAGTCCGGCAAGAATTACCAGAACACCAAGTACTCAGCGACGCTGACAATCTTCGTGCCGGAAATCTGCCCTTGTTGCGCCCCGTAGGAAATCATCCGGGTTGGGACCGCGGGCTATGTTGAATCGTGCCCGACAACGGCGCATAATAGCGGACGTGGACGAACCCCCTCACCCCCTGCCCCTCTCCCGAAGCGGGCGAGGGGAGTTGCGTTAGAGCCTTTTGGCAACTTCAACGGAGAAACGACGGTGAAAGCCCAACAGCTTATCCACCTCGTCTTGGTAGCTTGCCTGGCGCCCGCAGCGCCGATCCCGGCGTTGGCCGCATCGCCTCAGATAGCCGACGGGCTGGTTTGCCGGTGGGATTTCGACGGGTCGCTTGCCGACGCGTCGGGTAAGCACAAGGACGTCCTTGCGGCGAGGGAGGGCAAAGTTCGCTGGGTGAAGCCGGATGAGGTGCCCGGCGTCCAAGGCAGTGCGATCGCGCTGGGCGTGCGACGGGGCGATGCGGAGTACCTGGTGGCTCCGGCCTCTGACGACAATCGGTTAGGGCCCGATTACACGATCGAGGCATGGATCCTTCCCACGCAACTGGCCACATGGAATCGGCTGGTGCTTCGATGGGGCGGCCCGCCGGAGTACGCCTATCATCTTGCCATCCACCAGGGTGCGGCGAGCCTTTATCACAATCAGGCCGGCGGGGCGTATCTGTTTGCCGAGGGCGGGGCGGTGGAAATCGGCCGCTGGCATCACGTGGCGGCGGTCGCCAGGCGGAATCCGGCCGAGCCGGCCCGCAGCACGCTCACGGCCTATCTGGACGGCCGGGTCGTGGGGACGGCGACGTTCGACGGCACGTTCCGGGCCGTTGCCGACGAGGCCCTGGGGATCGGCGACGCGGCGGGCGCTCCGTCGCGGGAGTGCCGTTTCCGCGGGTACATCGACGAGCTGGCGATCTGGAATCGGGCCCTCTCGCCCAGCGAGATCGGCGAGCATTTCGCGCGGCGGGCGGAGGTGCTCAAGGGCCTCGAAGCAATTCGACGCCGGGCAGAGGCGGAGCGGCTGGCCGAGGTTTTCACGCGGTTGAAGGGCTTAACGAATAGTCTTGGGTTTGAAGAGATCGTGTTTGCCCAGCGTTTTCCCGGGCGCGACCCGGCCGGGCACTACTACGCCAACTTCGGCTACGCCTGCACCGATCCGGACCGCTGGCTCCACGGCGCCGACGGCGGGAAGTTGTTGAAACTCAACCTCCGCACCGGCCAGCTCACGGCGCTGGTGGACGATCCGCAGGGCGCGGTCCGCGACCCTCGCGTCGACTACGACGCCCGGCGAATCCTCTTCTCCTACCGCAAAGGCGGCTCGCACAACTATAATCTCTACGAAATCGGCGTCGACGGCCGGGGACTGCGGCAGATCACCGCCGGGGCGTGGGACGACGTCGAGCCGGCCTATCTTCCCGACGGCGGCATTGTCTTCTGCTCCACGCGAGCGAAGCGCTACATCGGCTGCTGGTTCGCCCCCAGCGCCACGCTCTTCCGCTGCGACCGCGACGGCGGCAACCTGCGGATGATTTCTTCCGGGGGCTTTTCCGAAAACACCCCTGCCGTGCTCCCCGACGGCCGCGTGCTCTACACGCGATGGGAATACGTCAACCGCGATCCGGTGAGTTTCCATCACCTCTGGACGATCAACACGGACGGCGCCGGCCAGATGGTCTACTACGGAAACATGCACCTGGGCGGCGTGTTCATCGACGCCAAGCCGGTCCCCGGCGGCCAGGGCGTCGTGCTCATCCACTCGCCGGGGCACGGCATCAACGAGCACGCCGGCTGGGTGGCGACGCTCCACACGAAGCTCGGGCCCGATGCCCGCGGCGCTTTGGCACACGTCTCCAAGACGGCCGATTTCCGCGATCCTTACCCGCTCTCCGACGACGCGATCCTGGCCGCCCGGGGCAGCCGGATCGTGCTGATGGACTCGCACGGCGCGGTGGAGGTTCTCTACACTTCCAGCGGGCCGGACCTGCACGAGCCGGCGCCGATCGTGAAACGGGCGCTCGAGCCGCCGGCGCCTGCCCGCGACGATCCCGCTAGCGTCAACGCCACGTTGATTCTCTCCGACGTCTACGCGGGCCGGAACATGGCCGGGCTTCAGCGCGGCTCGATCAAAAAGCTCTTGGTCCTGGAGGACCTGCCCAAACCGGCCAATTTTCACGGCGGCGGCTCGCAGCCGATCGGGCACGGCGTGACGTCCACGCTCAAGCGGATTCTCGGCACGGTCCCTGTCGAGGCCGACGGCTCGGCCCATTTCGAGGCCCCGGCGATGCGGAGCCTGTATTTCGCCGCGTTGGATGGGAACGATTTTTCCGTCAAACAGATGCGGAGCTTCGTAACGCTCCAACCCGGCGAGACGGTCGGGTGCGTCGGCTGTCACGACTCCAGAACCCAGACGCCTCACGCCGCCGACCGGCCCGTTCTCGCCGCAGCCGCCCGCCCTGCCAGCCGCATCGAGCCGATCGACGGGGTTCCGCCGGTGATGGATTTCCCCCGCGACGTTCAGCCGATTCTCGATCGTCATTGCGCGAAGTGCCATCAGCCAACCAATCGCGACGGCGGGATGATTCTCACCGGAGATCACGGCCCGGTCTATTCGTTGAGTTACTACGAATTGCTGCTCTTCTGGCAGGTGAAGGACACAGGCCAAGAACCTCGCCACGGGAGCGGCCGGCAGCCGGGCAACGACCGGCCCAACACGACGTACAGCTCGGCGTCGGCGCTGCTGAAGAAATGCGACGCCAGCCACTACGGGGTCCAGATGCCGCCGCAAGACAAGAAGACGATTCGGCTCTGGATCGACTCGGGCGCCGCCTACGCCGGCACCTACGCGGCCTACGGGACCGGCCAGGTCGGAGGGTGCTGGAACAATAACGAGCCGATCCGCGTCATGGCCGACGCCTGGCCCGCGACCGCCCCGGCCCGCGACGCCGTCGAGCGCCGCTGCGGCGCCTGCCACGGGTGCATGCTCCCGCGGCACGTCACGGACCCGATTCCCTTGGATCCCTGGGGCGACATGCTGGCCTGGGAGCGGCCCTTGACCCGGTTCTCCCGCCACCGGATTTTCAATCTCTCTCGCCCGGAAACCTCGCTCGTTCTCTTGGCGCCGCTGGCACGCAGCGCCGGCGGATACGCGGAAGCCACTCTGCCGCCACCGTCCCAGCAGAAACCCCTGACGGAACAGCGCGATCGCCCGCCACAGCCCTGCGCGCATCCGATCGTGTTCTCCGGCGTCGCCGATCCCGACTTTCAGAGAATCCTGGCACACCTGCGGGCGGCCGCCGCCAAGCTCGAAGAGATCAAGCGCTTCGACATGCCCGGCTTCAAGCCCAACGAGCATTATGTGCGCGAGTTGAAACGCTTCGGCGTCCTCCCCCCGTCCTTCGATCTCGCCAAGGACCCGATCAACCCCTACGCGGCCGACGAAGCGTACTGGCAGTCGTTCTGGCTCCGGCCACCCGACCGGTGACGCAAGCAACGAACGGCAGGGTGGTGCCTCCGCGATCCCCCTTCATCCCATACTCCCGATCGGAGGCGGAAGAGTCGCAACTGCAAGCCTACTTGTTTATGGGCGCCGTCCTGGACCTGATGCACTCCAAGGCCCGGCTATCGCTCACACAGATTCAGGAAATGAGACCCGACCCAATAGTGTTCGGCTCGGGGTTTGCTGGGGGGGGGAAATCTGCAAGGACAAGAATATCGAGCTATTACCCCATAGGTGGGGTTGCGCTCTTGTCGAAGTTGTGCCATTCTGCTTGACGAGGCTGCGTCTTGGTAGGTCTCCGAGCCACATACCAGCTTCTGCGAACCAGCGATGGCGCCCCCGGCTAAGCCCGAAATCACCGCCGAGCGACTCCAGGGCTTCAAGTACTTCAAGCTCTTGGGAGGGCTCTTGGAAC
>CAYTJV010000367.1:0-7970 GCA_964438165.1 uncultured Planctomycetaceae bacterium | reverse complement strand
GCCCAACTGCCGCGTGCAGGGTTTCCTGGCCCCGGGCCACGTGTGCGCGGTGATGGGCATTGACGAGTACCGGCCAATCGTGGACGCATATCATGTGCCGATCGTCGTGACCGGCTTCGAGCCGCTGGACATCCTCCAGGGAGTCGCGCTATGCCTGAAGCAGCTCGAAGAGGGGCGCGCGGAGGCGGAGATCCAGTACTCCCGGGCCGTGCGGCCGGAAGGCAATCCCCTGGCCATCGCGCAGATTCGCGAGGTTTTCGAGCCGGTGGCGAGGAAATGGCGCGGCATCGGGGAGATTCCCGCCAGCGGGCTCGGGCTGCGGCCTCCCTACGCCCGCTTCGACGCCCGGACTCGCTTCGGAGTCGAGCAGATCACCGCCGAGGAACCGAAAGAGTGCATCGCCGGCGAGGTCCTGCAGGGCCACCGACTGCCGTGCGATTGCCCGGCCTTCGGCATCCACTGCACGCCGGAGCGTCCGTTGGGCGCCCCCATGGTCTCCGCCGAAGGCTCCTGCGCCGCCTATTACCGCTACCGACGGAATACGGGGCATTGACCCGGCCTTGCACTGTTGGCGCTCGCGCACCGTCGCGGCATAATCGGCAGTGGTGATTCGCACCGATCTGGATTCGGCAAAGGAGGATCGCTCGATGGTCCGTTACGGCATTGCCACTGTTGAGGCTGCTCGTTTGGGAAGTCATTGCGAGGTACTGGTACGTGCTGGTTCCGATGATCCTGGGGGCGTGCCTCGGGTTTGCCGCCTTGGTCGGTAGGATGAGGGTTCATCGATCGACGCGAAAATCCGACAACGACATGCCAACGCGCAGATCCTGAATGGCATAGAAGTGAGTGTCATAAGAGAAGAGGGTCAAGCCATGCTCCAAGGCGCTGGCAGCGATCCACATGTCGTTGGTGGGAATCGGCGTTCCCGCCTTCTTCAGTGCCAGGTAGACGGCGGCGTATTGCTCGGACGTCCGTTGCGTGATGGCGAGAACCTCAACGCGCGGCGAATTGAGAAACTCCTCAAGCTCCCGGCGGTTCGCCTCTGCCCGGGTCCCGACCGCGAAGCCGCTGAGCAACTCACCCAGAACGACCGGGTTGACCGCAATTCGAGGCGCGTGCTGAAGAATCTTCAGAGCCTCGGGTTGGCCGCGTTTGAAAGCGACGTAAGCGTTGGTGTCGAGGAGGACGGCGTTCACGCCCAGATGCTCTCGTCTACGCACTGGAGATCGGCGATTGCGGCGAGGAACGCTTCGGCGTCGTGATCGGACCAGGTGCCGGCGAGGGCGTCGAGATCGTGGTGCGGCCCGTCAAGCATCTCGGCCGTTTCCGTCAGACCGCGTCCAAGCAATTCCTTCACCAGCACGTTCACATCCACGCCGCGCCTTTGCGCTTCGTTACGAAGACCCTCCAAGACCGCAGCGTCCAGGTCATCGATTGTGATGGAAATGGCCATGTTGCATCTCCCAACACGCATTGTAAGCCATGGGCCACCTTTGCGGAAGACCTCCCGACGTAAAAAGCCTGGTCGGCGATCACGCCACGATCACCGCGTCGCCCGGGTTGTCCAGGCAGACGAGCATCTTGAAGTACTCCAGGAGGTGCCGAATGAGGAGGAAATGCTGCCGGACGAACTCCTGGCCGATGTGCCCCATGCGTTGCCGCCGGTCGGCGTACTTCAGCAGCCATCGGATGCGATAGGCGGCGCCCGCCGGGGAATGGACGAGAAAACCCGTCTGGTAGTCGTGTACCTGCAAGGTGATTGCGCCGCGATCCCGGAGCGCCGGGCGTGCCGATCTAACCCGAACGGGGACTCTATCTCCATCGGCTCGTTACGACAATAATACTTCTAGTAAACGACTTAGCTCGAGTGGAGGTATTCCTTTGGCACGGCGAGCTTTGTGTCCGTGCGGACTTGTCGACACTCCAGGGGGTTTTCCTCGCTCAGAGGCTGTCCGGAAAGACAACCTCTCGGAAGCGTCAGGCCCCATCGTTTAGGAGGCGATAATCATGTCGAAGAACTTGCGATTTGTGGCTGCTTGGCTGGTAGGCGCTGCCCTCATCGCAATGCCCGTCGTTGCGGCCGCGGCTGAGGGTCGTGGAGGCGGACACGGTGGCGGGCACGGTGGCGGCGGCGGTCGCGGCGGTAGCGGGCAGGTTGGTGACGGTGGGCGCGGTGGCGGCCAAATGGGCGGTGGCGCGCGCGCCGGTGGTGGCGGGCAAGTGGGTGGCGGCGGCGCACGGGCAGGCGGTAGCGGGCAGGCGGGTGGCAGCGTTCGCTCAGTCCCACGCGGCGAGTCTCAAGCGGCCCCGCGGGGTGAATTTCGTGCGGCGCCGCGGGGTGAGTTTCGCACGCCCGGCGGTGAGGTCCGCACGACGCCGCGGGGTGAAGTTCGCACAGCGCCCGGCGGCGGGGTCCTCACAGCGCCAGGAGCAGCGCCGGGAACTGTCCGCCGACCCGAGTCGTGGAACCGCGATTGGGCCCAGCACCACGGCTCCTTGGGCAATCGCCCCGATGCGGCTCGCGACTTGCATCGAGGTCATCCTCACAGCGGACCCGACTGGCACGGAAGGGGATATGCAGGCCGGCACTACCCGTGGTATGGGAGCCATTTCTGGTGGCCCGGCTATGAATACTGGTGGGGTAGCTACTGGTGGCCGGGACGCACATGGGCCGGCTTCTGGTGGCCGGGCTATTACGGCTATGGTTATCCCTATCGCAGCTACGGCCACGGGTATCCGTACTATGGCGATTACGTCTACGATGAGGGCAGCTACGGCGTGGCTCCGTACGCGGCAGCAGCGGCGCCTAGCGAATCCATGACAGCCGTCGCTCCCGAAGCGCAGACCGAGGCCAGCCAGTTCTACGAGCGGGCCCTGAGGGCCTTCCAAGAGAGCGATTTCCGCAACGCCATGCGCCTGGCCGCTCATGCCGCCATCGACAATCCCGAGGATGCCAACGTCCACGTCCTGCTCAGCTTGGCGATGTTCGCCCAGGGCGACTACCAAGGCGCGGCGATGGAGGCCCACGGGCTGGCTGCCATGGGCAAAATCCCCAACTGGGAGATGGTCTTCGGGTTCTACGGCAAGTTGCAGCCCTACGAGACGCAACTGCGGGCCTTGGAGAAGTTTGCGGGCGAGAACCCATCGGCGCCGGAGGGACGCTTCTTGTTGGGCTTCCACTACATGATGGCCGGCCATCGCGACGCAGCCCAGGGCGAGCTCCTCGAGGCCCTCAAGGTGGCCCCTGAAGACCGGCTGGCAGCGCAGTTGCTCACGCATGTCGGCGGCAAGGTGCCGGCCGATATCGCCCAACGACAATCGCAGGCGCCATCCCAGCCGCAAGGCAAGCTGCCCAAGCCACCGCCGGCACCGCCGCAGACAACGCCAAAGCCTAGCCCCGAGCCAGCAGTCCCACCTGCCTCGACGCGCAGCAAGTAACGCGCCCACTCCACATGATCGGCTTCGGAGTCATCTCAAGGAGCAAACGAATCGCGAAAACCCGAAGGAGCGAAGACCCGAAAGAGCGAGCCATCGACCTGCTCCGGTCCTCAGGGCCTCGGGTCACTTTTTCTCAACTTCGGAAACCACCGGCGCGGCATGGCGACGCACGTCTTCGAACAAGCGATGAAGCTGGTCCTGGGCCTTGCGAAGATCGGCGATCAACTCGCGAGCCTCGTCGTCGTCCTCGATTCTCGATTCCAGCAGGGCAAGGCACGCCTGGATCTGCTGAAGGGCATTCCGGCTCTCGTGCGCCGAGGCGACTATCATCTCTCCGATGGCCGCCAGCCGCTCCGAGCGGACGAGCTGCCGCGGGATCTCGACGCGGTCGGTGGTGTCTCTCTCGTGCACGGGCGTCTCCTCAGGACGAAGTGTCCAGCTCGTAGGGCAAGCTGCTAGCTTGCCCCGGTAGTACCCACGGGCAAGCTAGCAGCTTGCCCTACGAATGATAGCGCGCAGGGCGGCTCCTGCCACCTCTTTTTTATCCCGTCTCGTGTTACCGGATTTCGATGACGTTCCGGGCTTGTCTCCCTTCAAGCCCGCGCGTATTCTTCCGAGAGAGCAGTCCGCGATCCATGCGAACGCGCGCCGAGGCGGCGGTTTTTCTTTGCGCTCGTCTTACCGCCGCTGGAAATTTTTCCGCCCCGTCTGGTCTTTTCTCGTTGCAGGAGCCAAATGAATGGAAACTCGTACGGTCAACATTCTGATCGTCGACGACGAACAGAGGACGTGCTCTTACGTCGCAAAAATCCTGTCGAACAAGGGATGGCGGGTCGATACGGCCTTGAATGGCCCCCAGGCATTGGAGTTGATCGGCCGGAGGGAGTACAACGCCGTGGTCCTGGACTACCGCCTGCCGGGGATGGATGGCGCGGAGCTCTGCCGGCGAATCCGAGAAGCCCAGCCTAATGTTCGAGGCATATTCCTCACGGGGTACCCGACCATCGACACGGTTTACCCGGCCGTGGCGGCCGGCGCCGAACGCGTGCTGGCCAAGCCGGTTGACCCCGCCGAATTGGTGCACACCCTCGAAGAGCAGTTAGCCGAACAAGCTTTGGACCGCGGCGCGCACGACGCATAGCATCCCATCGGCGATCGAAGAAGACGCCGATCGATTCCTTGCTGCTTCCCTTTCTTCTTGTCCGAATCGTTTAGCTTGCAGCCAACGGCGACGGCGAGCGCGGACGCCAGAGCTACACAACCACGCAACGATACGTTAACCTAGGGTGGGGTACAACGGATATCGCGCCGCGGCTGACGGTGCCGGAGCCTGCCCGGATCGGGAGCATGAGGGCAAGCGAGAAAATGGCGTTCCCCGGCCTGCGAACCTCGACGCAACTCATTGACAGATAATCACTTGGCCGAGTGGCGGAATTGGTAGACGCACGGGACTTAAAATCCCGTTTCCCGTTAGGGAAGTGCGAGTTCGAGTCTCGCCTCGGCCATTGGTCACGACTCGCCGGGTGTTCTCATCTCTCGCCAGCGTCAACAGTTGCGGCGAGTCTTCGTCGGTCGGACCGGAATCCACGTTTCGCCGGTTGGGGACTTCTCTCGCCACGTTTTGCCGCTTTACTGCTACCCCAACTGCTGCCCCAATTGCTGCCCCAATTCCCGCCCCGTTGTCTGTCCCATCGACGGCCGCCGCGTCGCAAGTCCCCGTCGCCCGCATGATCTCGGGGGTGTTGCCCAGCATTACCGGCAGCCGGGCCACCGTGTCGGCCTCCTGCCCCGGAAACAGGTGCCCGTAGGTGTCCATCGTCAACGTGATGACGCTGTGCCGCATCACGGCCTTGATCTCGTTGGGGTGCGCCCCGGTCATCGCCAGCCAGGCCCCGCAGGTGTGGCGTAGGCCGTGGAAGTCGAGGACTTCGCCTTCATGGTTCACCACCGCCAGAAAGTCGCTCTGCTCACGCCGTAGGCGCTGGTCGGGGTCGTTTTCGGCTGCCTTCAGCCATTCCCGCCGGGCCGCGTCCAGGTCCGCCCGCAGCACCGCCGCTACATCATAGACGGAGGGCATGGCGAACACCGGGGTGCCCGGGGCCTTTCTCGAAACGTGAACGTGTAGCTCGGCTGCCAAGTCCGGCTGGACGTACTGCCGGGCGTCTTTCTTGTTCTTCGTGGAGCCCGCCTTGCACGTGATGTAGGGCAGCGTGCCCGCCAGGTACAGCCGGCCGCGGGTGAGGCTTCGCAACTCGCTGGACCGCAAGCCGGTCTGAATCGCGGTGGCGTACAGAAGCACCCGCTCCCGGGCCTCCGTCCCTTCACGCTCCACGTTGTCGCTCAACGTAACCGTCCGCAGCCACTCCCATTCCTCGGGCAGAAGCATTCGCCGCTGGCGCCGCCGGTCAGTCTTGGGGCTCGGCTTCTTGACCGAAGCCAGGGGATCGGTGGGCAGCTTGCCGTTCACGGCCAGCCACCGCGTAAAGCCTTTGATCGCGGTGAGGTGGGCCTGGACGGTTCGGGCAGACCGCTTCTTGCCCAACTCCGCTGCGTAGGCGTTCACTCCGTCGTCGGTAATGTCGGAGACCTTGGCGAACCCGGCTGCGGCTGCAATCGCCCGGATGAACCCAAGGCTTCGGTCAACATAGTCGCCGGTCCGGTTTGCCGCCCGCAGCTTGGCCTCATAGTTGGCCAGGTGTTGGTCGATGGGCCGCCGCGCCTCTTGGGACACCCGCTCTTGCCGTGGCTCAAGGATGCCCCGTCGCCGCTGCATTTCCAGGGCCTCCATGCGTGCCCCGAGGGCTTCAGCCGCGTCCTTGTCCGGCCCACCGCACAGCTTTTTTCGCTTGCCGTCCCACGACCACCACGAAACCGTGTAGTTTTCATCACGGACCAGCACCGATTGCCCTTCGTCGGCCAGCGGCGCCTTCCGTTTCCGCCCGCCGCGGGAAGTCCAAACCGCGTGGCGATTGCCCCGGGATTCGATGATTTCCGCTCCCTGGGGAACCGGCTTCCGTCGCGTCCGCTTGAAGACCGTCGCCATACGCTCACCTGCCTTTCTTCGCTCGCTCTTTACTTGACCGACTCCAGCGCCGCCGCTCGGATGAAATCGGAAAGCCCCTTGAACCCCTTGCGCCTTGCGGTGGACTCCAAGACCACCTTTTCCTCTGCCGTCAATCGGACATTCACCTGTTGGGTCCGCGTGCCCTCCCGTGCCGGCGTCGGGGGCTCTTGCCCCTGTTCCAGCATGGTGGCCACCGCACCGCGCAACGCCTCCCGCGTAGCTTCCATGCACTGGTTGACGGTCTTGCCGTCGCCAAAGACGTTGGGGAGCTCCAGACCCCGCCCGTACCAGTGTGCTTCCTCGCAACTGAGGATGATTTGATACTGTTCGGCGATTTTCTTTGCTTCCTGCAACACATCCGCTCGGAACGGGCGGTCAACCGCCTTTGCAGATTCTTTCGACTTGCCGGACATAGTAGGGTTTCACCTTGCCTTGATGCACAGGGATGGAAATGGGTAGCTCGCCCGGTTTACTGAAGTAGTGGTGCGAACCGTGAATGCGGACCAACTGATAGCCCGACCTTTCGAGCATTGCCTTGACTTGGGAAAACCGTTTTTCGCTGGGCATGATGATAGTATACCGTAAGCTATACGCCAGTCAATAGTCGTTACCGCGACTCGCCTTGATTCGCCAACAACCCTTGCCCATCTTCACGCCCCGCCAGACCGCCGTAAAGGCCGCCAGGGGCTCGCCGGCTCCAAAGGCATCAAACATCGACCGACCCCGCCGCAACGCAACAGCCGGCCTCCTGCGCAACCGATTTCCCGGTCGGGCCACCTTCCGAACGGTTCAGCCACTCAACTGGCAGCCCGGGGAAGTATGCCGCCAGTGTCGGCAGGTCTTCAAACCGCGCCCGGGCCCACCACCGATGGGGGCTGCCTCGCCAGAAACGCCAAAGAAGGGAGCCACCCTCGAACGCTTCCAGCGCGCCCTTGGGGGACGATGGGATAAGCTCTCTCTGGCTGATAGGAAGAAGATCGAACTGTCGTGGCAACAACTGAGCGAGAATGAACGAGACGCCATTTATCGGATGTACGCGGCACCGGATGAGGTGCTGGCATCTTTGAGTCCCGAAGAGCGGAAGCAAGTCTTTCAACTACAAGTTCCTACCGGTGAGGACGGTAAGTGGCTCAGGCAGTCGTGTCCTTGGGTCAATCCAAACGACCTCAGTACGTCCGACAGATTGTTCCTTGCCTGGGTGGAGGCGATGAAGGCCGCTTTCGCGGCGTGGATGAGTAGCCGGGGGCGCTGAGGCGTTTGTTCCCGTGTCCCCAAGGATTTTTTGCACCAAATCGGGGCGGAACGGGGCTTATTGAGACATGGGGAAATCCGAAGGCCAGCCTGATGCAGAAATGCGCGCCCGACAGCGCGCATTATCCTGCTGTCGAGGGGGTGTAGAGGGCAAGAAAGGCCGAAAAATCCCGTCTTGGCCACTTGTGCTAGGCCACTTGTGCTAGCTTGACAGCCG
>CAYTJV010000366.1:0-8001 GCA_964438165.1 uncultured Planctomycetaceae bacterium | reverse complement strand
GGCCGAGCAGGTATTCCAGATGGCGGCTCGAACGAACCCCGCGCGACAGCCCGTAGAGAATGACCCCCGCGAGAATCCGCGGATGGATGGGCGGTTGCCCGCGTGTGCCGTCGTACTTGGCCTCCCAGGTCCCCAACTGAGCCCCGACAGAATCTCGTCGAACAAAATGGTCAATGGACCTCGTAGGGGATGGCGGGCACGAAACCGTAGACGGTGGCGTTGCCCACTCGCATCGTGGCCGTGATGACGAGAGTGCCTCGTTGTCCCGCAAACACGGCCTGGTTGCCGAAGACGGTGATCTTGATGGTCGATTGATTCTCGCTGGCGGGGATGGGTGGCGTCTCGATCTGCCACTCTCGGGGAATCCTGTCGGGCCGCAGCGTAATGACGTCCGGCTTCACCCCCTCCTTGAACGACGCCTTCACCACGAGTTGAACGCGGCCGGAGCGAGGAACCTTCAACACCTCTCGCGGCGGCAGGTCGAGCGTGAGCGTGAACGGGCCCTTTTCGAGGTTCGCCAGCAGCATCTCCTGGGTGGGGACGGTGTGCATGTAGTAGAATGCCTGCATCAGGTCTTCCGACGGAAACGCTTCGCGCACGACATCTTTGTCGCCGATTCGGGCCTTTCCCGTGATCTTCGGAGAGAGGAGCCCAATCGGGGCATTGGGCGGCTCCGAGATGATCATGCGGGCCTCGGTCTGCCGCTCCGGGATCACTTCGTTGGGGAGGACGAATCCCTCGGGCAGGCCGCCGGTCGAGAGCTTGATCTCGCCGTTGAATCCGTCCCGCCGGAACGCGAGCACGGTGAACATGGCCGTGCCGCCTTGGGGCGCCCGAACATTGTCCGGCCGGATCCACAAGGCATAGTCGGGCTGGGGAGGCGAAATCGACAGCCGGTAGGCGTATTCGTCCCCTCCCTTCCACTGGACGTCCGCGACCTTGAGGATGTAATCCCCGTCGGCAGGGAAGGTGTACGCGAGGTAGGAGTCGGCATGGTGCGTCACCAGCCCTTCGCTCCGGTCCACCGTGTCGTCGTTCTCTTGAATCGGCTGCCCTTTGGCGTTGAGCAGGGTGAGGTTGGAATCCAGCGGCGAGTCGAGTCGTCGGGCGAAGATTTCCATCACCAGGGCCTGCTTGGCCTTGGCGGAGAAGACGAAGTAGTCGACGTCGACGGTGGAACCGACGCGGCCGTTGATCGTCGCCGGGAACTCGATCCGATTGGCCTGTTCGAGCGAATTGTTCGGTTCCGCCTCGAATCTCTCCGGCAAATCGCCCACGGCAAACGGCCGGGTGTTGGACGTGAACCCCTTGGCGGTGACTTGCACGTTCCGCCGCGGCGGGCTGTCGGCGGGCAAGTTGAGCGTCATGCTGTCGCCCGGCAGGTTGATGCCCTGAAGCTTGATTGGCACCTTCGAGTTGCGCTGCCCGCCCAGCGGGAAAATATGGGTGATGTACGGCATCGTCGCGATGTGCAGCCGGTAGACGAAATCGTCCCGCCCGCGATAGAGGGCGTCCTTGACCTCCACCAGGTACTCGCCGTCCTTCTCGACCTGGTAGAACACCACGGGGTCCGGGTGATGCCGGAAATCGTCTTCAAAGGCCACTTCCCGGCCCTGGGCGTCGTAGACCGTCAGCGACGGTTGATACCAACCGGGTACGCCGTCGGCGATGTAGGGCACGATTTTCTGACCGTACAAGTCAAAAACCAGGACCTCCCCCTCCTTGGCCTGGAATCGGTAGATGTCGCGATCCCCTTGAGCGGACTGGCCGTTGATCACCACGGGCAGCGCGGGGAGCACTTGGGGTTCTTCCATCGTCGAGTTGGGCTCGACCTTGTTCACCCGCCTTCCGCCGTCCGCTTTCGTCAACGCGTCGTAATCCGACCGCGGGTCCGCTCCGAACATGGAGCGCCGTTCCGGGCATGTTCTAGAAATTCGCGATGTGGTCCTCGGGCCGCGAGCCATCTTGAGTTGTCGCGCCGCGCGCTGGTTCGCTACTCTCGGCGAGCAATTCGGTGATCTTGTCACGGTAGAGCTTTTCACCCTGGGCACCCTGCCAGTTCAGCTCGCCGTACCACCAATAGCGGACGTATCCCTCTTTGTCGATCAGGTACACCGACGGCCACACATGGTTGGCCCAGGCAGTCCAGTTCTCTTTCTTATTGTCCACAGCCACCGGGTAAGCGAGCCCCTGATCTCGAATTGCCTTGCGGATGCTCTCCAGCTTACGATCGCCTTCCCCCTCCGGGGTGTGGATGCCCAGCACCACCGCGCCCTTGCGAGAGAATCGCTCGTGCCAATCCTTGTACGCCGGCTGATTGTGAATGCAGTTGATGCAACCAAAGGTGAAGAAATGGACGGCCACGACCTTCCCGCGCAGGTCGGCCAAAGTCAGCGGGGCGGAGTTGATCCACTCGTCCACGCCGCGGACTTCGGGCGCCCGAACGTATCGCCGCGGCAGTTGGCTGAAGTCTTGGGGCCTGCCCACGAGTTGCGGCCATCGCCGCTTCTGATCGTCGGTCAACAGGGCAACGACTTTCTTCCGCTCGGCGGCCAAGAGTTTCTCAGCCTGCTTGGCACGCTCTGCATCGCCCTTGCCCGCTGATTCCTTCTGGAGTCGCTGGGGCTCCTTTCGGGTTTCTTCAAAGATCTCCGCAATCTGACGTACCCGATCCGGGGAAAGCTTGAGCCCTTGAATCGCGTCGCGAGACAGCAGGGCATGGAGTCCCCGCGCCTGCACCACAAGTTGCCGGAGCTGGGTGTGCTGCTCCCGCTTCAGAATCCCCCCAAGCCTCGACTCGACCTGGTCGATCAGTTGCCACGCCTTCATCGAGTTCTCGGCGTTCAGGAACTGGGCATCCCGCAGTCGCCAGAGCGGCTCGTCGACCTCATCAATCAGTTGTTCCAGCGACTCCACCTGCTTTTCCAGGAGGGTCAGTTCTCGACGGATCCCGGGGGCGCGCAACAACAACAAGAGCGGGTCGGAGGTAGCATCCCCTCTGGAGAAGTCCGCCATCGGCGCAGTATCCCGTTTCCCGTGCCGTGGCTCCTCTGCCGCCCGGCTGCCACCCGAGCCGAGCAATGCCCCCGCCAATGCCACCGAAAGAAAACGCCTGCATGAGAGCATGGTTATGACTTCCCCGCAAACCTGCATTGCGAAACGCTTCGCGACTCGCCAAGCGGACGATTCCGAGAATGTAGGCCGAAGACCTACCTCCTGTGCCGTCAATAAATTGTAGACACCGCGGCGGGCCCGTCAAACGTCGCTCGCCGCACAGCGAAGGCGACTGCGATACTACTACGTAACTCCAAAACTGCCCGCAGGTTGTGATTCCGTCGTAAGAATATCATTGTGGCTCGGTTGCAGAGCCCATAATATGAATGGGTAGTGGCAAAGCGCGAGACTGATTGCAAAGGGACTTTGAATGGCTGACCAGCAAAACGAACCTTCTCGGCGAGGCCCTGACCGCCGGCCCCCTCCCATGGGCGGAAATCTCCTCTGGTACGCCCTCGCGCTGGCCATTGGGACCCTTTTTGTCGTCAGCCTTTTCAGCCGCACCCCGCTGGAGATTGGTTACATGGAGCTAGTGCGGCTCGTCGAGCAGGGAAGCCCGCAGAAAACCCCCGAGGCGGCGATCGTCCAGACCGAAGGCACGGACTCCAAGGCCGTCAAGGTGCGCTACTCGAATCTCCGCAGGATCAAGATCGGCCCCACGGAAATCACCGGGGAGATCGACCGGGAGGTGATCGATCCGGAGAAAGACCGGACCCAGGGGCAAACCAAGGTCTTTCGCACCGCCCGGCACGGCTTGGAAGAAGACGGCAACGCCCTGTTTGGCCTGCTGAAGGAGAAGGGGTTCGACGACGTACGGGCCGACGACGCCCCTAGCACCTGGAACACGTATCTTACCACACTGATTCTCATCGCCCCGCTCGTCGTGCTGTTGATCTTCATTCTGCGGCGCATGGGCGGGACCGGCTCGGCAATCGCCTTTGGTCGCAGCCGGGGGAAGCTCTACGCCCAGGAAGACATCGGCGTGACCTTCAGCGACGCGGCGGGAATCGACGAGGCTGTGGAAGAGGTCCGCGAGGTGGTCGAGTTCCTCAAGACCCCGGAGAAGTACCGCGTGCTCGGCGGCCGGATCCCCAAAGGCGTGCTGCTGGTCGGTCCGCCCGGCACGGGCAAGACCCTCTTGGCCAAGGCCATTGCCGGGGAGGCCAGCGTGCCGTTCTTTTCCCTCTCGGGCTCCGACTTTGTAGAGATGTTCGTGGGCGTGGGCGCGGCGCGGGTCCGCGACATGTTCCAGCAGGCCCAGAGCCGCGCCCCCTGCATCGTCTTCATCGACGAGCTCGACGCGCTGGGAAAGACGCGGGGCACCGGTATCGTCGGCGGGCACGACGAGCGGGAGCAGACGCTCAACCAGTTGCTGGTCGAGATGGACGGATTCAGTTCCAACAGCGGCGTGATCGTGCTGGCAGCCACCAACCGCCCGGAAACCCTCGACCCCGCCCTGTTGCGTCCGGGGCGATTCGATCGGCACGTGCTGGTCGATCGGCCCGACGTGCGCGGGCGGGAGGCGATCCTCAAGGTCCACGTCAAGGAGGTGAAGGTCGACGAACTGGTCATCTTCCACGAAGTCGCCGCGATCACCTCGGGGTTTGTCGGGGCCGACCTGGCCAATCTGGTGAACGAAGCGGCGCTCTTGGCCGCGCGGAAGAACAAGTCCACGGTGACCATGCAGGAGTTCAACGAAGCCGTGGAGCGCGTCACCGCCGGGCTGGAGAAGCGGCAGAGAGTCATGCACCAGGAGGAGAAGCAGCGGGTCGCCTACCACGAAAGCGCCCACGCCCTGGTCGCGTCCAGTCTTCCCAATACCGACCCGGTGCACAAGGTTTCGATCATTCCGCGCGGGTTGGCCGCGCTCGGCTACACCATGCAGCGGCCCGAGGGCGATCGTTACCTGATGACGCAAAGCGAGCTGGAGAGCCGCATCCAGGTCCTCCTGGCGGGCACGATCGCCGAGGAGGTCGTCTTCACCGATATCTCGACCGGCGCGCAGAACGACCTGGAGCGGGCCACCGAGATCGCCCGCAGCATGGTCATGGATTTCGGCATGAGCCGGCTGGGCCGCGTGACCTATCGCGCGGTAAACCGCTCGGATTTCCTCGCCGCCGGGGGAGAACTGCCCCGTCAGCGCTACCACAGCGAAGAGACGGCCCGGGAAATCGATCAGGAAATCAGGCGAATTATCGACGAATCGTTGGTCAAGGTGCGGCACATCCTGGAGACGCGTTGCAGGGCCCTCGAAGCTCTGGCCCAGTGCCTGATCGAAAAAGAAGTTGTCGACAGCGAGGAGTTGAAACAAATCATCGAGGCCAACTGTCCCAACCCGGTCATCGTCCCCGGCACCGCCGCCGCCACGCGCAAGCCCTTGGCGGGCCGAATCGAGACACCGTCGGGCGACGTTGTGTCCCCCAAAGCAGAGGAAGGCACGGGCTGAAGCCTGAGACCGAGAGGGCGACAATCGCGGTTCAGGTGTAACTAGGACGCGCGGCGAAAGGAAGAACCCGTCATGTTCAAAACGATTGAAGGCGTTTATCGAAACGGAAAGATCGAATTGACGGAGCCTCTGCGAGAGGTGCCCGATGATACGCGTGTCATGGTGACTTTCTTGGAGCGTCCAGCCATCAGTCTCAAGGATCGCGGCATCGACGAAGCCCAGGCAGCGGAACTCCGCAACCGTTTGGCCAGCTTTGCGGAGGAGTGGGAGAGCCCCGAAATGACCCCTTACGATAACTACGAGCTTCGCCACGCCTGCCAGTTGTAGGTTGTCTCCAGCGCCTGCGTCACCACGCGCATGATCTGGAGCAGCGTCACCGGTTTGCGGAGCACGGAATAGGCGTGTTCCCGGCGGGCCTGTTCGGCGATCACCTCGTCCAGATCGGCCGAGAGGATAATGCAGGGGAGCATCGCCTTGAACTGCTTGACGAGGCGCAGGGTCTCCAGTCCGGTCAGTTTGGGCATGTGCATGTCCAAAAGCGCCAGATGAACCACCTGCGTTCGGACGATCTCGAGCGCTTCCTCACCGTCGCCGGCCAAGAGGGTCCGGTAGCCTTGCGGCTCGAACACCCCTTGAAGGGTTTCTCGGAACGCGGAGTCGTCGTCGGTAATCAGAAGGGAGGGGGTCTCGATCGTCATTCCAGCGACCCTCGCCAGCAGAGACTATCTGTCGATTGGAGCAATTCGGATACCAATCGACGTTTTTTCTTTGCGGCAGCCGGAGGTTTCTCCCAAATCCTTCCCACTCAATATCTTACCTCCATTACCCTTTCGCCGCGAGAGGGAAATGCTGAGTTCTCATCCGGCATGAGGAAAGGACGACAGAGGTGGGCGCAACTGTCAATTTGGCAGGACTTTGCGACCAGCTAGGCGCTCGATCGGGCAATCACGATTGACGACCCAAACCATAGCCGCGCCGGCTTCGAGCCAGGCTTGACCTTTTCGTCGAGTTATTCTCTGGCCGATCGGGC
The DNA here is from genome assembly GCA_964438165.1 of uncultured Planctomycetaceae bacterium. GTDB lineage: Bacteria > Planctomycetota > Planctomycetia > Pirellulales > Thermoguttaceae > CALFBP01. The sequence continues at coordinate 1,471 of CAYTJV010000366.1, read as the reverse complement.
CGAAACGGCGATCGATTGGAACTCGCGGCGCATCGGCGAGGCGTCGCCGTTGGGGAGGCCAATCCGCTGGATCAGAAGGATTAGAATCAGATCTTTCTGCGGGTCGATCCAGCCTTGGGTGCCGAAGGCGCCGCCGTGGCCGAAGGTGCCGGGCGAGAGCATGGCGGTCACGTCCTTCGGCTCGCGCACCACGCCCCAGCCGAAGCCGAAGCCCATCCCGGACGTGAAGCCCGAGGTCAGCTCGCCGGTTTGCACCTGGGTCATTTGCCTCACGGCGGCCGGCGAGAGGATCCGTTTGCCGTCGAGCTCGCCGCGGTTGAGCATCATCCGGTACACCCGGGCCAGGTCGCTCGCGGTGGAGTAAAGCCCGCCGGCGGGGATCGGGAACTTGGCGTCCGGCGGCAATCCGATGATGTCGCCTTTCGAGCGGACCAGCTTGCCGTCTTTGCGGTCGTACGTCGCCGCGATTCGTGCCCGCTGCTCCGCGGTCGGATAGAAGCACGTGTCGGGCATCCCCAGCGGATCGAAAACGCGGCTTTTCAGGAAGCCCTCGAAAGACTGGCCGGAAACCACTTCGACGATCCGGCCCAGCGTGTCGATGCCCACGTTGCAGTAGGACCATTTCGTGCCGGGCTCGAACTCCAGCGGCTCCTTGGCGTACAGCGGCACGGCCGCGGCCAGGGTGTGGTCGCGCTTCGCGTACAGGTCGGCCGGCTTGCGGGGCAATCCGCCGTGCATTCCCGAGGTGTGCGTGAGCAGGTCGCGGAGCTGGATCGGCCTCGAAGGCTTCGATCGTAGGGGCAAGCTGCCAGCTTGCCCCGGCTTCAATCGCACCTCGCAGAACTCGGGCAGGTATTTTTCGACAGGGTCGTCAACCGCGAGCTTCTTCTCGTCGGCCAGGATCATGACGGCGATGGCCGTGATCGGCTTGGTCATCGAGGCAATGCGGAAGAGCGAATCGCTGCGCATGGGGCTCTTCGTGTCGAGATCCTGGTATCCGACCGCTTCCAGGCTTACCACGCCGTCGTGCCGGGCGACCAACGTCACGGCGCCGGCGAGTTCGCCTTGGTCGACGAACTCCTGCATTTTCGGGCGGATGAGCTTCAGCCGGCCCGGGTCGAGGTCCGCCGCGCTGGCAAGACTCGTGCCAATCAGCGCCGCCAGCACGAACGCCGACCGTATCGCTGCGGGGCGAATCGTACGGTCCGCAGTTCGGTGCACGCCGGCCGCTTGTCTTCGGATGGCGTCTTCTCGCTTGCGACTAGAGAGCATGGCAGGCATCGTTCTTTCCTTTCTTCGCACACTAGAATGTGATAGCATCATCGGCCGACAGCAACTTCGGCTCCTATTGATGCTCAGAAAAGTAATGCAACATTCTCGTTCAGAGCCGGGGCGTGTCGCCCCGTTTTCCGGGCCGACACGGCCCGGCTCGGAATTCGTCGTTGTTGCATTACTTTTCTGAGGATCAATA
>CAYTJV010000365.1:0-8030 GCA_964438165.1 uncultured Planctomycetaceae bacterium | reverse complement strand
ACCCCGCCGGACGGCCGACCGAAGGTCTCCCGCGCTCTTGGAGACCTTCGGTCGCCGGACGTGCGGGGTCAGGAGACCCGCGCACAGCGCGGGGGAGGTGGGCCATGACGTCGCTCGCGTGGCTACCCATCGCCGAGCAGGCCGACCGCTTGCGCTTCGAGTGGGGACGGATCCAGTCGAACGCCGACTGGATCCTGCCGATCGTCGCCTTCCTGGCCATGGCGACCTTCGTGCGGTGGATGTACCGCCGCGACGCCCAGGAGCTGGGACTCCTCTGGCGTTGGCTGCTCACCGGGCTGCGAACGGCGGCCATCCTCGGACTGCTGGTGCTATACCTGGAGCCGCGGTGGCGCAGCGAGCACGAGGTGGTACACCCGTCGCGCGTGGTGCTGCTGGTCGATACGAGCCTCAGCATGGGGCTTGCCGACGCGGATCTGAAGTCCGGCACGCCCGGCGCGAGCCGCTCGCAGCAGGTTGCGGCCTCGCTGGTGGGAACAAATTTCCTGCAGCGACTGCGGACGGTGCATGACGTGGCCGTGTTGAAGTTCGATGAGACGGTCGGCCGCGTGGCTTCGTTGCGCAACGTGGCCCGGGATGCCGAGGACACGGCCGGCAATGGCGGCGGAGAAGTCCCCTCGCCCGGCGAAGATCCCGGCAGTGCCGGCAGCGAGCTCTCGGAGGTCGCCATCGACTGGGAGAAAGCTCTCAAGCCGTCGGGCCAGCAGACGCGCTTGGGGCAATCGCTCCAGCAAGTCATCGCCGACCAGCGGGGCGCTCCGGTCTCGGGCATCGTACTGGTGAGCGACGGCTGCCAGAACGCCGGCCCGCCGCCGGAAACCGCCGTCGAGCTGGCCCGCGAAGCCCGGATTCCGATCTTTGCCGTGGGGGTGGGCTCGTCGCGCCGGCCGACCAGCGTACGCGTATACGAGCTGGAGGCGCCGGAGCGCGCTCACCCCGGCGACCCTTACACCGTGACCGGACTGATTCAGGCCCAAGGGATGGGGGGCCAGACAGTCACCGTGCAGCTTTTCGTGCGCGATCCGGACAAGGGCTCGGAGCAGCTCGTCGACACCCAGCAAGTCATCCTCGGCAGCGACGGCGCGTCGGCGCCGGTGAAGTTCCAGGTGACGCCGACCGAGGTCGGCCGGCGCCAGGTGGTGATGCGAATCGCGTCGCCCGCCGCCGCCCGAAACCCAGCCGACCATCAGCGCGAAGCCGACGTTGAGATCGTCGATCGCAAGAACCACGTCCTGCTGTTCGCCGGCGGTCCCAGCCGGGAGTACCAGTTCCTCAAGGCGCTCCTGTACCGCGACAAATCGACCGTGCTCGACGTGCTCCTGCAGACCGGCAAGCCGGGCATTTCCCAGGAGGCGGCCAAAGTCCTCGACCATTTTCCCGACACGCGCCAGGACATGTTCTCCTACGACTGCGTGGTGGCCCTCGACCCGCAGTGGCAGGCCCTCAGTCCCGCACAGACCGATTTGCTGGAAAGCTGGGTCGGGGAGCAAGGGGGCGGACTGATCGTGGTCGCCGGGCCCATCCATACCGGCCAGACCGTCAGCGGCTGGCTCCAGAATCCGGCCATGGCCAAGATCCGCGCCCTCTACCCCGTGGAGTTCCAGCGCCGGGCAACGGCGGCCGAGAGCGAGACCTACGCTTCCAAGGACCCCTGGCCACTGGAGTTCACCCGCGAAGGGCGCGAGGCGGAGTTCCTTTGGTTGGCCGACACCGAGTCGGCCAACCAGCAGGCGTGGGCGTCACTGCCCGGCGTGTACAGCTTTCAGCCGATCCGCAGCCCCAAACCCGGGGCCACCGTCTTCGCCCGCTTCTCCGATCCGCAGGTCGGCCAAGGCGACCGCCAACCGGCCTATTTCGTCGGGCAGTTTTACGGCTCCGGCCGCGTGTTCTACATGGGCAGCGGCGAGATGTGGCGGCTCCGCCGCGTCGAGGAAAGCTACTTCGACCAGTTCTATACGCGGCTGGTGCGGCACGTTAGTCAAGGGCGGCTGCTGCGCCAGTCGCACCGCGGGTCGCTGCTGGTCGACAAGGAGCGCTACCTGTTGGGCAACACCGTGGAGATCCGGGCCCAGTTGACCGACGCCCAGCTTAAGCCGCTTCGGGCGCCGAGCGTGGCGTTGGACGTGATTCAGCCCAGCCGCGGCGTGCAGAGCGTCACGTTGCGGTCCGATGCGACCCGCGAGGGGATGTACGCCGGCCAGCTCACGGTCCTGCAAGAGGGCGTGTACCGTCTGGAGCTTGCCGTGCCCGAGAGCGACCGCGAGCGCCTCGTGCGGCGGATCCAGGTGCGCCTGCCGGACCTGGAACGCGAGAACCCACAGCGCAACGACGCCCTGTTGAGCCGCATCGCCACGGGCTCCGGGGGGAAATACTATCCGACGGTCGACGCGGCATGGGGGCCGGAGACGCCGGACCCCTTGGTCGACCATTTGAAAGACCGCACGCGGATCAGCATCGTCACCAGCGGCCCGAACCCCGAATCCGAGCGGCCATGGCTGGAGGCGATGATGTTCGTCCTCTGCGGCCTGCTGTGCGGCGAATGGCTCATCCGTCGGCTGCTGAAACTGGCGTGATGGAGATTTAGAAGAGTGTCTCACGCAAAGGCGCAAAGACGCAAAGGAGGAAAAAGAAGAAAAGAGAAGTCACCACGGAGACACGGAGCACACGGAGAATACTCTTCTCCGTGTGCTCCGTGCCTCCGTGGTAAACCTCCTTCCCCTTCCTCCCTTTGCGTCTTTGCGCCTTTGCGTGAGAATAATTGAAGAGAACCAGGTAACGCGACTTGCCTCCAATGACCGGGAACCCGCCACGAGTCGAACTTGCTCCCGCGATCCACGCGGCGCTCGGCGCGCTGCGGCGGCGCATCCAGCGTTACGTGTGGCTGCGCGGGCTGGGCGTGGCGGCGTCCTGCCTTGGCGCGGCGTTCTGGCTCAGCCTGGCCGCCGATTGGTTTTTCGAGCCTGGGCCGGCGGTTCGCGGCGCGCTGCTGGCGTCGGCGGTCGTGGCGACGGCCGCGATCCTCTGGGTGCTTGTCGTTCGCCGGCTCGCGGTGCCGCTCACCTACAGCAATCTGGCGATGCTCCTGGAGCGCCGCTTTCCTCAGTTTCGCGACAGCCTGCTCACGGCCGTGGACCTGGCCGGGACAGCAGGAGCCGCGGAAGAGTGCAATCGGCATTTGCTGGCCGCGACCTGCCGCCAGGCCGAGGCTCCAATCGGCCAGGTGCGGCTCTCGCAGGTCTTCAACCCTCGGCCGCTGCGGCAAAGCCTCGGCACGGCCGCGATCTTCTTGCTCTCGATGGCCGGGTTTGCCGCGACGAGCCCCGACCTGGCGGCCGTCTGGGCCCGGAGGGCGATCCTCCTGTCCGATGAGCTTTGGCCCCGTAACTGCCGACTGAAGGTCGAGGGGTTCGACGGCGGAGTCGCCAAGGTCGCCCGGGGGGCCGACCTCGAGCTCATCGCCAAGGCCGACCTCAACATGCCCGTGGTCCCCGACGTGGTCGAGGTCCGCTATCGCGGGGAAGGCGGCCTGCGCAAAGCGATGACCCGCGTGGGCAACGCCCAGCCCGAACGCGAGCAGTACCAGGAGTACTCCTACACGTTCCGCGGCGTGCTGACTCCGATTACGTTCGACCTGGTCGGCGGCGACGCCGCGATTCGCGGGCTGAAGATCGACGTGGTCGAAAACCCCACGATCGTGGAAATGCTGCTGGACTGCGAGTTTCCTAAATACATGGATCGGCCGCCGCGGTCGCTGCCGGCGACCGGGCTGATGCAGCTTCCCGCGGGCACCCGGATTACGATCCAAGCGCGGAGCAACAAGGACCTGGTGCGAGTGACGGTCGAATCGGCGTCGGAGGAGCCTCCCAAGCCGCCGCAGCACGCAGTGCCCTTGGCCGAAGACCCTTGCCGGTTCACATACACCATCCCGCGGTTCATCCAAGACACGACTCTGCTCTTCACGCTGGCCGATGCCGACGGGATCAAGAGCCGCGAGCCGGTGCGACTGACGCTCTCGGCCCTCGAAGACCGCCGGCCCGAAGTCTCCGTGCAGTTGCGCGGGATCGGCTCGGCCGTGACGCCGCAGGCCACGATTCCGGCCGCAGGCCGCGTGGAGGACGATTACGGCATCGCCAGGGTCTGGTTCGAGTACGCGATCGACAAGCTCCAGCCCAAGATCCAGCCGATCGCCTCGCCGCCGGCCAATGCCACGCAGTACAGCCTCGCCGAGGCCCTGGACGTGCGCGGGCTGGCCCTGAAGCCGGGGCAGAAGCTGGGCCTGTGCGTGAAGGCCGAAGACCATTTCGACCTGACAGCCCGCCCCAACGTGGGCACGAGCGACCGCTGGCTGCTGGAGGTCGTGACCCCGGAGCAGCTCCGCACCATGCTGCAATCGCGCGAGCTGGTCTTGCGGCAGCGCTTCGAGAGCCTGATCAAGGACGTCACCGATGCGCGGGACTCGCTGGCGCGGGTCGATCTTGCCCCGGCCGGCGCGGGACTCGCAGCGAAACCGCCAAGTCCCAAGGCGAAAGGCGCGGAGCCCGGCGACACGCCCGACGCCCAAGCCGATCGCTCGCCCGAACGCCTGGCAGCCCAACGGCTGCTGCAAGTGCAATGGGCCCAGCAGAACAGCCGTAAGAGCGCCTACGAAACCGCCGGGCTTGCCGAGGCCTTCGCCCAGATGCGGGAAGAACTGATCAACAACCGCATCGACACGGAGGAGCTGAAACTCCGCCTGGAAGACGGCATCGCCAAGCCGCTCAAACGCATCGCCGACGAGATGTTCCCCGAACTGGACCGCCGGCTCGATCGGCTGCAACTGGCGATGGCCGACCCGGGCGCCGGCAAGGAGGGCCTGATGTCGTCGCTCCAGCAGGTCGACGCCATCCTCCTGGTCATGCGCCAGGTGCTCGGGCGGATGATCGAGCTGGAGGACTTCAACGAGGCGGTCGAGCTACTGAAGTCGATCCTCCAGTCGGAACAGAAGCTCCAGGAAGAGACCAAGCGGCGTCACCGCGAGAAACTCCGCGAGTTGATGGAGAAGTAGCCATGGCCACTTTGGAGTGCGGCGACTTGTCGCCGCTTTTTTTCGGCAGCACCAAGCGTCCCCACTCGCAAAAGAAAGCGGCGACAAGTCGCCGCACTCCAAAGCTGCTGGCGATCGTGCTGGCAATGATGCCCGCGATCGCTTGTGCCCAGCCCGGAACGGCCGACGCGCCGAAGGCCGAGGCCGGCGCCAAGCCGGCCGTCACAGCGGCCGACAAGCTGGCGATCGAGCAGCAGCGGGTCGGCGACCGCTTCAAGCGGTTTGAAGAGCAGCTCCTCCGCATGGCCGAGCTCAGCGCGGCTACCGATCCGCGCCGAGCAGCCCTGTTGCGCAAGGCCGTCGCCCAGAGCAAGGAGCGATTGATCGGCGTGCAGCTCGAGACCCTGGCCGACCTGCTCCAGAAGGACCAGATGGCCCGCGCCGTGGAGAACCAGACCGCGGTCGAGCAGGACTTGCAGGCCCTGCTCGACTTGCTGCTGAGCGAGAACCGTGCCAAACGACTGGAGTCGGAGAAGGCCCGCATCCGCGAGTATCTCAAGCGGCTATCGGCACTGATCAATCAGCAAAAGGACATCCAAGGCCGCACGGCCGGCGGCGGCGAGCCGAAGGGGCTGTCCGGAGAGCAGGCCCGCGTAGCCGAGAAGGCCGGCGGGCTGGCCAAGGACATCAAGAGCAACGAAGAAGACTCGGGCAAACCGGCCCCCAAGGGGCAGGGCAAGTCCGAACAGCCTTCTCAAGGCGGTCAACCGCAGCAACCCAAGGCCGGCGAGCCCAAGGCCGGCGCCAAGGGCCAGAAGCAAGAAGGCCAGGGTCAAGCCAAGGATCAGGGCCAACCCAAAGGTCAGGACCAGTCCAAAGGTCAGGGTCAAGCGAAGGGGCAAGGCCAATCCAAGGGCCAGGGCCAAGCGCCGCCGCCCGACGAAAAACCGCCACAGGCCCAGGACCAAGCGCCCGCCCCGCAAGACAACCCCGCGCGCAAACGCCTGGAGGCCGCCGAATCGCGGATGCGCGAGGCCGAAAAGAAACTTCAGGAGGCCCAGCGCAAGGGCGCTTTGGAGAAGCAGGAGGAAGCGATCCGGGAACTGGAGCAGGCCCGCAGCGCCCTGGAACAAATCCTCCGCCAGTTGCGCGAAGAGGAGGTCCAGCGCATGCTTATCTCGCTGGAGGCCCGCTTCGCCAAAATGCTGCAAATGCAGCGCGAGGTGCTGGAGGGGACGTTGCGTCTGGATAAGATATCCCAGGCCGAGCGGACCCACGAGCACGAGATCCAAGCCGGCCGGCTCAGCAGCAAAGAGGCGGAAATCGACCTGGAAGCGGAAAAGGCCCTCACGCTGTTGCGCGAGGACGGCACGGCCATGGCGTTCCCGGAAGCCCTCGGGCAGGTCCGCCTGGACATCCAGCAGGTCGTCGAACGGCTCTCCGCGGCGAAGATCGACAAGATCACGCAGGGCATCGAAGAGGACATCATTGCGGCCTTCGACGAAATGCTCCGGGCCCTCAAGAAGGCGTTGAAGGACCAGGAGAACCGGAAGCAGCGGCCCGCTCCGCCCGGCAAAGGCGCTCCGCTCGACCCGCCCCTGGTCGACGCGCTCGCCGAGCTTCGCATGATCCGCACGCTGCAGCTCCGCATCAACCTGCGGACCGACCGCTACGCGAAGCTGATCCAGGGGGAACAGGCCGACAAACCCGACCTGATCGAGGCCCTCAAACGCCTTGCCGATCGCCAGGAGCACATTTTCCGGATCACGCGCGACTTGAACATGGGGAAGAACCGATGATGCCGAAAAGCAAGTCACGTAGGACGGCCTTTCCAGGCCGTCCCGGACGGCCTGGAAAGGCCGTCCTACTGCGATTTTTGTTGGCCGCGTTCGTTGCGCTCGGGTGCTCGGCGGCCGGTGTCGGGGCTCCGTCGGCCGACTCGCCGACGAAGCTTCCCAGTTGGCAACCTCCAAGCGCCGAGCAGGTGCGGGCCCAGGTTTTCGCCTGGCTGGACCAGCGCAAGCTCGATCCGGCCGTGCGTGCCAAGGCAGAGGCGTTGTGGTCGGCCAAGGGGGAGCAGGCTTCGGGCGCCGAGTTGCTCGAGCGATTGGTCCGCACCACGGCCTTGGCCGACGAGAATGCGCGGAAGCTGGCCGAGCTGTGCTCCCGAGCCCAGACGCCCTTGTCGCCGCCGTCCCAGCCGTGGCTCACGGACCCGAAAACCCCGGCGTGGATCGCCAAGAACTTCCGCCTCTGGTATGGCCGGTGGCTCGCCCAGCAGCGGCTCTTCGACGAGGCCCTCGAACAACTCGAAGGGATCCAGTCCGAGGAGGTCGTGGACCCCGCATCCCTGCTGTTCTATCAGGCGATCGTGTACCACCGGCTCTTGAACCGGGATGCGGCCGTGGACGCGATCGCGCGCCTCCTCGATGCCCCCGAGCAGAGCCCCCGACGCTACGCCACGCTTGCCCGGCTCATGGAGTCGGATCTGAAGGACCTCAAGGAAGAGTCGTTGGACCACATCGCCCGGCGCATGGAGGACATTGAGCGGCGGCTCGATTTGGGCCGCGCCGGCCCCAAGGTCCGGAATCTCCAGGACGGCGTGATCAAGTCGCTCGACAAACTGATCGAGGAACTCGAAGCCATGCAGCAACAGCAGCAGGGCGCCGGCGGCGCGGATAATGTCCAGCCGAACAGTCCGGCGAAGGACAGCGTACCAATGGGGGGAAAGGGACCTGGCGTGGTTACGAAACGCGACATCGGACACCAAAGTGGGTGGGGCAACATCCACCCCAAGCAACGCGAAGAGGCCCTCCAGCAGATCGGGCGCGACTTTCCGGCCCATTACCGTGATATCATTGAGCAGTACTTCCGGAAACTGGCCAGCGAGGGCGCCAAATAGTCTCTAAGGACTGGCCAAGGGATAACTTCCGCATTTCGGGGTCGCGCCGGGCAGACTTCCGAAGTCTCCGAGACTTCGGAAGTCTGG
>CAYTJV010000364.1:0-8032 GCA_964438165.1 uncultured Planctomycetaceae bacterium | reverse complement strand
TTTGGGGGGCCACTCAGGCTGTTCGGGCCACGCGGGGTACGGTATAATTCTGAACTGACCAGGACGGCCCATGCCATACTATGATTTTATAAAGGCAAGATGACGCGACGCGATATTCCTGAAGAGCTGTTGTCGCAGTTGCAGCGAGAGCGATCGCTGATTGCCGACGAGTTGCCTGAGCTCGGCAAGCACCACGAGCGGATGCTGGAGGCAAAGGCGGAAGACACGTTCAGCGGGCACCTGCGGCGGGCCATTCATCAGAGCGGCCGCCTTGTTCGCGAAATCGCGGCGGAGGCCGGCGTTTCGTCGCAAGTACTGTGCGAATTCCTTGAAGGCACCCGCACGCTGCGCTCGGATGTGTTGGACCGTTTGGCTCAGGCCGTGCATGCCACAATCAGCATCAAACCGCACGGCTCCGATCCTGCCGCCTCCGGAAAGGCGACGGCGTGAACGCCTGGCGCTCGCATCAATTCAAAGGGGCGGATTGTTGCGTTGCCGGCTCGTATCGGAGAAGGCAGAACTCGCTCGGTCGTGACGGCATCTTGACGGCTCGTTTCAGGCGTGGCCACAATGGCGTTTTCTTCAAGACGTGGTGGCTTTGCCCACGCAAGCCGGCTGCAAAGCGGTAACGCATGACAAGCGAAAGGAAGCAGACATGCCATTTTCTCGACGTTCGTTTCTCAAGCGGGCCGCGGCGGCGGCGGCAACTCCGTTCATTCTGCCGTCGCACATCTGGGCAGCCGAAACCGAGCCGAACTCGCGTCTGACCATGGGATTTGTCGGCATGGGCACGCAGAATCGGGGGCTCCTGGGCGGCTTCTTGGGTCAACCGACGACCCAGGTGCTGGCCGTCTGCGACGTGGACACCAGTCGCCGCGACTCCGCCAAGAAGCGGGTGGATGAGTTCTACGCGAAGCAGCCGGGCCGCGGGGACGAGTGCGCGGCGTACAAGGACTTCCGCGAGATCACCGGCCGCAAGGACATCGACGCCGTCTGCATCGCCACGCCGGACCACTGGCACACGATCATCACCCTGGCGGCCCTCAAGGCCGGCAAGGACGTGTACTGCGAGAAGCCGCTGACGCACAACATCCACGAGGCCGTGGAAGTCATGAAGGCCGTGGACGCCCACCAGCGCGTGCTGCAAACCGGCTCGATGCAGCGATCCTCGAAGGAGTTCCGCGTGGCCTGCGAGCTGGTCCAGAACGGCGCCATCGGCAAGATCGAGCGCGTCGAGTGCCAATTCGGCGATCCGGGAATCCCCTGCGACCTGCCCGAGGAGCCGATGGAGCCCGGCCTGGACTGGGACTTCTGGGTCGGGCCCGCCCCGATGCGGCCCTACAACTCGGAGCTCAGCCCGCGCGGCCTCCACAAGCATTTCCCCAACTGGCGGGCCTACCGCGAGTTCGGCGGCGGCATGGTCACCGACTGGGGCGCGCACCACTTGGACATCGCCCAGTGGGGCCTGGGCATGGACGCCAGCGGCCCGGTGGAAATCCTCCCACCGGAAAAGCCGGGCGCCAAGCGCGGCGCCAAGCTGGTCTACGCCAACGGCGTCGTCGTGGAGCACAAGGACGGCTTCGGCGTTCATTTCCACGGCACCGAAGGCGAGATCCAGGTCAATCGCGGGCGGTTCACGTTCAAGCGCGGCGACGAGATGATCGCCTCGTTCACCGGCAACAAAGAAAAGGACAAGAAGACCTCCTGCGCCGCGGAAGTCCAGAAGGCCGAGCGTGCGTTCCTGAAGGACGCCAAGATCCAGCTCTACGTCAGCAAAGACCACCTCTGGGATTTCCTCGACTGCGTCAAATCGCGCAAGAAGCCGATCACCAGCGAGCAGGTGGGCGGGCACTCGGCGATCTGCTGCCACTTGATAAATCAGGCCTACTACCACGGCCAGAAGCTCAAGTGGGACCCGGCCAAGTTCGAGTTCGTCGACGGCACGGGCGATCCCAAGTGGCTCTCGCGCGACTACCGCAGCCCCTGGAGCGTCTGAACGCGGCGTGGCGCCTCGTGTCGTAGCCGAAGTCGGCAGACTTCGGGAATCGTCGTAATCACGAAAGCCCGAAAGAACGAAGACCCGAAAGAGCGAGCCGAGGGTGGCGGGCGAGCAGTCATTATTCCCAGTGCATTTCGGGCTTTCGTCCCTTCGGGCTTTCGTGATTGCCGATTTCCTTGCCGTGGGGAGCGCCAGATGCGCCGTGGGCGCGGGTCGGGGTGCCTCCGCTGTGGGGGGATGCGCGGCCTTTTCCGGGCTGTCGATCCTGCCCAGCCGGACCACCTTTGTCAACAGGTCCGAAATCGCATCGCCGAATGGAAGCGGGGCGGCCCGACCTTCTCGGTCCTGCTGGTGGAGGTGAACCAGTACGATCAGGACGTCCAACACTGGGACACGGCGCAGCGCGATCTGGTGACGCTGGCCCTGACGAAGTATCTCACGGCGACGCTCCGCGAAATGGACGTCGTGGGCCACTATGCACCCGGTTGTCTCGCGCTCTTGCTGCCGTCGGCCGGGATTGCCGACGCGATCCGCATCGCCGAGCGCCTTCGGGAAGGGTTCTCTCAGTCGCACGCCTCGCCTGACGCGGAGCAACCGAGGCTCACCCTCAGTGTCGCCGTGGCGCAAGTCACGGAAAACGACGACACCATCGCCCTGCTCAAGCGGGCCGAAGCGGCCCTGGATGCGGCCGATCGGCGCGGCGGCGACCGCGCCTATTACCACGACGGCGAGCGCTGCGCGCCGATCACCGCGATGCTCGAGATCGTGGATTACCTCGCGTAAGGCTCGGCAGAGTAGTAGGCACACTCCGTGTGCCGTAAGCGACCGCGCAGAAATAACATGGTCGATTGTGTTGGTTGTGGTGCAGGCGTCTCGCCTGCGGTTTTCGGGGCAGGCGGGACGCCTGCACCACAAGAAGTTGTCCAAGTTATTTCTGCGCAGATGCTAACCGGCGGACGGCACACGGAGTGCGCCTGCTACCGGTCCCAAGGCGCCAGCGCGATCGTCGCCTGGTTGAGGTAGCTGCACGTACACCAGCTTGCGGCGTCGGCCAGCAGCACCAGTCCGCCGGCGGGAATTGCGTTGATCCAGCAGCCGGGCCGGATGCCCCCGTAGTTCTCGGTCTTCCGCCTTCCTTCCAAGTCGTAGTAACCGAGCGTCGCCGAGCGGTAGATGAGGAGCCGCGTCGAACCGGCCAGAATGCCGCACCCGTAGGAGCGGGAAAAATCCAGCGGCAGGCGCTCTCCCGTGAGCAGATCCCACTTGCCCGGCTCGGCGAAGATCGCGCGGTCGTTGAGGATCGGCCGCGAGCGATACCGCGCCGCCACATCCCAGAGCCGCGTGCCGTCGGAAGCGCGGAACGCCGCCATGCGGCCGCCGCGCTCCGAATCGAGCTGGAACCTGGTCGGCTGATAGGACATCACCAGCACGCCATGCTTCTCGCTGAGGGCCAAGAGCGTGCCAAAAATGTCTTTGCCGGCTTCCCAGAGGAGCTTGCCGGTTTGGGCGTCCAGGCACAGCAGACGCCCGGCCGGATGGTCGGGCTTCGCGCCGCGGGTCTCGGCCTTCGGGGTGTCGATTTCCGCGGCGGGCCGGTCGATCAAGTACACGCGCCCTTGCCCGATGGCGATCGCGTTGTGGCGGATCGAGTGTTGCGGCGTGAACGTCCATCGCGGCGCGCCGGTCCGGGCATCGAGCGCAAAGAGCATCCCCGACTCGCTCAACAGCTCGCTCATGTCGAGCTTGCCGAGGTACGCGTCCCACGATTCCTTGACCATGTGTTCCTCGTTGGGCACGGAGCCGAAGAGGAGTCCCTCGTGGTAGGCCATGAATCCCCAGCGGCCGGGCTTGCCGTCGGGCCGGCGAGGAGCCTCCCAGCAGCCGACCTGACGGCCGGTTTTCACGTCCAGGCTGAGGCACTGCGCTGCGGTATGGAGGAATAAGCGATCCAAGCCGAGGCACATGTTGCTCCCCGTGGCAGCCACGCCCGTCAAGTGGTCCTGGTGATACCGCCGCAGCAATCCCTTCAAGGGTGATTCCCAGAGGACCGAGCCGTTGTAGACGTTCACGGCTCGCACCACGTCGAGCCCCTCGACGAACATCCGCCCCTCGGCCACCAGCGGAGACGGGGCGCGGCCGTGCCGGCTGGGCATGGCCAGGTCCGTGTCGCGGAACCAGAGCATGTTAAGCGGGCCGCGGAGCCGCCGGTCCTCGGAGCAGACGGTGTTGGCCGGCCCGCCGTAAAGATGCGTCCAACTGCCGGCGCCCTCCAGCGGCCCGCGGACCGACGTGCGTATGTTCCCGGGCCGTCCGAGGCACGCCACGCCGCCGTACGGACGCTGGGCCCGCGCCACAACGCCCTGGGGCACCGCGTCGGCTCCCTCGCTGACGCTGCGCCCGGAAACGATCAGATCGGCGAAGTAATTGGGGTACGGCAGCGCGGTCAGGTCGGCTTGGTACACCGCCACGCGCACGCCGTAGAGTCCGGCGGCGCTCAGCATTTCCCGGGCGGCCGCGACCTTCGCCGGATCCGCGTCGACTGCGTAGATCCGCAGCTTGGTGCGCCGGGCAAGTTCCAGGGCCAGATGCCCGTCGCCGCAGCCCAGATCGAGGCAGAAACCTTGCCCGACGCTGCTTTGCCGGAGGATCTCTTCAGCCGTTTCGGCGAACACCGACTTCTCGTTAGATTCAGCAGGCAGCGAGGGCGACTCCGCCGGGGAGACTTCCGAAGTCTTGGAGACTTCGGAAGTCTGGAAGTCAGGGGGCAATTCTACCGGCACGGAGTCGCCGCGGGCAAAGCAGTGGATCGCGCCGCGATCGGTGCTCACCAGGAGCCGCCCGTCGGCAACCGCCAGCGACCAGGGTGTTCCCACCACCGTTCCACGCCAGCGGACCTGGCCGGTCGCAATGTCCAGGGCCGTTACCGTGTCTTTGCCGCAGGCGAGGACCCAGTCGCCAGCGACGATCAGGGATGTGACCGGTCCGCTTGACAGGTCGGCCGTCCACGTCGGCCTATTCAGCGTCTTGGTACTCTGCGCTCGGCGCAGGTCTCCGCTCTGCGCTCGGCGCAGGTCTCCTGACCTCGCCGAATCGGTGACCGCAGGTCTCCCGCGCGGCTGGAGACCTTCGGTCGCGGGGTGTGCGGGGTCGGGAGACCCGCGCACAGCGCGGGCCGCGATTTCGCGATCCACCAGCAGCCGCCCGCGGTCGACCGAACGCACGCGATTTCCGCTCGCGTAGACCACCCACCGCGGATGTACGGCGATCTGCACGCCTGCCGTGTAGGAATGGGTCACGGGCTGACGCTGCTTGCCGACTTCCTTGCCCAGGATCTGCTGCAAGCTCCCGTCGGAGGCGGCGAAGAGCGTGCCGCCATTGACGAAGAACTGATCGAAGGCCACAACATCCGATCCTCCCGCGCCCCGGTTGGCGTTGAGATGGAAGTAGCGGAACTTCCCGTCGGAGCGGCCGAAGGCCGCAGGCACGGCCCGCCCGGTCGGCACCAGGAGCACGTCGCCCGCCACGGCCAGTCCTCCTTGTGCCGCCGCGCCGCTAACCGCGCGGGCCCCGGGGTGGGGTTGGTCCATCTCGATCGCGCCCGACGAATCGTTGCACCAGACCTTCTTGCCTGTGGCGGCGTTGACCGCATAGATGAAAACCCCTTCCGAAGGCCAGATCCCGGCAGCGAAATAGACGATGCCATCGGCCACCACGGGTCCGCCGCGGGCGGGCCAACGCGAGATCATCCGATCGTTGCCCAGGAGCATGTCGGCCCGGGGGCCGCCGCGGAGCTTCCACACCAGGCTGCCATCGGCGGCGCTCAGGCAGTAGAGAAAGCCGTCGTCGCTGGCCACGAATAGGCGGTCCCGCCAAACGGCCGGGGCAAACCGCACCGGGGCGCCGGTGAACACCCTCCACAAGACCTTCCCGGTCGCCGCGTCCCGCGCAACCACCTTGTCGTCCGAAGAAGTCCCGTAATACAGCTTTCCTCCAGCCGCCACGACCGGGTAGGCGCGGTCGAACGGCATCCGATCGATGCTCGGCCACGCCGGCGCCGGCGGATTTGCCTCGCGCACGGTCCATCGCAACGAAATCGCCGCGGGAAGCTGTTCCGAGGCATGGCCGCTCCGGGCCGCGTCGGCGCGATCCATGGACCAATCCGCGCCGCTGCCTTGGGCACAGGCAAACGTCAGCATCGCCAAAGAGAGTATCCGGATTAGGACTTTCGTCATGTTTGCCTCCCGGTTGTCTTCTAGGACACGCGGACGCTAAAGCCGATCTCCGCGCCGATGGCCTGGGCATAGCGGTAAAGGGTATCGACCGTCGGGTTGACATACACGCCGTTTTCCAATCGGCTGACCGCCGCACGGTCCATGCCGCTCCGATCAGCAACATCTGCGAGGCTGAGCCCTTGACGCTCCCGGTGCTTCTTGAGTCCTGCCAGCATTGCCCGCAGATCGAGATACTCGCCCTGCGAAACGACTTCAGTGGCGTCCCCACTGGCCAGCAAGTCCTCCAAGCCGGGACGCTCGTGCTGAAACCGTTCACGGATTTCTTGCAGGCGGCGCTGTTGTTCCGGTGTCCGCTCGATCTTTCGATGAATTCTTTTCGCGCTCACAGATCACCTGAATCATCGCCGCGGTTTTCCCCTCCGGTTGTTGGCCGCCGCGTTGTAATATTTTACAGCGCTGCGGTTCTTTCGTCAAGTCAATGTACTCGTTGCCCTGGCTTGGCGCCGTTGTCCGGGGCTAACAAGAAAATCTCGCTGCCGCCGGGGCCGGAGGCGAGGATCATGCCTTCACTGGTGCCGAATTTCATCTTCCGCGGGGCCAGGTTCGCGGCCAGGACCACCAGGCGCCCGACGAGCTGCTCCGGCTGGTATGCCGTCTTAATGCCGGCGAAGACCGTGCGCCGCTGGTCGCCGCCGAGGCTGAGCGTGAGCTTCAGGAGCTTGGTGGCCTGGGGCACGTCTTCCGCGGATACAACCCGCGCGATCCGCAGGTCGACCTTGGTGAAATCGTCGATCGCGATCAGGTTCTCGACCAGCGGCTCGGCCTTGAGCGGCTCGTCGCTGTCTTG
This sequence comes from uncultured Planctomycetaceae bacterium, assembly GCA_964438165.1. Taxonomy (GTDB): domain Bacteria; phylum Planctomycetota; class Planctomycetia; order Pirellulales; family Thermoguttaceae; genus CALFBP01. The sequence continues at coordinate 954 of CAYTJV010000364.1, read as the reverse complement.
AGCCTCTTGAGGGGGCAGTGGTTCTGACACGCTAGGCTCCTTCTCTCGACTGGCTTCGATCATCGCCTCGACCTGTTCGCGGCGCACGCGGACCATCATGTGCTCGTAGCGGCTCACCGGCCGGGCAACCAGCGGCTGCTTCGATTCGTCCCAACGCTCGATCGGCTGGCCCAAGAGCTGCCCGGTTTGTTGGGCGAGCCGCGGCAGCACCGGGGCGAGATAAATGGCCAATTGGCGGAAGAGGTTCAGGCCGGTTGTGCAAACGTCCTGCAACTGGCGCTTCTTGTCTGGGTCCTTGGCCAGGTTCCACGGCGCGGCCCGCTCGATGAACTGGTTCGCACGGTCGCCCGCGCCAAGCACGAGCCGCATGGCCTTGGCGTAATCGCCGGCCTCGTAGGCCTCGGCAATCGCATCGCCGTCGGCGGCGGCCTGGGCGAACAGCCCGCCGTCGGCGGGGTACTCGGGCGCCAGGCCGCACTTCTCGGCGAAGCGGGCGGTGCGGGCGGCCAGGTTCACCACGTTGCCCACCAGGTCGGCGTTCACCTTTGCGACGAATTCCTCCAGGTTCATGTCGATGTCTTCCACCCGGCTGGTGAGTTTCGAGGCGTAGTAGTAGCGCAGATACGCCGGGTCGAGCTGATCGAGGTACGTGGCCGCGCACACGAAAGTGCCCCGCGATTTCGACATCTTCTCGCCGTTGACCGTCAGGAAGCCGTGGATATGGATGCGAGCCGGAAGGTCAAAGCCCGCGGTCTTGAGCATCGCCGGCCAGAACAGGGTGTGGAAGTAGGTGATGTCCTTGCCGATGAAGTGATGGATTTCCGTTCCGGGATTGCGCCACCAGGTACCAAAATCCTCGCCCGTGCGCTGGCACCACTCGAGCGTCGAGCCCAGGTAGCCGATGGGGGCGTCGAACCACACATACCAATAGTTTCCCGGGCTATCGGGGATCTC
>CAYTJV010000363.1:0-8033 GCA_964438165.1 uncultured Planctomycetaceae bacterium | reverse complement strand
GTCCGCGAAAGCCGGCGCTCCGTCGAGCGAACCCCCTTGCGAACGCTCGAGCGAGGCCCGGCTTCTTCGCCGGCGATCCAGCGATCCAGGTATTCGGTGTCCGAGCGCAGACCCCGCTCACCAAACGCCTCATCCGCCGCACTGTCGGCGAGGGCCACGCTCCCTTGGCTGGCCACGGCGGCGCTTCCCAGACCTACCAGCAGATCCCCGGCCGCGGCGCGAGTCTCCAGCGACTCGATTTGCGGAATCCTGCGGAATTTCGAGTTATGGCGACGATCAGCGCGATGAAACTTGGACCGAAACATGATAGGTCCTCCCAATGATGCCGACGAAACCCGAATCGACCGATTCGGGCATTCTCGAATCAGTTCTCGTGCTTTCCTGGGACAGCTTCCAATTCCGAGAAATGGAAGAGCCTGATGGAAACACCCTTGAACCTAACGCCCTTGGCGGACCTGTCAAACGCTTTGCGACTTCTTCCTTCGGAGAGCGTGTTTTCTAAGACAACTGATTTGAAAAACATTTCTCGACACAATTCAGTTCCGACAGTCGCGTCCGCCATCAGAACGGGCGTGGCGACCGAGCACACAAGCAGCAGCCCGTAGTAGTTGGTCCGTCGAAGCACCCAAGGCAGCCGCATCGAAGACTCTGAGTCTGCCCCCCGCCGACAGGAAATCCTCCCGCAAAATTCCGGCTTGAAAATAGGGCCACGAATCGCGCAAACTGAACCTGGCGGAGCGTCGCGGTGGCAGGTGGTTGCCACGCCCAGACGCCGCGGCGGCCACCCCCCACGCCGACCCCCCGAAGCGGAAAAACGGGCGATCTGTTGACCAAAAAAAACAGCGGCTTCCGCTCGCACGTGAACGGTCGCCCGCAGGGGCCTTGGTGCTCTCGGGTACCGCGCGGCCGGCGGCGGCCCGGGGCAGTCGCCGTAATCGCCGCCTCGTCCCCCGAAAGATGTTGGGGACCAGAGGAGTCGGGAATTGGAAAATCGACAAGTTGATCCGCAACAGCCGCGGATGGAGTAGAATGTGAAGGATGAAAACGGCACAGGTCCGAGAATGTGAGAATGGGAAAGGTCAATGCCCACGTATCCTACTAAAACGGGGATCCTGTCCCATTCTTACTCCCCCTTTCTTACCATCAAGGAAATCATGTAAGCGGAGTCTACCGATGATCGTCTCTCGATCGCCATGGCCCATTGCAATTGCCATTCTCCTAGCGGCCGGCTCCCAACTCCCGGCTCAAACCGCGAGAATCCCGCACGTCGGATACGTCTTCCCTGGCGGCGGTTGCCGCGGCACCACCTTCGAGGTCGTCGTCGGCGGCGAGAATATCAAGGAAGCGACCGACGCGTACATCTCCGGCGGCGGCATCCAGACCAAGATCGTGCGCTGGTATCGGCCGATGACCCAGGGTGAAGCGAACGCCATCAACATGAAGATCAACTTCACGATTGAGGAGCTGGAGAAGGTGCGCGGGCAGGGCAAAGTGACCCGCCAGGACGCGATCAAGACGGCCGGGATTACAGAAGAGCAGCTCAAGGAGGTGGCAATCTACCAGAAGCGACAGGCCGATCCCAAGCGGCAACCGAATTCCCAGATCGCCGAGGAACTCACCGTCCAGATTCAACTCGCACCGGATGCCCCGTTCGGTGACCGCGAGCTCCGGCTGCTGCATCCCACCGGGATGTCGAATCCGCTCTATTTCTACGTGGGGCAGTACCCGGAAACGCGCGAACAGGAGCCCAACGATGTCGCGCCCCATCAATCCGTCCACCTGCAACTTCCGATGGTCGTCAACGGCCAGATCATGCCCGGCGATGTAGACCGCTTCTGGTTTGAGGCCAAGAAGGGGACCAAGCTGGTGACGCATTGCGCCGCCCGGGGACTGATCCCTTACCTGGCCGACGCGGTCCCCGGCTGGTTCCAGGCCGTGTTGCACCTCTACGACGACCAGGGCAATGAGGTTGCCTTTGCCGACTCGCTCGGCTTCCTTCACGATCCGGTCCTTTACTTCGAGATCCCCAAGGACGGCAACTACGCGATCGAGGTCCACGACTCGATCTATCGCGGCCGCGAGGATTTCACGTACCGAATCTCCATTGGCGAGATCCCCTACGTGACCGGCCTGTTCCCCTTGGGGGGGCGGGCCGGCCAGCCGTGCACCGTCCAGGTCAAGGGTTGGAATTTGCCCATCAAGACAATCGACTTGGAGCCCTCATTTTACCGCGGCGGGGGCGGCATTCGGCCCGATGTCCTGGAGCAGAACAACATCTTCTCCAACCGCGTGGGGTTCATCGTGGATACTCTGCGGGAAGTGGCCGAAGAGGAGCCCAACGACAACCCCAACGCGGCCCAAGACGTGGGTTCCCCGGTCGTCATCAACGGTCGGATCGACCGACCTGGCGACGTCGATTTCTTCAAGTTCTCCGGCTTGGGCGCGGTCGTGGCGGAAGTCTATGCCCGGCGTATGTACTCGCCCCTGGATTCGGTGGTCCGTCTGACCGACGAGAGTGGCAAGGTGCTGGCCTACGACGACGATTACGAAGACAAGGCGTGGCCGATGATCACGCACCATGCCGACTCCCGGCTTTTGACGACGACGAAGGGCGCGCAGTACATCTCGATCAGCGACGCGCAGGGCCGGGGCGGGCCCGACTTTGCCTACCGCCTGTACATCCGGCCCCCACGGCCTGATTTCGACCTTCGCGTCACCCCCTCCAGCGTCACCGCTCAGGCGGGCACGTGCGTGCCGATCACGGTCCATGCCATTCGCAAGGACGGTTTCAACGACGACATCGCTCTGGAACTGGTAAACCCGCCCAAGGGCTTCGGACTCAGCGGCGCATGGGTGCCGGGCAAAGAGGACAAGGTCCGCCTCACGCTCTCTGTCACGACGGAGGCCGCCAAGGAACCCTTCCTCCTGCAGCTCAACGGCTATGCGACGATTCAGGGCCGGCGCTTCTCCCGGCCCGCCTTTCCCGCCGACGAGATGACCCAGGCCTTCATCTTGCGGCATATCGTGCCGACAAAAGACTGGGCGGTGTTCGTGACGGGCAAACCGGCGGGCAAACCGCCGTGCACGTCTGTCGACAGCGGGCTGCGGCTCCCCGCCGAAGGAATCGGCCAGGCCCGCTTCATGGTCGATCAAGGAGTCGACGCGCACAATTTACGTTTTGAATTGAGCGAGCCGCCCAAAGGCATCACGCTCGAGCAACCCGTGCCCGTTGGACTTAGTCGCGGGCTGGTCGTCCCCGTCAAGTGTGACCCGGAGACGGTCAAGGCGGGGCTGAAGGGTAACCTGTTGTTCGTCCTCTCGCAGGAACACTCCTACGTCAACAAAACGGACAAGAAGCTGGTCACCAGCCGCAGCGTGATCGGCATGCTCCCGGCCGTCCCCTTCGAGGTCGTGTCGGCCAAAAAATCTCGCCCGTTGAATCGGGAGAGACAAGCTGCCAAGTGAATGCCGTAAGGAGTCAATGCCGAAAAGGGGCAGAACTACCTTCGTTTGCCTCTCTTGCCAAAATAGTTCTGACCTGCGTAATCGGCCGTTGAGAGCCGCCGCCTATATCGCGGTTTAGTTTCACGCAACTCGGTGTCTGGCTGTCATATTCCGCCCCTTCGGGGCTGAAGACGCCGCCACACGCCGAATCGTCAGGAATTGGACCACGGCGACTTTTTAGTCGAAAACGCGATTCTCCCCAACGATCGGTGCGAGCCCCTTTTTGGCAATTTCGGGCGTGGCCGGAACGAGCAGTTCATTCAACATGAGTTGGAATCGGGAGTGTATCAAAGCCGCGGCGAGCTGTTGGATCAGGCAGTGCGCCTGCTGAAGCGGCGGCGGGAACTCCAACGTGAAATCCATGCCGGCATGGATTCCGGTCCGGGCATTCCGGCCCGCGAAGTTTTTGCGAGACTTGAACAGAAGGCCCGCCAACTTGCCAACCGCGACGTGCCATGAGCGAACCATTCTTTTCTCCGCTCGCGGTCGCCGACCTTGAGGGGATTCTTAAATACATCGCTCGTGACAAGCCTTTGGCCGCAATGGCCTTTGTGGAAATGCTCAAGGACAAGTGCCATACCTTGGCGCGGTTTCCTTTGCTGGGAGCGTCGAGTTCAACTAATAACTCCGCCTCCCCGCTCGCCGTCCAGCGATCCGCAAGAAATGTCAGCCGGTTTCCCCTCTGCGAAAATCGGCGTTGAATGCACAAGAGACGTGCGTGAGTTTGACGCTAGCGCCCGGACGAACGCCTGAACGACGATCGGCTCTTCGCCGTCGAGCAGGGTCCGTGGGTCCACCAGCACTTGTCCTTTATGAACCCGAGTGAATACCGGCCGCCCGTGGCGGCGCAGGCGCATCGCCAACTCGCCGGCTTCGATCGAGGGCGATTCGACCGCTACGAGTCGCGTGGGCAGGTCCTGGCCCGGCAGGGAGCCGCTTCCCATTTGCGAGAAGCCATCGATCACGGAAACGGCCGTGCCGGGGGACTGCTCGGCGATTGCCCGGGCGATCCGCTCGGCTTGCTCGGCGATTTCTCCCAGCGGGCGGCACAACATGCGGAGCGTGGGCACTTCGCGCAGGGCCAGGGCCTCGTCGAGGAATAGCGTGAGCGTGGCTTCCAGGGCGGCCAGCGTGAGTTTCCCCACGCGGACGATGCGGGCAAAGGGGTTCTTGCGGATCGCCTGGATCAGGTCGGCCCGGCCCAGGATGATCCCGCCCTGCGAGCCGCCGATCAGCTTGTCGGCGCTGGACGTGATGAGGTCGGCCCCGGTTGCGACCGATTCCGGCAGCGTGGGCTCCTTGTCGAAGCCGAAGCGGGAGAAATCCACCAACGGGCCGGCCCCCACGTCGTCGATCAGGATCAAGCCTTTGGCATGGGCCAGCTTGACCAGTTCTTCAAGAGGCACTTCGGAAGTGAACCCCACGATCTTGTAGTTGCTCGGATGGACCCGCAGGATCGCCGCCGTGTTCTCTGTAATCGCCCGCTCGTAGTCGCGCAAGTGCGTCTTGTTGGTGCTGCCTACCTCGACGAGCTTGGCCCCGGCGGCGGCCATGACCTCGGGGAGGCGGAACGAGCCGCCGATCTCCACGAGCTGCCCGCGGGAGACGATCACCTCCTTGCCCTTGGCCACGGGGTTCAGCCCGATGGCCGTGGCAGCGGCGTTGTTGTTGACCACGGTCGCGGCCTCGGCCCCGGTGAGCCGCTGCAAGAGCCACTCGATCCGCTCGTCGCGCTTCGAGCGCCCGCCGGTCTCCACGTCGACCTGAAGCAGCGAATAGCCCGAAAGCTCTTCTTGGATTTGGCGAATCGCCCGGCCGGGCAGGACCGCGCGGCCCAGAGCGGTGTGGAGGACGATTCCCGTGGCGTTGACCACCTTGCGGTAGTGCGGCCTCGCGGCCGTGCCCAAACGCTCGCGGAAGTCGGCCAGGATCGCCGCTCGGCGGGACTTTTCGCCCTGGTCCTGGAAGGTCTCGGAGAGCACCCGCTGTCGGGCACACTCCACGGCGGCGCGGACGCACTCGACCACAATCCTCCGCGGGATCGCCGCGGCGAGCCACTCTGCCTCGGTTTCCTGAAGAAGGCGTTCGACCGACGGGATGTCGCGCAACAGGTCTTGCTTGGATAAAGCCATGACCGACATTCTACCCATTCCTCGGCCTCCTGAAACCGTACCGCTAGCGGGGGTCCGTAGCGTACGCGGTGAATTGCCAGTATATATGAAGGAGGCAGCCAGTCCTACGAAGAACCGGGGGGTCAAGATGAAGCAGGTATCCGACATCGGTTTGCGCGACGTCCAGGCAGTCTACAGCGGCCCCGAGGGGCAGTTGTGGGAACTCATCATGGGGCAGCAGATACACATCGGCGGGTTCCGCTCGTCGATGGACCTGGCGGAGCGGGCGGGCATCGGGGCGGGCATGTCGGGGGTCGATCTCTGCTGCTGCACCGGGGCCGGGATGCGGTTCTTGGTTCGCTTCCGCAACGTCGATCGGATGCACGGCGTGGACGCCACCGCGGCAGTGATCGAGCGTGGGCGCTGCCGCTGTGCGGCGGAAGGGCTGGCTGAGCGGGTTGCCTTCACGCTTGCCGACGTCTGCGACACGGGCCTGCCTGCCGCGAGCTTCGATTTCGTCTGGGGGGAGGATGCGTGGTGCTACGTCGTCGATAAGCAGAAGCTCATCACCGAGGCGGTCCGCCTGGTCAAGCCGGGCGGAGTGATCGCCTTCACCGACTGGATCGAAGGCCCCGCCGGGCTCTCGGCCGACGAGGCCCGGCGGTGGCTCCGCTTCATGAAGTTTCCCAGCGTTCAGGACCTGGACGGATACCGGAGGCTGCTCTCGGAGGCCGGCTGCGAGGTCCGGGCGGCGGAAGACACGGGCCGATTCGGCCCCTACGTCGACCTGTACCTGAACATGCTCAATATGCAGCTTGCGTACGATGCTTTGCGGATCATCGGCTTCGACGCCGAGCTCATGCAGTCGCTCGCCGGTGAAATGGCATTCATGCAGGAGCTGGCCCATGCCGGCAAGATCGCCCAGGGGCTCTTTTTGGCGTGGCGTGGCGAGTGAGGATCGGCCAAGACCGCCCCTATTCTCAAGTAGCGGGTAAGAGAGAGGCCAGGGTTGCTGGCCTCCCCCTCCCCGTTGTCGCGATGGGGTCAGTTCCCCATATTTACCGGCGTGAGGATCTCTCACCGGGCGACCCCAACAGAAGTTGCCCCATGTCGAGGAATCACGCACCGCACGGGCGGTCGCGCTACTCCGGGTCTGCTGCTGCCCTTCAAGAGGAGGCGACTTAGTCCCGAGCCACTGCGGCTCACGCGCCCCTCCGGGGCTGAAGCCGTCTGAGGCCAACTGATTCTCTGCCAAATGCGGAGCGTAAAGATGAGTTTGCGGGTGACAATTCGAAAGCGATGGGCGGGTTACGTGTTGGCCATTGTGTTCACGGCGCTGGCAGTAATGAATGATCTCAAGATGTCCAGTCGGGCCAACACGCAACATCCGGGAGCGTGTCCCCGTTTCCGGACAGCCGCTTACTCCCGGATCAGCTCCCGGATCGTCATGCCCGACGGGATCATGGGCAGAACGTGCTCCTGGTAGGGCACGGCAACGTCGAGCAGATAGGGCCCCGACGAGTCGATCAACTCTCGCAGGCCCTCTTCGAGTTCCGTTTTCTTCTGAATACTTCGCGCGTCCCAGCCAAACCCCCGGGCAATGGTTACGAAATCGGGATACCGCTGTTCCGGCCCGATCCCGTTCCCCAGTCCTACCGCTTCAGGGTGGTCTATCGGACCAAGATAGGTATGGGCGCGATTCGAGGCGTGGAAACGATCCTCCCACTGGACCACCATGCCGAGGTGTTGGTTGTTCAGCAGCATCACCTTCACCGGCACCTTCTCGCAGAAGCAGGTGGCCATTTCCTGGATGTTCATCAACAAGCTTCCGTCGCCATCGATATCCACGACTAGCTTGTCGGGATGGGCGATCTTTGCCCCTACGGCAGCAGGAAGCCCGAAGCCCATCGTCCCCAGGCCGGCGCTGGAGAGCCATCGTCGCGGCCGGCGGAACTTGTAGAACTGCGCGGACCACATTTGATGCTGCCCCACGCCGGTGGCGATGATGGCGTCGCGGTCCCGGGTAAGTTTCCAGAGCGTTTCAATGGCGTGCTGCGGAAGGATGCCGTCGAAATCCTTGTCGTAGCCGAACGGATCGGATTGCTTCCACTCGCGGATCGCCTTGTGCCACGCCTCCAAGTCCCCCGACGGGACAACGATCTTGTTCAATTCGGCCAGCGCGTACTTGACGTCGCTGACGATGGGGAGATGGGCCTGCTTGATCTTGTTGATCTCCGAAGGATCGATGTCGATGTGGACGATCGTGCCGTGCTTGGCGAACTCCGCCACCTTGCCCGTCACGCGGTCGTCGAAGCGCACTCCAAGGGCCAGGAGCAGGTCGGCCTCGTTCACCGCGTAGTTCGCATAGACGCTGCCGTGCCTGCCGAGCATGTCGAGCGACCAGGGGTGCTCGCCGGG